>CAYMSU010000017.1:0-27393 GCA_964393165.1 uncultured Enterobacteriaceae bacterium
CGCAGGCGTGCCAGTGTTCGTCGCGAGCCGGTCCGAGGGCTCGGTCGAGCTGGAGGTCCCCGACCTCGAGGTCGACGGCTGGGTGGAGCTACGGGCCACCCCCTCTCGGCGCGGGGCGCCCGGTGCCTCGTTCCGCTACTTCACGTCGGCCGCCGAGGGGCTCGGCACCCTCGGGCTGCTCGGCAGGTACCACCACCAGGGCGGGTACTGGCCCGATGGCGTCGAGGACTTCGCCGCGGCGACGGTCGTGTTCCCCGTCGGCCCCGCGCCGTCGTGGCCCGAGTGGCGGTTCGCGCCCGCGATCGACTCCTGCGCGAGGCAGCTGTCACCGTCGTCGCTCGAGGCCTACGCCCCCGGCGTGTCCGAGCTCACGCTCGAGGCGAACGACAACGCACGCACGGAACTCACGCTCCCCGAGGGAGAGCTCCCCGAGGGCACCCCCGCGTTCACGCTGCAGACCAGCCTCGAGGCGCTGGTCGCAGGGGCGTCGCTGAACCTGGCGCCCATGGAGGGCAGCGAAGACTGGCCCGCCCTCGAGGTGGCCGACCTGGTCGAGGCCCTCCCCACCGACTTCGTGGTCACCTCCCCGCCGCTCGCGAGCACGACCACGCCCCTCGTCGCCGAGGGCTTCGACCTCGCCTGGAAGGGGCCCTACGACGGGGAGATCCTCGTGGTGCTCGAGCGCAACCGGTGGCTCCGGGACCAGGCGCGCTTCGCCCTCCAGGAGACCGTCACCTGCTGGCTCGTCGACGACGGTGCGCACGACCTGCCCGACTTGTGGACGGACTGGGCGCCCATCCCCACCACCGGCGACTACGACGTGGTGGACATCGTCATCGGCCGGGTGCACAGCGCCACGGCGGTCCTTCCGCACAACCAGGGTCGCTCCGGCGTCCTGGGCGGCACCTTCTCGATCGGCCAGGTCGTGGCCAGCCAATGAGCACCGTCTGCAGGAGCCACCCCATGTCGACCTCCCACGCCCCGCTCGGGCCCGTCGTCGCCAGCGTTGTCGCCGGCCTGCTCGGCCCGTCGTCCGCGCTCGCGTCCGAGCTCGTGGTGTCCCCGCTGCTGGGCGACGCGACGGTCGACGTCGAGGATCTGTTCCGTGTGCACCAGGTCCTCGCCTCGGAGCTGGACTTCGCCCCCGAGGTCGAGCGGGTCATCGAGCTGACGGCGGTGCCCGAGGGGCTCAACGACTGGTGCCTGCTCAGCTCGCGCTGCCTGCAGGGCCTCGCCACCAAACACGAAGGCGATGCGATCGTCGCTGGCCGCATCGTGTCGAAGGGCAGCGACTTCGTGCTCGACCTGGTGCTGTTCGACGAGGGGGAGATCGTCCGGCGGCAGGCGTTCACCGTGCCCCAGGATCCCACCGGCCTGTCCAACCGCATGACCTCGGTCATCCGGGAGCTGTTCACCGGCATCGACCCCCGCAAGGAGCAAGCGGCCGCCATGCGTCCGGAGGACTTCGCAGGAACCGACGACGTCGAGCTCGAGTCGGAGAGCGCGCAGGTCGTCGCGCCGGCGCCAGCGCCGGCCGACGAGATCGTACCAGAGGACGAGGCGGACACCATCACCTTCGGCGCGGTCTCCAAGGAGGAGATCCGGGTGGCCGAGCTCGCCGAGCCAGATGGGATCGTCGGTGGTGTTGTCGAGGGCTCCCCAGCCGAGCCGGAGCCCACACCACAGGCCGCCCCCACCCCGCAGCCGGTGGTGGCGGTGCTGCCCCCTCGTCCCGCCCCCGCCCCCCCGGCCGAGCCGGAGCCCCGTCCGGCGCCCGACACACGCGTCGACGAGAGCGCGGAGCGGGGTCGCTCGGAGCCGGTTCGGCGGTCCTCGTCGACCGCGCAGGTCGGCCGGCCCAACGAGCGCCCGCCCCGGTTCCGCATCGCCGCCCGCGGCGGCTACAGCCGGTACTACTCCTTCGACTTCATCACCGGAGGCATCGAGGCCTCGGCGCGGGTGAGCCCCCACCTCGACCTCGTCGCGGGGCTCGAGATGTACGCCGTGAACCGCGTGCTCCCCCCCGACCTGCAGATCCAGGAGGGCGTGTACAGTGAGTGGAACGTCATCTTCCCCGCAAACGTGGGCGCCCTGTTCCGGATCGATGTGGGCAACTTGCAGCCTTACCTCGGTGCCGACCTGATCCTCGTGCAGTACTACCGAGACGACATCGGTGGCGACTGGGCGGGCGGTGCCCGGGCGCGAGTCGGCCTCGACTACATGGTGATCGACAACTTCGGGCTCAACCTGAACGTGGCCGCGGGCGCGTGGACGGGACAGAACTGGGGACTCATCGAGGAAGGGGTTGGCCAGACCGGCTTCCTGCCCCAGATCAGTGCGGGTACGGTGTTCGCATTCTGAGCCGGCTACTCGCCCTCGGCCTTGCGCACCCGGCGCAGCACGTCGCTCGATACGCGCAGCTCGATGGTCTCGTCGTCCTCCTCGTCGCCCAGGGTGACCTCCACGCTGCGCTGCTCGACCGTCCGTAGCGCGGTCTTTCCGTCGACCTGGTAGGTCTCGACCTCGCTCGAGTCCATCAGTCGCTGCACCGCCTGCCTTCGCGCTTCGGGCGCATCGGGAATCGCGTGGCCCTTCCAGCGATGGATGAAGTAGTGGGCCCCGACGAAGCCTCCGCCGGCCATGAAGTGAGCCTCGGCCCGCTTCAGCTCGCGGAGGACCTCCCGGTCGATCTCCTCTGGCTTGGCCAGGGTGGGCCGCGCGGGGGCCTCGCCAAGCCCGGGGTAGGCGAACTCGTCGATGTGAGCGAGCAGATCGATGTGCGACCAGGCCTGGCGGACGAGGCTCCGAGACAGCCCGAAGTCGCCGAACGTGGCGATCCAGGCGGGCTTGCCGATCGACGACAGCGCGGCCAGCCCCGGTGCGACGTCGAGATCGCCGGAGAACACGATCGCGGAGTCGAACGCGTCTCGCATGCCGAGCGAGATCATGTCAGCCACCAGGCTGGTGTCGACCATCTTCTCCTCGGTGTAGGAGATGATCTCGCTGCAGTGCGGGCACTCCCGTGTCGTGGCCCGGCGGTTGAAGCGCCGCACATAGAATCCGGGCCGCTTCTCCAGCTCCTCGAGCAGGTCCGACAGCGCGTGCCGCTCGTTCTGATCGTCCTGCGCGGTCGGCACGCCGGTGTAGTACCAAGCGCCTACGAACGTGTCGCCGCCGATGAACTTAACGGCCCACTCGGAGAGGGCCCCGTGGTCCAGCCAGCGGTCTTGCACCGCCCGCCGGAGGTCCTTCATGTGATTCTTGCCGTCGAAGAAGAGCGCAACCTTCATAGACCACATCGCGGGGGCATACCCGCGCCAGAAAGGGCGCGGAGCGGTCTAGTAACCGCCGCGCTCCGTTCGAGACATCCCGGCGCAGGTTCCGAGTTCTGGGGCCCCCGATTAATCGAGTTCCTTCGCCGACGCCCGAAGGAGCAGCTCCTGCAGCCGGCGGCCGAGGGCCGCAGGCTCCTGCACGGTGCCCTCGAGCAGCATCGCGTCGTCATAGAGCATCGACGCCAGCTCGGCGGCCGCATCGGCGCGACCACTGTCTCGAAGCTCGGCCAGGTTGCGGATCAAGGGGTGCTTCGGGTTGAGCTCGAGGATGCGCTTGCTCGACATGCCGGCGAGGTTCTGCTGGGACTCCCGCAGGAGACGCTCCATGTTCGCGGAGATCCCGTCCTCGGCATCGACCAGCACCACAGCGCTGTCGGTGAGCCGCGACGACGCGCGCACCTCGACCACCTTGTCGCCCAGGAGCTCCTTCATCCACGGCGCGAACTCGGTGAGGTCGGCCTTGTCGGCGTCGTCCTCGTCGTCCTCGAGCTCGAGCTCGAGCTCGCCGCGGGCGATCGACTTCAGCGGCACCTCCTCGAAGCTGTCGAGCGCGGTGACCAGCCACTCGTCCACCGCGTCGGTCAGCAACAGCACGCTCCAGCCACGCTTGCGGAATGCCTCGAGGTGCGGCGACGCCAGTGCCGCTTCTCGTGACTCCGCCGTCAGGTACCAGATGGTGTCCTGCCCCTCGGGCATTGCCGCCTTGTACTCGGCGAGCGACATCAGCCCAGCCTCGTCGTCGTGGGCCGTGGAGTTGAACCGGAGCAGGGGCAGCAGCTGCTCTCCGTAGGTGCTGCGCGCGTGGTAGTACCCCTCCTTGAGGAGCATGCCGAAGTTCTTCCAGAAGTCTGCATAGGTCGCCGGGCTCTCGTCGACCTCCGACTCCGACTCCGACTGGCTGTCGGCTTCGGGGGGAGGCTCCTCCGCCCACTTCACCAGGTCCTTGAGGATGCGCTTGGTCAGCGCGTCGCTGATCTTGCGGACGACCGCCGTCTTCTGGACCATCTCCCGGCTCACGTTGAGCGAGATGTCCTCGGAGTCCACGACCCCGCGGACGAACCGGAGCCACTCGGGCAGCAGGTCCCGAGCCTGCTCCTCGATGAGCACGCGGCGGGCGTAGAGTCGGGGCCCGCGCGCGCCGTCGGGGTAGAACAGGTCGAACGGGCGCGCTCGAGGCACGAACAGCATGGCGTGGTACTGCAGGGGGCTGTCGACGGAGAGGTGGATTCGCCTGGCGGGATCCTGCCAGTCCATCGTGACCGACTTGTAGAAGGCGCTGGCCTCCTCGTCGCTGACCTGCGAGGGCGGCTCCACCCACAGCGCCTTGCCGGTGTTCGCCTGGTCTTCGCCGACGTGGATGGGCCATGGCAGGAAGTTGCTGTGCTTGCGGACGATGCTGCGAAGCCGGGTCTCCGCTGCAAACTCGTGGGCATCGTCGCGCAGGTGCAGCGTGATCCGGGTTCCTCGCGCCTCCCGCTCGCCGGGCTCGATCGTGTAGGTTCCTTCCCCTCCGCTGGTCCACCGCACGGGCTCGCTCCCCGGCTGCGCCGAGCGCGTGACCACCTCGACGCGGTCGGCCACCATGAACGCCGAGTAGAAGCCCAGCCCGAACTGGCCGATCAGCTCGGGTGCCCCTTGGTCGCCGGACTCCTTCAGCTTCTCGAGGAACGCCTTCGTGCCAGAGTGCGCGATGGTGCCCAGGTTCTCGACCGCCTCGTCCTTGGTCATGCCCACGCCGTCGTCGTCGAGCGAGATCGTATGCGCTTGCTCGTCGACCGTGATCCGAATCGCCGGTGTGTCGTGGCCCGCAGGGACGAGGTCGGGCTGCGTGAGCCCCAGGAAGCGCACCTTGTCGAGCGCGTCTGCTGCGTTGCTGATCAGCTCTCGGAGAAACACCTCCCGGTCCGAATACACCGAGTGGATCATCAGGTTCAGCAGCTGCTGAACCTCGGCCTTGAACCCGTGCTCCACAGCATCCATGGTGGAACCCCCTCTGAAACGGTGGCGGACGAATTAAGCACCCGGGACCACCCGGCAACCCAGCAAGGACCCGTCGATGACCCCCTCCAGCATGCTCGAGCGCTTCCTGGCGTACCTCGACGCCTCCCCGACGCCTCACCACGCCGCCCGCAACGCCGCAGGGCTTCTCGAGGCGCAGGGCTTTGCTGCCGTCGACGTCGCCGGACCACCTCAGACCTACCCGGCAGGCTTCCGGGGGTTCGTGCACGACGAGGGCTCCCTGTTGGCGTTCCGAGTGGGCCAGGCGCCGATCGCCGAGGCGGGCTTTCGCGTCATCGCGGCGCACACCGACTCCCCCAACCTTCGGGTGAAGCCCCAGCCGCTGCAGCGCAGCCACGGGTACGTCCGCCTCGGCGTCGAGGTCTACGGTGGCGTCCAGATCCCCACGTGGGTCGATCGCGACCTCGGCGTGGCAGGGGTGGCCTACGTGCGTGAGGGAGCCCGCGCGGCGCCCCGCCTCGTCGACGTTCGGCGGCCGGTCGCCCGTATCCCCACGCTGGCCATCCACCTGAACCGCGGGGTCAACGAAGACGGGCTCAAGCTCAACGCACAGACACAGCTACCCGCGGTGCTCGGCCTGCACGGCGACGACGGGCCGACCGACCCCTTGCGAGCGCTGCTCGCGAGCGAGCTGGGGGTGTCCCGGACCGACGTGATCAGCTGGGACCTCTCGCTCTTCGACCTGACGCCCCCCACGCTCGGGGGGGCGAACGACGAGTTCGTGTTCAGCGCCCGGCTCGACAACCTGGGCTCCTGCCACGCGGGGCTCGAGGGCCTGTTCCTGGCGCTCGACGCAGAGCCAGACGCGACCTCGGTGCTCGCGCTCTTCGACCACGAGGAGATCGGCTCGCGCACCGCGCGGGGGGCCGACAGCCAGGCTCTCCCGAAGCTGCTCCGCAACCTCGAGGCCCACAGCGAGGCCACCGCGCCCGGTGGCGTGGACCGTGCGCTCAGCAACACCTGGCTGCTCTCGGCGGACATGGCGCACGCAGTACACCCCGCGTTCGCCGACAAGAGCGACCCCGAGCATGCTCCGCGGATGAACGCAGGGCCCGCCATCAAGGTCAACGCCAACTACCGGTATACGAGCGAGGGGGCCACCGCGGCGGCCTTCGCACTGCTCTGCGAGCAGGTCGAGGTCCCCCACCAGTGGTTCCTCACCCGCGCCGACATGCGGTGCGGCAGCACCGTGGGCCCCATGCTGGCGTCCCACCTCGGCGTGCGCGGCGTCGACGTCGGCAACCCCATGCTCTCCATGCACTCCGCGCGAGAGCAGTG
Source organism: uncultured Enterobacteriaceae bacterium (assembly GCA_964393165.1). Classification (GTDB taxonomy): domain Bacteria; phylum Myxococcota_A; class UBA796; order UBA796; genus DRPG01. Next base: position 6,633 of record CAYMSU010000017.1, read on the forward strand.
CGGCGCCCACGACCACGCCCGGATGGCGAAGGTCATGCGCGAGTTCCTGGTGGCCCCTCTGCCCGCAAGGTAGGCTGCGGCTCCGATTCCGGGGGACTCGGTGAGCTCGACACGATGGATGATCGGTGGAGGCCTGCTCGGGGTCCTCGTCCTGGTAGGCCTGATCTGGTGGATCTCGGCAGCGCTTCGCGGCCCCGGCCTGCTCGAAGCCTGCGAGGGAGAGTGCCGCCGCGGCTACAAGTGCGTCGAGCGGTCCGCCGACCGGGTGTGCCTGGCCGAGGCCGGGCTCTCGTGCGGGGGCCCTGGGGAGTGCGTGGGCAGCTGCGTGGAGGGCACGTGCTCGGACGATCCGGCCCCCGAGATCCTGCGGAGCGCCTGGCTGCGCCTCTCGGAGTCTACGGACCGCTGCAACCAGCCCTTCGACCCGTTTCCCCGCGGAGGGCTCCGCAGCTTCGGCTGCCACGTGCGGTCCGTGCTCGACTATCCCCACCTGCTCGACCTCGCGGATCAGCCGCTGTTCGAGGATGGCTCGCTACAGTCCGGGGGCCTCGTGCTGAGCGACGAGGAAGGCTTCGGGAGGTACCGGGTCGAGACCATTGCCTGGGCCGAAGCGCACATTCCCGCCCCCGACGAGCAGACCCAGGTCATCTACGACGAGTTCGTCGCCCCGCTCGCGCGCACCTACTACCTCGTGTGGAAGAAGCTGAACGCGCAGGGCAACGGCGCCTGCACCGATGCGGTGAGGGCGTCGTGGGAGGCGCGCGTCGCGGCGGGCCGAAAGGGCTACGATCCCCAGTGGTTCTACTTCCTCACGCCGAAGTTCTGTGACCGCGCGCTCGGCAAGCCCACGGCGAGCTGGGGATCCCAGCCCGACGGAGTCCATGCCAGCGTGGTGACCACCACCGTGGGGTGGTGGCTGCGCCGCGAGTCCGAGGGCACCGCGGAGGCCTTCCGCAGCGCTCTCTTCACGCTGCTGCGTACCTACGACCCGACCTGGCTCGAGGCCCACCAGTAGTCGACAGGCCCCTCCGCAGTCCTGGAGCTGACATGGCGTCGCTGTTGTTCCGCACCCTGGCTCTGTTCCTGCTCACCGTGCTGCTGCCCTCGGGCCCGAGTGCCGCGAGCCGCACCCGGGCCCTCGAGACGATCGAGGTGCCCCCGCCCGAAGGCAAGGAGGGCCTCGGAATCCGCCGCTACCAGGCGATCCTCTTCAGCGCGGCGGACTACGGCGAGAAGTCGGGGATCCCCGACCTCGAGACGCCGAATCGCGACATCCAGGAGATCGGGCGGGTTCTGAAGGAGAACTTCGGATTCGCCACCGACATCGTGGAGAACGCCACCGAAGCAGACATCATCTCCCGCCTGGATCAGCTCAAGACCCAGACCGAGGAGGACGACGCGGTGCTCGTCTACTTCGCGGGCCACGGGATGTACGACGAGGCGGAAGGCCGAGGGTACTGGCTACCGGCCGACGCCGACATCGCCCAGACGTCGCGGTGGGTCAGCAACGACGATGTCGGCGCGAAGCTGCGCGCGATTCCCGCCCGGCACGTCCTGATGATCGTGGACTCCTGCTTCTCGGGCATGTTCCGGGACGTCCCCCGGCCGACCGGGGCGGTCGCGAGCCTCGCACCACTGCAGAAGCTGTCGTCCAAGCGCAGCCGGGTGGTGCTGTCGTCGGGCGGCAACGAGCCGGTGTCGGACGCCGGCCGCGACGGCATCAGCGTGTTCGCGTACTTCCTGCGGCAGGGTCTGCTCGAGGCGCCCGGCCGCTACCTCGTGACCGACACGCTGTTCCCGGAGCTCCGGGCCCGGGTGCAGCAGAACGCGGAGCAGACGCCGCAGCAGGGGGTGTTCCAGCGGGCCTTCCACGAGGGGGGCCAGCTCGTGCTGGTGAACCAGAAGGCGCCCGAGGGCACGGTGGCCGCGCGGGCAGTGTCGAGGGAGGACGCCGAGAAGGCGTGCCGCCGTCAGGGGTTCGCCGATCCGCGCAGCCCGGAGGCCTACGCCGCGCTCAGCCAGGCGACGGCGTCTGAGACCCTGGAGGCCGTCGACAAGGTGGCGGCCGACAAGAAGATGCGCGAACGCCTGGCCTTCTACGCCTGTGTCGACAAGCAGCTCGGGCTGCTCACCGACGACGACCACGCCGCCCTCACCGGCCTGCTGGCGGGCGACGCGGGGGCCCGCGAGCGGCTCACGAAGGCCGCGCTCGCCGAAGAGCGCCGCAAGTCCCGGGAGCTCCCCCCGCCCGACGCGTGTGACGTCAGCGGGGTCGAGGCGTCTTCGCTGCTCCTGCGCAGCCACAAGCTCCTGCGGGACGGTGCCGCCCAGTCCGACCGGGCCGAAGATCGGGAGGCCCGCAAGCTGCTCGAGGCGGGCGTCCGCAAGCACCCCAGCGCCCCCCTGTGGGCGGCCCTCGCGCGGGCGCGGCTGTACACCGACGGCGATCCGGAGCAGGTCACGGAGGCGGCCGACGCCGCGGCGGAGGCCTGTCCGAGCTGGGGGGTGCCCGACAGCTACCGGGCCGGTGCCCTGGTGATGGCGGCGAACACCGCGGGCGCCCGGGCGGCCGCCGAGCGCGCGGTGGCGCGCTCGCCCGAGTACGCGTTCGGCTACTACAACCTGGCGACCATCCAGCTGGGCACGGGCGAGACGGCGCCCGCGATGGCCGCCCTCGACCGTGCCCTGCAGCTCGACCCGCTGCTCGGCGAGGCGCACTACCTGCGCGGCCGGGTGCAGCACGCGAGCGGCGAGGTCGGCAAGGCGGTGGCCTCCCTCGAGTCCGCCGCGGATCTCCGTCCGCGCAACGCGATGGTGTGGCAAGCCCTGGCCGCGGCCTACGAGGCGGCAGGCAATGCTGGCGCCGCCAAGGTGGCTCGGCAGCGCGCCTCGAAGTTGTGACTTGCCGTGCGGGCGACACCCCTCCAGGATGCACCCGGCTTCCTGAGCGCTCCGTGAGCATGCTGACTCCGCTTGCGGTTCAGCGCCGCGACCACTGCCATCACCGGAGGGACCGACCATGGCCCAGATCAAGCTCTACGTCGCCGGCTTCAGCTACACGAACGACCCCGCAGGCACCGGCGGCCAGGAGTTCCTGGCGAGCTCCGAGGGAAGCGAGGACGACAAGATCTGGTACCAGATCGATCGGTCCGTGCTCCGCGAGTTCTTCCTGGGGGAAGACATCCAGCCCGCCTACCTCGGGGCAGCGGATCGCGCGCAGCTCGACCAGCTCGGCGTGACCTACAACGGCGAGCAGGCCGTCAAGGACTGCGGGATGGGCAGCTACGTGCTGTGGCGGCGGGAGGAGTAGCGAGCGGCGGCGTCAGCCGCCCAGCCCTCGCTCCTCCACGACGCGCTTGTTGACTTCGTCGGCCCGCTGGTAGGCGGGCCGCGCGACGAGCCGGGCGACGTAGGCCTCGATCGCCGGGCGCGGCTCGAGCATGTCGAACTGCCGCAGGAACCTCACCGTGCTGCCAAAGGTCACGTCGGCCATCGAGAACCGCTCGCCGAGGAGCCACGGCCCCGCGCCGATGGCGTGCTCCAGGGTGCTGTGCATAGCCTCCCAGGTGCCCCAGCCGGCGGATCCAGGAGAGTACTCCCAGCCACTTCGGTGGGCGTAGGCGCAGGGCTCGATCACCGCCGGTGCGAACGCGATCCAGCGCAGGTACGGGGCCCGCGCCGGGTCGTCGAGCGCCGGGGCGAGCTCCCCGAGCGAGTACCGGTCGGCGAGGTACATGCCGATGGCAGCGGCCTCGGTGAGCACCACGTCGTCTCCGAGGGCCAGCGTGGGGAGCTTGCCCATCGGGTTGAGGGCGAGCAGCCGAGCCGGTCGCTCCTGGCGGAGGTCCACGAACTCGAGGGAGTACTCGAGCCCTAGCTCCTCCAGGATCCACACCGCGCCCGAGGCGCGCGACCAGGGGTGATGGAACAGGGTGATCGACACGGGCCCTCCAGAGCGACGAGACCCTTTAGCGCCATCTGTACACCCGTCCAGGCCCTGGCCGGATCACTTCATCAGCCGCTGCATCTCGTCCAGCGCGAGCGTGAACTTCGGCTCCTCCTTCAGCACGGCGTCGAGGTGCTGCCGCGCCGCGTCCTTGTTGCCCTCGTCGGCCGCGTCGAGCGCCTTGCCGAAGTCCGACAGCACCTTCTGCGGCAGCTTCTCGAGCCCCTGGGTGGACGGCTTGGCCGTGGCCTCTCCCGGGCTCTCGCAGTTGCCCCCGTCGGACAGCACGGCGGCGGCGAGCTGCTGCGCGAGCTTGCGCTGCATCCCGAGCAGCTCGTCCGGCGAGCCCGTCCAGCCCACCGAGCAGACCGTCTTCGAGGTCTCGACCTCGACGATCCGCGCGTCGATGCGGAACATGCTGCCGAACTGGAAGTATCCGCCCAGCACCAGTCGGTTCGCCTGGAGCACCTTGCCGACCTTCACCGCCGAGCTCTGATCGATGGCCGACGACTCGGCGAGCTTCAGCTCCTGCAGGACCTCCTGCAGCCGAAGCCGCTCGACCACGTCGTAGTCGTCTTCGCCGGACATGTCGGTGATCAGCATCTGGGCGAGGCCCTTGCGCATGGATCGGAGCTGCGGATCCTCACCCTCGTAGTCGAAGTACAGCACGCCCACGATCGGCTTGCGCGGGGCGCTCGCCCTCGCGGCGCCGGGCACGATCGCCACCAGCAGCGCCAGCACGCCGAGCCACCTCGTCACCCACCCCATCGCTATTCCCATGTCAGGTTGCTGAACTCGACGAATCCCTGGCCATCGGCCAGCAAGGCGGTGAACCCGCCCGCGCCCTCGGAGACCGTGGCCGACACCTTCGCCCCGCCGGCAGACGCTCGCACCTCGGACCCCCGCACCGCTACCTCCAGCCGAACACGCTGCTTCTTCATCGGCTTCCGGGCCAGGATCTCGCCGACCGCCATCGCCCGGAGGTAGGTGGGCGACACGTTGCATTGCTCGGGCTCCGGGTGGGTCTCGAGGACTCTCGCGAGGACGAGCTCGTCGCCCACGACGAGCGCGCCGATCCCGGTGGTCGGGATCGACCGCTGAAGCTGGTCGGTGACGGGATCGCAGAGCGGGTCGGTCTCGATCTCCCGCACGCCCACGACGATCCCGGAGACCGGCCGCTCATCGACCGCCCGCCAGCCTGCCGGCTTCTCGGCGTACTGCAGGGGCCACCAGTCGTCCGGAGGATCGAAGCGCAGATCCACGGACGCCTGCAGATCGCCACGCGGCACGCCTCCCACGACCACGAAGGTGGGAGGCTCCGCCTGGCGTTGGCCGTAGGGGCCGCCGAGCTTGCGAAGATCCCGGTAGTGCCGGAGCGCGTTCGTCTCGTCGACCCCGGTGCGGGGCCCGGTCACGAGCTCGACCTGCTTGCGCCCGACGACCCAGGTCGGGAGGCCCGAGACGAACATCGGATTGCGGATCGGCCACTCCTTGCGGACGGCGTAGTGAACGCGGAACAGGGCGACCTCGGGCCGCTCGGTGAGCTCGCGCACGGACGCGCGCCCGAACTGCAGCGCCTCGCGCGCCGCCGAGCCCTCGGGGAACTGATCGAGCAGCTTCGTGCGGGCCTCGCTGTCGGCGGCCACCCGGGCCACCCGATCGAGGAGGCGCGCGTCGGTCTCGCGCGCCGTGAGCTCCGACAGGATCGCGGCCGCGCGGCCGGGCCGCCCGACGTCCACGTAGGCTTCCGCGACCTCGAGCATGTGCTGCCCGTAGCCCTTCATGCAGTCACCGCTGTCGCGGTACACGTCGCGCCGCAGGTCGAGCCGACGCTCGTAGGGCACCCACAGCATGCTCAGCCAGTCGTCGTCGATGCGGTGGGCCAGCTCCTTGCACGTCGACAGCAAGCGGTACGGGTTGCTGCCGTCGAACAGGGCGTGCCGCTCGCGCGGGAACACCCAGTCGAAGTCGCGGTCCTCGGAGAAGAAGGCATTGGGCTTCTCATAGGCAGGGAACCAGTCCGGTACCCGGGAGCGCATCAGGCGCCAGATCCCCTGGTAGGCGAGCTCACCTTGCCGAAGCAGCGCAAACTGGTCGGCCGCCTCGCGCAGCTGCCGGAAGCCGCCGTGGCTCACCCGCCACCCGCCGAGGCCGGTGAGCAGGAGCTGGTTCGCGGTGACCCGGTCGCGCCGGTCCCGACCGTCGTCCTCGGCGATGGCCGTGAGCCGGTCGACGAGCGAGGCCTGGGCCCGCGCCGAGGTCTGGTGGACCACGAACGCCGCCTCGGCCTTGGCGACGCGCGCCGCCGCGGCCTTGGCCTCCGCCGCCTGGCGGACCTTCCCGAGGGCGTCGAGCACGTCCGCCGCCAGCACGAACGTCGGGTCGCTCTGGGTGACCTGCTCGAGCACGCGACTGGCCTCGGCGTACCGGTCCTCGTCGAACAGCTGCACACCGCGGGAGAACTCGGTGAACACCCCGAAGTCGGCGGTGTGCCGCCCGATCGAGAACCGGGCCTTCGCCGACAGCTCCGCGCCCACTCCCTCGATGAGCTGCGTGACGAGATCCTTCTCCAGCTCGAAGAACGCGTCTCGCGGCCCCGTGCGCTCGGCCTGGAACGCGACCTTGGCCGTGGAGACCTCTGCCGCGCGCGCGTCGAGCCGCATGGTGTCGCCCACCACCGTGAACGAGCCGACGACCACGTGGCTCGCCTGCAGCACCTTGCCGACCTCGGCCGCGGTCTTCGGATCGACCACGCCCCTGCCCGCGAGCTCCATCTCGTCGAGCAGATCCTGCAGCCGGGCCCGCTCGACCACCTCGACGTCGTCCGCCTGCGCCAGGTCGGTCGTGATCATCGACTGCAGACCCACGCCGAGAACCTCGAACTCGGGCCCGCCCGCGTTGTCGAACGGAAGGACGGCGAACCGATACGCACCCGCCTCCGCTGCCGCCACGAGGGCGCCGATCAGGATCCACCACGCCGCCATGCTCGGCTCTCCCCCAGAACCCGCGTACCGTACCCGAGACGGGGGGCCGCGTCAGGCCCGCGAGGCTCGGAGGTGGGTCACGACCTGACCTCCACGACGACCTTCCCCCGCGTGTGGCCGCCCTCGACGTGGCGGTGTGCCTGTGCGATCTCGCCGAGCGGGTACACCCGCTCGACCGTCGGGCGCACGAGGCCCTCGCCGACCGCCGCGCCCAGCGCGCGGAGCTGGGCCCCGTCGGGGTGGACGAAGACGTGGTGCACGAAGTGCGGCGCGAGCCCCCACGGGGCCGCCAGCCGCGACCACAGCTGGGCCCCGAAGCCGCGGAGGACCGCCGGCGGCCGCACCTCAGGGACCACCCCCCACGCCGGTGCGCCCTGGGCCCAGTCCGAGCCCGCCAGCTGGACGTAGTGCCCACCCGGACGAATCACCCCGCTCTGCCGAGTGCGCTCCGCGAGCATGTACGCGAGCGGGTCGAACACCAGATCGACCCCCTGGACCACGTCCTCGAAGCGCGCGGAGCGGTAGTCGACCACCTCGGAGGCGCCGAGACCGCGGACCCAGTCCGCATTGGCCGCGCTGCACGTGGCGATCACCCGCATGCCGTGCACGTGGGCCAGCACCTGGACGGCCAGCGAGCCCGTGCCGCCGGACCCGGCCTGCACGAGCGCCACCCGACCCGCGGGGTCGCCGAGCCGGGCGATCGCGGGGGCGACTCCCTGGAGCACGGTGAGGCCCACGAGCGGCAGCGAGGCCGCCTCCGCGTCGGTGAGGCCGGCCGGCGTAGGCGCCAGGAACCTGGCCTCGACCGGCACCTCCTCCGCAGTCGCGCCCCAGTGGCTCCCGAGGAGCGGCATCATGCCGAACACGCGCTCCCCGACGCGAAACGGACTGCCGGGCGGAGCGTGGACCACCTCGCCCGCGAGATCGGTGCCCGGCACCTTCGGCAGGGGCACCCCGAGGCGCAGGATCTCGTGGTGGCGCACCTTGAAGTCGACCGGATTGACGCCCGCCGCCCCCACGCGCACGACCACGTGGCGCGCCGTGCGCGCGGGCGCGGGCAAGTCGTCGCGGACCTCAAGCACGTCCGCCGATCCGTGCCGAGCGTACACGGCGCCCTGCATCGACCCGAGGCCAGGCCGACAAGGCGGCGAGAACCGAGTGGGGAGCGCCCGGGCAGCGACGCTCAGCGCTGCGCGGGCGAGGCCTCCCCCGTGGTCAAAGCGCAGCCTCGGTGCCCCAGAGCCCATCGGCCGCTGCGGTATCGCGACTGACCGCTTCCCGGCTACGCCCTGCAGCGGCGAGGTCCCGCAGCAGGCGATCCTCGTCCAGGTCCTGGAAGCAACAAAGCGCCGCGATCGACATGCGGCCGTCGAGCTCGTCGACCAACACCCCGTGCCAGGCCAGCACCTCGGCGGCCCAGGGGTGGTCCTTCAGCAACAACGACACCGGCAAGCTCGATGTGATCAACATGTTCCCTCCCTTCCGCCGCCACCACCCAGTGACGAGCAGGCTGCTCGCCAACGGATTCAGCGCGGCAGAATTTCAGAATCGACCATGGAGCGGCGGTTGTCAACCACCTGTCGATCGCCGATTGTCTAGATCATCGGCACGATCTAGAACAGCAGCCATCCGGCGAGCAGTCCGATCCCGAGCGCGATCGCCCCCCGGATCGGCCAGCGGAGTGGGGCGCGGCGGCGGGGGAGCCGCTCCGTCACCTCCTCCACCTCGGGCTCCGGCTCTCCACGCCAGGTGCGCCACAGCAGTCCGGCGTCGAGGCCCTCCTCGGCGAGGAGCGCGAGCCGAATCGCGCGGCGCTGCGCCGCAGGAACGTGTCGCCGACGCTCCAGGTCCTCCAGCGCCCCGCGAACCGCCTCCTCGTCTGCCGGCGCGGGGTACCTCGCCAGCGGCCTGCCCGACACGAGCTCGTACAGCACGGCTCCGGCGGAGAACAGATCCGCGCGCTCATCGACGTGCTTCGCGCACTGGCCCTGGGTCGCCGGCATGTACCCCACGGTGCCCATGACCTGCCCCGTCTGCGTGAGCTCTTCGTCTTCGGCGGGGGCCTTCGCCAGCCCGAAGTCCGTGAGGCGAGCCCGGTACCTCCCGTCCGACCGGTCGATCAGCAGGTTCGCGGGCTTCACGTCGCGGTGGATCACGCCCGCGACATGCGCCGCCTGCAGCGCCCGAAGCAGGCCCTCGCCGATGTCTCCGACGTCTTCCCAGGTCAGGTCCTGCTCCGACCACAGCGACGCCAGCGTGGGCCCGTCGACGAGGTCCATGACGAGCGCAGGCAAGCCCGCCACCTTGATGAGCTCGTATACGTGCACGACGTTCGGGTGGCGCAGCCGAGCCTGGATCTCGGCCTCCCGTCGCAGCCGCGCGAACAGCATGCGTCGGTAGCTGACTGGCTTGTCCTGCACGAGCGCGGGGTCGAGCACCTTGAGCGCGTAGGGCGTGCCGTCTCGGTGACGCACCTCGTAGACCGTGGCCATGCCGCCCCGGGCCAGGACGGCGCCGACCTCGTAGTCCGCCACCCGAGTGCCCGGCGACAGCCCCAGCGCTTCCCCCACCACCGACGCGCGCAGTGTCGGGACGTCGTCGATGCTCGCCACCGGCCCCCTCCGTGCATGAGGGGCTCCCATCGGCGCGACCAGGCGAGAGCTGAAGACCCGTGAACGTTGCGGCGACTACTCCCCGCGCGCGTGAAGCCAGTTGTCGGCACCGCCGATCCCGATACGGACGTCGTCGTGCAGGCCGAGGCGGTGGTCGCGGGCCTCCTCGGCCCACCGCCGAGCCCACGCGCGCCACGGCTCGAACCGCAGCACGTCGGCGAATCGCCGGTACGCGCGCTCCCAGTCCTCTGCCGCGAGGGCCTCTCGCCCCTCCGCCATCCAGCGGTCCGCGAGGGGCCGACCGACCTCCCGAAGTGCGTCGCTGTGGTGATCCCAGAAGTGGGCCCGGGCGAGCCGGTCCACGGTCTCCGACGGGTCCTCGGGGGCAGCCTCGGCCCAGCAGGTCGCGAGCTCGGGGCCCACGAGCTCCCGCAGGTCGCCGTGCCACCGCCAGGCGCGCGGGAGGTGACGTTTCAGCAGGATCCAGGCCTGCTCCGCCTGCGCACACCGGCCTTCCTCGGCGAGGCTCGCGATCCGCGACCGGCGCTCCTGCACCTCGCGCTGCATCGCGGCATCGGAGAGCACGCGTACGACGCCACGGAACTCGAGGTCCTCGGGCGCGCCCCGCGCGGCGAGGGGGTTTGCGTAGGCGTCGTAGAAAGCCAGCCGCAGGTGGTAGGTACCGGGCGGCAGATCCTCGGGCAGACGCACGGCGTGCTGCCCCCGGAACACCTCTCGAGGGCGGAACCACGCCTGGGGCAGCAAGTCGTAGCCGATCCGCAGCCGGGCGCGGTGGCGCTCTTCTCCGGCGTCGTCGAAGACGATCACCACCATCTGGACCTCGCCGGCCTCGCCTCGCGGTGCGTCGAGCGAGATCGGTGCCTCGAGGTAGAGATCGCGGCCCTCGACAGCAGGCGCGGGCACGGTCAGGCCCTCCAGCCAGATCCCCCCCTCGACGGGAACCGAGGGACCGGGCGGTGCCTCGTCCGCCCGCATCATGACCATGTCGCGCCGGGCGTACACGCCGACGAAGGGCACGTCGAAGCGAGGGTCCTCGTGAGGGGGAATGTGGAAGTAGTCGTCCCACCAGCCCGGGTAGCGCAGGAACCCCGAGTGCTGGGCCCACCATCCGCCGACGTGGGCGAAGGTGGGCGGATTCTCCTCGAACACCCACTCCTCGATGAACGCGTGCTGATGGTACCAGTGCCGCCCCATCGGGATGTCCACGAGCATCGCCATGTCGACCTCGGTGTAGTCGGGCGCCCACCACAGGTGGGCCCCCTGGTCGACCTCGAGGTTGACGACGCGCTCCTCGTAGAACGTACGGCGGACCACCGAGCGGGTGTGGTCCACGCGGGTCTTGATCGCCTGCGTGGTCTCGTTGATGTTCCAGAACGTGTGGTCCCGCAGCTGGCTCGCGTTGGGCGACAGCAGCAACCCTCCCAGGAAGCTCGCGGCCACCCAGCCGGCGGGGCCCCAGCGCCAGTCGGGCCCATCCCCCGCCTCCCGGATGCGGGCATCCAGCGCATCCGCCACGGCGACGATGCCGGTGGCGAGCAGCACGGCCGCGGGCACCGAGACGAGGCTCATCCAGCGGTAGGCCCCCATCCAGTCGCCGTCGGCGAGGATGGACCACCCGAGGCCGAGCACGAAGGTCGTGCCGAGCAGCAGCCGGGCTCGCCCGCCGGGCACGCCGACCGCGAGGAAGGGCAGGAGCAGGCCCACCGTGGTCAACACGACGATTCGGGCCCGCAGCACGCCTTCGGAGGCGCCAGGCCACATGACGAAGGCAGCTACGAGGCCGGTGATCCCGAGGCCGAGGCCCAGGCGGAGCCAGCGCCGGTCCGCGCCTACGGCCGGGATCCCGGTCAGCGCGACGACGTAGATCGGCACGTAGTAACCGTGCCACAGTCGCCCGGCCCACTCCCGCAGCTGGACCCACCCCCGCGCCCACCACAGCAGGGGAGCGACGCCCCGGTTGTCGATCTTGGCCCAGTACGTGTTCGGCACGGGCCAGGCGAAGTAGGCGTAGCGGGCGGCCTCGAGGAGCAGGCTCGGAACCCAGAAGACGAGCAGCCAGGTGCCCACGCGCCGCAGCCCGCGCGCGGTCTCGAGGGATCCCACGAGGAACCAGAACCCCCCGACCGCCGCGTAGAGCACGCCCTCGGGGCGGGTCCACGCGAGGAGGAGGTACCAGAACGACGACCACGGAAACCCCCCGTGGCGCGTCTCCTCCAGGGTGCGCCACATCGCCGTGGCGAGGAGGAAGCAGAACAGGGCGTTCTCGAGCCCGCTGGCGCTCCAGATCGCGAACTGCGCGCTGATCGCGAGGAGCAAGGGAGCGAGCAAGGCGCCGGGCCCGTGGTGCTCCGGCATCGCGTGCCTGGCCAGTCGCCACGTGACGAACAGCGTGGGCACTGCAAACAGCATCCCCAGCGGCTTCGCGATCTCGAAGCCGTCGAGCCCGATCCCGTAGAACACAGCCAGCAGCGCGACCCACAGCGGATCGCTGATGGCCTCGATCCGCTCGGCCCCCGGCCACGGGACCACCCCCTCCCCCATCGCGATGTTCCTCGCAAAGGCGAAGCAGATGGCCGCATCGTCGATGAACCAGTCCCACTTGGTGGCCTGGTGCACCACGGCGATGACGACGCAGAGAAGGAGGACCCAGGCACGGGTCGGATGACGACGGAGATCGTCCAGCGCCTCGAGCATGCGCGGCACCTTATCTGCCCCGCTGGGGTTATGTCTGCGGGTCATGCGCCTCCTGTCCGTCCTCGAGGTCGTGCTCATCGCCCTGGCCAGCGCGCTGTTGGCGTTGGCCCTGGTCGATATCTGGGCAGGCCGGCTGCTCTACCCGTTCGACCTCGAGTGGATGGAAGGGGGCATGCTCGCCCATGCGTGGCGCCTGCAGGAGGGCCTGCCCCTGTACCTGCCGCCCAACCCCGACTTCGTGCCGTTCATCTACCCGCCCGGGTACCCCGCCGTCGTCGCCGCGCTGGGCTCCGTGTTCGGCTTGTCGCCGCCCCTCGGGCGTGTCGTGTCGCTGGCCGGCATCCTCTCGGCAGCCGCCGCCATCGTCTACGGCGTGCGCCAGGCCGGCGGGCGGTGGCCCATCAGCGTGGGCGCAGCCCTTGCGTTCCTCGGCGCCTACCCGATGGCTGGCGCGTTCTACGACCTGGTCCGCCCCGACAGCCTGGCTGTCGGCCTCATGGGCTGGTCCGTGGTCGTCGCCCTGCGCGACCGGCCCGGGGCCCCAGTGCTCTCGGGCATGCTGCTCGCTGCCGCGTTCCTGTGCAAGCACAACCTCGCGCTGTTCGGCTTCCCGCTGGCGCTGGGCCTGGCCGTGCGCGACCTCCGCCACGGCGTTCAGTTCGTGGCGGCCTCCGCCGGTCCCGCGCTCGCCGCGGTGCTGGCGCTCCAGGCGTGGTCCGACGGGCACTTCCTCACCTACCTGCTCGAGGTCCCCCGGGGTCACGAGCTCTGGTGGAGCCGCGCCTATCGGGAGACCCCCGCGGAGCTCGGCAACACACTGCCCATGGCGCTCGGCGCCGTGGGGTGGGCCCTGTACCTGCGCCCACTCCGGGCGGGCGAGCGTGAGCTGCGCTCGGTGCCCACCGCGGTCGCCGTCGTCGTCCCGATGGTGTCGGCCGTCTTGGTGGCCTGGGTCGGCACCTATGTCCCCTACACCCCTGCCTCGGGCCTGCTCAGCCTGCCCGCCGCGATCGGCTACTGGGGCCTCACGATGGGCGTGCTGGGCCCTCTCCTGCGGGTCGGCGGCACCGTCGTGGACCGCTACCGCGGGGTCGGCCCCGGCGACGGGCTCTCCTGGCAGGCCGTGCTCGGCCTCGGCGTGGGCGCCGCCGCGATCCTGATGAGCCTGCTCATGCGCGCGCACGACGGCGGGTTCATCAACGTCCACATGCCGGCGTACTGGGTGCTCTCCTTCGGCTTCGGGGTGGTGCTGGCGCGGTTCGTCGCCGACCGGCCGACCCCCGCCGTGCGGGCCGTGGTCACCGCCGCCATGGTGGGGCAGCTCCTGTGGGCGTGGCGCGGCCTCGATCGCGAGCGCCTCGTGCCGACGGAAGACGACGTGGCCACGGGGTGGGCCTTCGTCGAGCGCGCGCGCCCGGTGGAAGGCCGCGTGCTGTCGCCGTTCGCGGCCTGGCTGCCGGTCTACGCCGGCAAGCCTCCCTCCATCCACGCCATGGCGGTGTGGGATCTCGACCGCGCCGGGGGCGTCTACGAAGACGAGGTGGGCACCATCCGCGACGCCCTGCGCGACGACTACTGGCCGCTCGCGTTCGGCGGGAACCACCACTTCGTGGGGCCGCTCATGCGCGACTATGAGCCCCTCGAGGTGATCACCGAGGAGAACACCGGCGAGCTGCTGCCGCGAACCGGATTCCGGGCTCACCCGTGGCGCACGATGGTGCCGCGCGTCGGGGCGGAGTGAGCGGCAGAGAGAGCCCCAGAGTGGGCGTGCCGTGGGCGCTGGCGGGGCTTCCCACGAGGCCGAGCACCACCAGTCCGCCCCCGATCGCTGCGACGCCGATCCCTGTGGCGTAGGCGGCGACCACGCCCCCCGGACAGTCCTGGTAGCCGTTGCCGTCGCGATCCTCGAGCGTGCACAGCGTGCGCCGCTGCAGGCCCACGGCGACCGCGGCGCCGGTGCCGACGACGACCCCCGCGACCCCGAGCGCGACCAGGCCCCCCCGCCGACGTCGAGGCCGAGCGACCACCGGCGTGCCGCGTGGCGCGTCGGCCGGGGCGCTGGCGGGCACGGGGGAGGCCGCCAGCGTGGCCGGCTCCCCGAGCACGAGCCGCGTCGTGATCACGGCCCCGTCCGAGGCGACCTCCTGCAGGAGGTACGGCCGGTTCCGAGGGGCCACCCCCGCCGGCCGGCCGTTGACGAAGAGCACGCCGTCGTCGGGAGGCGTGAGTGCCACTGTCTCACCGTCCCATCCCGCAAGAACGCGACGAGACCACGCGCGAGGAGGAACATCGCGGCCTGGCCGCGGCCGAGCGGCTCGTCGACACACGGCAGGGCGGCGACCAGCTCCTGCTCGATCCGGCGAGCGCGGAGCACCGCCCCGTTGTCCTCGATCAGCAGCGAGGCGACCTGCTCGGAGCGCTGGCGGAGCTCGCCTGGCGACCAGGCGCGCTCGCAGGACGATGACGAGCTCGCCTGCGCGACTCCCGCCAAGAGGGCCGCGACGACCGTCCCGACCACTCCGGCCAGCGAGTGCCATCGAGGCCGACGCAAACCCCAGCTCTGCTGCACGAGAACCTCGGCCAACCGAGCGCGGAGACGCTGGCGCCTCGAAGTGAATGCCCGCATCGGCGCTCCCTGCCTACAGGCGGTCGTACCGGCACATCTGCGTGCCGGGATTGCACGTGACGCGCACGCGGGCATCCTCCTCGACGTGAAGCCGACGAGGGTAGACGAACGGGGGCACGTCGGCGAAGTCGACCTCGACCTCGTACTCGCCCACGGGGACCGCATCGGGGATGTCGAGCACCTGTTCGTCGCGCTTGAGGCGCACCCGCGCGCCCGAGGCCGAGACGTAGCCGACCCGCTGGACGACCCGCGTGACGCCCCCCGCCGGCGCCGGATCGGCCGGACCGGGGGGCGGCGCAGCCTCGACGATCGGGGCGGGGCGCGGCGGCGGGGCCTCGATCGGCGTGCCCGAGACGATCGCCTTCGTGGGCGCGGGACGTGGCGCCTCCGCCAGGACAGGCGGAGCCGGCGACGCGGGCTCCTCGGGCACGGCCTCGGGAGGTGGCCTCGCGACCGCCGACCGACTGGTGGTGAGCCACCACCACACGGCGCCCGCGAGCACGGCCGCCCCCATGGCGGCCGCCCCGATCGCCACGACGAGCCCGGCCGCACCCGCTACGAGCGGCACTGTCGGCAAGGCCGAGGCCCGCGTGGAGGAGGCACCGGCGCGCCCCGCGGAGGCCGGCAGGTCGAGATGGACGGTCGGCCCCGGGGTCGGCCGCGCGACCTCGCCCCGCCACGCCTCCAGCAGGGCCGCGGCCGTAGGCAGCCGCTCCTCCGGATCGACCTTCAGGGCCCCGTCGATCGCCCGCACCATCCGCTCGGGGATCCCTGGCACGAGCGACGCCACGGGCACTCGCTCCCCGAGCTTCACCGCCCGCCAGATCTCGAAGGTCTCGTCGCCGTCGAACGCCCGGTGACCGGTCACCAGCTCGAACAGCACGGCACCGAGCGACCATACGTCGGTGCGCTCGTCGACCGACTTGCTGTCGCGGATCTGCTCGGGCGACATGTACTGGGGCGTGCCCATCAGGGCGCCGGACTGCGTGGTGCGGTGCGCCGCCCCCACGTGCAGGGCGAGGCCAAAGTCGACGACCTTGGGCACGAACCCCGAGCCATCGTCTGCCCGCTCAAGCAGCACGTTCTCGGGCTTCAGGTCGCGGTGCACGATGCCCTGGCGGTGCGCCGCCACGATCGCCTCGAGGATCGCCTCGCCGATCCGGTCGGCCTGCTCGAGCGTGAGCCGGCCGCACTCGAGCACCTGGCCGAGGTCGAGCCCGTCGACCAGGTCCATGACCAACCCGGTGGCTGGCCCGAGGGCGACCACGTCGGTCACGCGCACGATGTGCGGGTGGCGCAGGGACGCCTGCGCGCGCCCTTCCTGGAGGACGCGGGCCTGCAGGTCTGCCGTGGGCGCCACGACCACCTTCAGCGCGTGGACCGTGTCGAGCTCGACATGGCGCACGCGGTAGACGGTGCCCTGCCCGCCCTGGCCGACGCGATGTTCCACGACGTAGCGACCGTCGAGGGGAGTTCCGGGGACGAGTTCCATCTTCAACCGTGCAACGGGCCGAGTGTATGCCGAGACCGGCGCACCGCACCACCGAGCGCGCGCATCTCGACAGAACCCGAGCTTGCTTCACAGATCGAGCCGGCGATCCGTAGGGAAGGCATCCCCCGCCGCTGGTGGGAGGCACCCGTGGAGAGCCCGCCTATGATCCCCGTCCATGCGCCCGAGGAAGAGGTGTTCGCAGTGGAGCGCCTCACCCAGAGCATCCGGTCGATGCGCCGCTCGGAGCTCGCCTTCGCGGAGGAGCGCGGCTTCGCTGTCGAGCTCGAGTCCGAGCCCACGGAGGCCGTCTCCCCGACGTCGACCAGCCCCCTGGAGGTCGAGGCGCTCGCCAAGCACGCTGCCTCGCAGCTCGCACACGATCCCGACTCCTCCGTCCTCCGGCTCGACGGCTCGGGCCGCGACGGGGCCGCTGCGCTGCTCGAGTAGCCGTGAAGGGGCTGTCCCGATACCGCGCGGTCCGGAATCGCTCCGCCGACGACAGTGAGCTGGCCCTGCTCCTGCACGAGCGCGCGGTGCGGGACCTCCACGCCGCGCTGGCCGCGCTGGACTCGGCCGAAGCCCGCGCAGCCCGGCAGCACAGCGAGCATGCGCGGCGGATCTTCGCGCTGCTCCGCCGGGTCCTCGACTGGCGTGAGCAGCCCGACCTCGCCAGGAACCTGGCCACCCTGTACGACTGGGCGGGCCGGGAGCTCGCCCGCGGAGACCGGCTCGCGGTGGAGGCGGTCCTTCGGATGTCTGCAGGCCTGTGCGAGGGCTGGCGGGCGCGTCAGTCGACCGGCACGGTCAGCCAGAAGTCGCGGGGGTAGAGCCGCTCCAGCGACGCCCCGTCGCTCGCCTGCAGCCAGGCGTCCCAGGCTTGGAGCTGGTCGTCGTCGCCGATCACGAAGGACACCAGTCCGGCGGGTGCGGCCGACGGCTCGCCGAGGCCCGGCAGGACGCTCCCGAAGACCCGCGGCAGGCGCTCCTCGAGCGCGGCCGGCAGCCCCTTGCGCGCGCGCTGGTCGAGCACGGCCTGTCGGAATGCCCGCACGCGGTCGGGATGAATGCCGTCGACGAGATCGGCGGCCATGGCCCGTGCCCGCGACCCGTAGCCGCTGGCCAGGCGGCTCCCGAACGCCTGCGCGATGGCGTACTCCGCGATGTCGCGATCGACTCGCGCAGCGCGGATCTCGTCGAGCACGAAGTCGAGCGTCTGCCCCAAGGACGGGCACCGCTCGGCGTAGTACCGGATCCGCCCCGTGCGGGTGCTCGCCGATGCGCCGTTGCTGTAGGCCAGGCCGGCGCCCCAGGTGCGCATGAACAGCGCGTGGGCTCCGCCCCCCGACCACGCCTTGGCTGCGAGGTAGTCGAGCACAGCATCGGCGCCGGTCTGCGACAGCGACACGAAGGGCGCCGAGTGGACGTGCACCCCGCTTCGTCGGGTCGGGTCGAGCAGCCCGACGTGCACGGCGGAGGCCTGCCCCCCACGCGCGGCCACCCGCTCGGCGGGCAGGACCTGCCGCCCGACCGTGGCCCCCGGTGGCCGCGCCTGCCCGAGCAGCTGCGCCAGGGGCGCCAGATCCGCTTCGACGCCGTCGAGCACTGGCCCTCCGGCGAGCACCCACCGTGCCTGGTCGCGCGCGAGCAGGCGGCGCCGGAGCGCGTGCAAGGCGTCGAGCGCCTCCTCCGGCAGCCCCCGCCAGTCTTCGGCGAGGCGGCGACACAGGTAGGCCCAGTCGTCTGGAAGCGCCTCGTCGGGGATGTCGGCGAGCACTCGCTCGAGGTGCGACCCCAGCTTCGCGAGCGACTCCCCCTCGGACTCGGACAGCCCCTCCAGCGCGGCCACGAACCGGTTCGCGGCCAAGGGAACCTCCGCCTCCCGGCCCTGGAGCAGCGCGAGCAGCTCGCGCAGCCCCTCGCGATCGAGCACCTGCCCCGCGGTCGCGAGCGCCGCGAGCGCATCGGGCCCGCGCCCCGAGCCCGGGTCGGCGAGGCGCCAGTAGACCCGTAGGGCGTCGTGCGCCTGCGTGAGGAAGCTCCAGGCGTGGAGCTGGAGAGGGTCGGTGCGGTGCCGCCATGCCGCGGGTGGCTCGTTGACCCAGGCCTCTTCGCGACCTTGCACGCGCCGCTGCAGCGAGGCGAGCTCCGCGTCGACGACATCCCGAATGCGGGGCAGGTTCGCGGGCCGCCAGTCTGGGGATCCCGCGAAGGAGGCCGCCCACTCCACCGCACGCGCGACCTCTGCCGCGTCGGTGCCCGAGCCTCGGAGGACGAGCTCCGCCCGTCCCGTGTCGGCATTGCTCGCGATGCTCGCCGACACCGCGAGGACCTCGCGCTGGAGCTGCTCGATGACCGCCGTGTAGGGCGCCGGGACGCCCCCGTGGACCACCCCCACGTCGGTGAGCAGCTCCGGAAGCACGGCGAGCCACGGCTGCTCGTCCGGGGTCAGGGCCGACAAGGACAGGTACACGCTGACCTCCGCCCCCATCATGCTCGCGAACCGCGCCTGCAGCGCGGGGGCCCCTGCCACCTCCCGGACCTCGTAGTCGAGGGTGTCGTCCTGGGTCATCGGAGGCTCGTCCGCGAATCGGGCCGTGGGCGCCACCTGCTGCGCCTCGAGCTCCTCGGTGGCCCGATCGTAGGCCTCGCCGAACCGTGCGAGGGCGGCCTGGTCGTCGTCGACACCGTACTCGGAGCGGAGGGCCGCGACCTTCGCGGCGAGTCGCGCCCGCCTGGCCTCGGCCAGCTCCTCCAGCAAGGCCGGCTCCGGCCGATTCACGTAGACGAACGGCGACCCGGACCGCAGGCCCCAGCGCTCCAGCGCCTCCGTCCACGGATTGTCGGTACGCGCGAGCTGGGCCTCTACCCAGGCGAGATCCGCGTCGTGGGTGAGCTGCTGCCGGAACGGCGCGTTGTCGGCGGGCTGGTCTCGCTCGATCCGGTCGAGCAGGTCGAACCAGGTGCTTCGCGTGCCTCGGAAGCCGAACTGGGGCGGCTCGCTGACGAGCTTGCGTAGCCACCGCCGCCACTGGACGACCTCGGCCCGCAGCCGGCGGTGAAGATCTTCGAGCGCGGGGTCCCCCGCGGGGAGGGCCGCGAGGTCGGCGAGCTCTTGCTGGATGCGCGCTGCGGCCCAGTCGACCTCGTCGTCCGTCAAGCCCGACGAGGGCATTCCCGACAGGGAGAAGTAGACCGGCTGGCCTTGTTCGTCGGAGACCCAGGCGGCGACTCCCTGCGCGCCGAGGTCTCGCTCGCGGGCCTGACTGTCGACCAGCGCCTGGTACAGGTTGGAGTGCTCGGGCCCGGCGAGACCCGCGAGCAGCACGCGAAGCAGCGCCCACTCCCGGTAGGGCAGGTCGCGCGTGGGGGGGTAGGCGAGCACCAGGCTCGCCGGCGCGGACGGGTCGTGGTGAGGGTAACCGACCTCGCGCACCTCACCGCGCGCCACGGGCTCTGGCGGCGGGAGGGTTCGCGCCGTGGGGAACGGGCCCTCGGACCGGGTGGCCTCGCCCTGGGCGGCGGACAGGACCTCGTCGAGCTTGGCGAGCGCCACCGGCAGCGGCACCTCCTCGGGCAACACCGTGATCATCCCCATGTTGGCGAGCTGATAGGTGGCCGCGTGGAACGCTCGGATGTGCGCGGGCGTCATGGTGCGGATCGCATCGGGCAGCCCCCCCGACTCCTGGGCCAGCGGATGGGACGGTCCGTACAGGTCGGCATCCATCTGGTGCCAGAGGTTGTGCGACGGGCGCTGGTAGGAGCTGTCCATCTCGTTGTAGACGGTGCCTTTCTCCTCGAGGGCGAGGAGTCCGGTCGCGGGGTCGGTCTTCACCCCGTAGTGGTGCACCTCCCTCCGGATCTCCTCGTCGGTGTAGTCGGGCCGGAGCAGGGCCTCGAGTCGGGCCTCGAGCACGTCGAAGAACACGGACGGTCCGGCCGTGGTGTGGAAGTGGTAGACGGTGCGCAGGGTCTCCGTGAAGGCCGACGAGCCGACGAGCGCGAGATCCTCGAGGGTGGAGACGGCGCGACCGACGTTGCCCTTCCCGAGCAGCAGGTGCTCCTGGGTGTGGGGCTCTCCGCGGTGCCCCGAGGGCACGGTGTTCACCCACAGGTAGCCCTGGGGCGCGGTGGGGAGCTGCAGCAGGGTGAGTGTGAAGCCCGTGGCCTGATGGTCGAGGCGGACCCCGAGGGGCCGGTCCTCCCCATCGGTGAGCAGCGCGTGCACGGCGAAGCCTTCGACGATCTCGCCCCGGGAGAGCTCAGCGAGGTCGGTGGGGGTGGCGGGCGCCGGCGGGCGGCAGGCGAGGAGCGTGGTCCAGGCGACGAGCAAGGGGCCTCCGGCTTCGACCCCTCCTTATCAGGAGGGGCGGCTTCTGCGCGTGGGGG
>CAYMSU010000018.1:0-26829 GCA_964393165.1 uncultured Enterobacteriaceae bacterium
GCCGCCCCCGAGCATGGCCCCCACGGCAATCCCCTGGCCCCCTTCGGGCAGGCCACGCTCGCCCGCGATCGGCGCCTCGAGGCCGAGCGCGCCGAGGCTGTAGTCCGCCCCCCCGGTCGCCGAGGTCAGCACCTTGCCCACCAGGTGGTCGGGCGGGAGATCAGTGCGCGCGGGAACCCGCTCCTCGGCCCAGTCCCGGAAGTACGGCGGCGGCAGCGTGCGCCGGAGATCCCGGCACGCCTCCTCGACCTGCCGGGCCGATGGCCGCTTCTCGGGGTCGTCCGCACGCATCCAGGCCGCCAGGCGCAGCACCTCCACGATCTCCGGCTCGAGCAGCGCCTCATCGAGCTGCAGATCCCGGTCGTCGACCTGGATGTGGGACGGCAGGAGGACCTCGTCGTGGGTGGCGGCGTCGTCGATCCGGGTGGAGTGGTCCGGTCGCTGCCGGGTGATCAGCTGATGGAGCACGACCCCCAGGCTGAACACGTCGCCCTCGGGGATCTCGATGCGCCTGGTGCGCTCCGGCGCGATGTAGCCAGGCGTGCCGCCGAGCGCCTTGACGGTGTGGAACTCCCGTGCCGCGAAGTTCGCTCGCGCGATCCCGAAGTCGAGGACCCGCACGTCGCCTTGAGGGGTGAGCTGGATGTTCTCGGGCTTGATGTCGCGGTGGAGGAGCTGCAGCGGCTGGCCCTCGGGGCCCTCCTGGTGGTAGGCGCTGTGGAGCGCCCGCGCGACCTCCCCTACGATCTCGACCGCCACGCCGGCGGGCACGAACCCTTCCTCGAGGACGCGCGCGCAGCTGCACCCGTCGACGAACTCCATGACGACGGCCCAGCGCTCGCCGATCCGGATCGGGGGCTCCACGTCGACGATCGCCCGATCCCGGATGAGGCCGAGGATCCTGGCCTCGTCGCGAAACCGCTCGAGAAGCGCACTCGGAGGGTCGATGCTCGACAGCACCTTGATCGCGACGTCTTTGTGGAAGCCCTCACCGGTCTCCAGGCGCGCCCGGTACACCTTGCCGAAGCCTCCCTCCCCGACGGCGGCGAGGAATCGGTACTGCACGGTGTTGTCCGCCACGACGCCTCCGCGTCGCAGCTTATCCGCTGCCCGGCAGCAGGCCATTCTCCGCCAGCAGTCGCTCGAAGAAGGTGAGGATGGCCTTGCGGGTGACGATCCCCATGAGCACGCCCCTGCTGTCGACCACCGGCACGAAGTTCTGATCTGCGGCCACGGCGGCGAGGCGCCGCACGTCGGTGTCGATCCCCACAGCCTGGTTGTCGACCCGGCGAGGGACCTGGCGAACCGAGCCCTCGCGCGGCGACGACTCCGACAGCCACTGCAGAAGGTCCGCCGCCGTGAGCGTGCCGACATACCGGCGGTCGGCGTCGAGCAGCGGCACCGCAGTGTAGCCGTGCTCCTGCATGGCCTCGACCGCAGCCTCTACCGTGCTATTGACGGAAAGCCAGGCCACCTCCGCCACTGGCGTGAGGAAAAACGCGAGGTTCACACGCCCTCCGAGCCACACGTATCGTGGCCATGCGTCGGAGGGCCGGCCCCCCGCCCCGGAGACGCTGCATGGTCCACGCCCTCGGCTACTCGATCACCCCGTTCGACGTTCGCTCCCCGGGTCGGCTCTGCCGCGGGCGGGAGCGCTGGATCGAGCCATGGGAGGAGCCGGAGGGAGAGCAGGCCCCCGAGGATGCGCCCGAGATCCAGCGGGTGGTGATCAGCGGAGCGGTGTTCTCCGACGACTCCGCCGCCGACGCCCGCCGCGGCCTTCCGTACAGTCGGGTCGACATGGCCTCGATCATCTCGAGCCTGTTCCCCCGCCGCACCCTGCTCGCGTTCATGGAAGACGGGCATCCCGCCGACATCCCAGCTGGCGCCTCGGGCATCGAGGCCTACGAGGGGTACCGCGCTGGCGGCCTCGAGCAGCTCGGGCTGGTCCGCTGGCACCTCCGGATCTCGGGAGTGACCGCGATCCGGGAGCTCCTCGGCGACGACGGCAAGCCCGACGAGCGGGTGCGCGGCTTCGCCGTGGTCGACGCGCAGACCGACGACGACGAGCTCGCCGACCGGCTGTTCGCCCTCGTGGGGTTCTCCACTCTGGACAGCCCACCCGCGCGCTACCAGCCGAAGGCCCTGCCTGCCGTGCTCGAGCTGACCAAGGCGGTGGTGCTGATCCACCGCGACAAGCACGGGCCCGCCCTGGGGATCTACGCCGCGGAGGACGTGCCCCGCCTCGGCGAGCGCCTCGGGCGCCTGTGCGAGTCCCGCGACGCACTGCTCGTCCCCTTCGCGATCCCCCCGATGCTCGCCCGCTGGGACCGGGCGCTGTCGGAGCTCCGCGCCGAGTGGATGCAGGAGCGAGGGGAGGAATTCCCGGTGCCGCCCTCCCCCGAGCCCCCACGGGAGCGCCGGCGGGATCGTCGCGGGCGTCAGCGAAAGGGAGAGCCCAGCCAAGAGGCCGGAGAAGCCTCGGGCAGCGCGGGCCCGAGCGGGGGCGAGGAGTAACGGGCTCGCCCTGGATCCGAGAGCGCGACCGGGCGCGTTGTTACCTGGGCGCTCATGTCTATGCACTTCACGCCCACTGTGTCTCGTCTTCGGTACCGCGACCCCATTCGCCTGGTCAACGCCTTTGCGTGGGCCGGCGAGCAGCTGGGTCTCGACCTAGGCTTGCTCGACCCGGACTCGATCGTGCGCAGCGCCAAGCGCCAGGCGCGGCTCGACGACCTCGGGAGCACCGACTTCCTCGTGCCCATGCGGCGCATCGTGCAGGAGATCGTCACCAAGGCCGATCTCACCCCCCTCGCCAAGATCATCATGCGGCAGTCGTTCCTGCTCGCGATCCGGAACCGACTGCAGCAGCGAGCCTGGCTCGACGCCCACCCCGAGGTCCACGACCAGCCTATTCGGCGGCCGATCTTCGTCCTCGGGTTCCCGCGCACGGGCACCACGCTCCTGCAGAACCTGCTCTCGCTCGATCCGCGCCGCCGGGGCCTGGAGTTCTGGGAGCTCACGCTGCCGGTGCCCACCGGTGAGGATCGTGCCGAGGACCGGGAGACCCGGCGCCGGCAGACCGGGTGGATGCTCCGCGCGGCCTACCAGATGTCGCCCGAGATGGCCCGGGTCCACTTCATCGACGTGGACACGGTGGAGGAGTGCTGGCCGCTGTTCGCGATGAGCTTCGCGGTCATGAACTGGGACCTGCAGACAGGCGTGGCGAGCTGGGGGGACTACCTCATGCACGACTACGACATGACCGGTCCCTACCAGGAGTACCGCACCACCCTGAAGATGCTGCTCGAGCGCCATCCCGCCGAGCAGCTCGTGCTCAAGTGCCCGGAGCACCTGTTCTTCGTCGATGCGCTGCTCGAAGCCTTTCCCGACGCCTGCATCGTGCAGACCCACCGCGACCCGTACAACGTGATCGGCAGCTACTGCAGCCTGATGTCCTTGCAGTGGCGCAATCTGTTCGGAGTGATCGAGCGCGAGCGCATCGGCCAGCACATGCAGAAGCGCCTGCTCGACGGGGTCGACCGGGCGATGGCGGCCCGCCGTCACCGGGATCCGTCACGGTTCTACGACGTGCGCTTTCACGAGCTCGTGGCCGATCCGGCGGCCGTCGTGCGCAAGATCGCGGACCACTTCGACCTCGATCTCGCTCCCGATCACGACGAAGCCGTGGCGGCCTACCTTGCCAAAGATCGCGAGGACGCGCGCGGCAAGCACAAGTACGATCCGAGCGACTACGGCCTGTCCCGCGACCAGGTCTACGGGCGCTACGCGCACTACATCGACCGTTTCGGGATCCAGACCTCCCGCGATCGGTGAGCAGCGGATACCGGTCGGCATGCTCCTCGTTCTGCTGAAGACGCTGCTGGCATGCGGCTCCACCGCACCCGTCGGACAGACCGCGAGAACGCCCGCCGCCCCGCCGGCGGAGGCGCTGCCGACCGAGGCACCCGCGCCCGAGCCCACGCCTCCGCCCGCCCCGCCGCCGGACTACCGCCGCGCTCCGCCGGAGGGCTGGGTCGCGCTCGCCGAGCACATCCCGGGGATCCGCCTGGATATCCGCTACCACACGGCCGACAACTTCACTGAGGCGCCGCTTCCCGGGTACGGCGCGCCGGGCGCTTGGCTGGCGCGAGCGCCTGCGGACGCGCTCGCCAAGGTCCAGGCCGACCTCGAGGCCAAGGGCCTCGGGTTGCTGGTCTACGACGCCTACCGCCCGCTTCGGGGCACCCTCGCGATGGTCGCCTGGGCGAAGCGCACCGACCAGGTCCACCTGCTCGACAACGGCTACATCGCGCGTCGGTCCGGCCACAACCGCGGAAACACGATCGACCTCACGATCGTGGACCTGGAGAGCGGCCGCCCTCTCGACATGGGCACCCCGTGGGACACGCTCAACGAGCGCAGCCACACCACCAAGGCCACCGGCAAGGCGCTCGAGAACCGGCTCCTGCTGCGACGCACGATGCACGCCCACGGGTGGAAGAACTACTTCCGCGAGTGGTGGCACTACTCGTTCGCGATGGAGGGGCCGCTCCCCCACCGCGACGTGCCCTACGCCTGCTTCGAAGCGGAAGAGGGGCGCTTCGAGCCTCCCGATGGCTGGGCGACGCCCGGCTTCGAGATGCCCGCAGCGTGGGCGCCCACGCCGTGTGGCGGCGACGGCACGCCGGAAGGGTCGGATCGGCCGGCGCCGTAGCTCTACGCCACGACGTGCAGCCGAAAGTAGGCGAGCGGGACCTCCCCTGCGGCCACCGCGCGCTGCACCTCGTCCCAGCGCCCCTCTTCGGGCAGGTCCCAGCGGACGAGCGCCGCCAGCGGGCAGGCCACGACCAGGCGGCTCATCCCCGCCGGACCAGGAATCTCGACCTCCAGGCCGAGACCGCCGCTCGGGTCGGGCACGAGATCGGTGACCCGCACCTCCTCGGCCGACGCACGGGGGGCGAGGACCTGCCAGGCGCCGCCTGCCTCCCTCGACGGGTTGGGGGCGCTCCACAGCAGGATCACCACGCGCTGTGCGGGCTGGTCGAGGGAAGGGACCATCAGCCACACCCGGGAGCCGATCCGGGCCGCTCCCGCCATCCGCGCGCCTCCCGGACTGGGCGCGGGGATTCGCCAACCAAGCGCGTCGACCTCGGCAAGGGTGCCCGGGGGTGAGGGCCCTTGGGTGCTCGGCAGTGGAATGCGGAAGTCGACAGGCGCCTCACGTGGCGACACACCCCAACGATACCATCGGCTGGCGCCGGCGTGTCAGTCCACGAAGTACCGGGGGGGGATCCACGACCACCCCCCCGAGCCCTTCAGCTCGACCTGGACGAGCTCCTCGGCAGCCTGGCGGATCTGCTCCGCGGTGAGGATCGTCGCGTCCTCCAGGATGAGCGACTGACCGACCCCCGGCACGTTCTTCTGACCGAGCGCCATCGTCGGGAGCCCCGGCCGCGCCTGCACCACGTGGCCCTGGATGGCCCTTGCGAACCCTGCGAAGTCCCGATCTTCGGCCGCGACCACGAGCCGACCGGTGCGATCGACCGAAGCCAGGACGGCGTCGAGATCCGGCGGCACGAGCGTGCGCAGGTCGATCACCTCGGCTTCGATCCCGCGCTCGGCGAGCTTCTCGGCCGCATCCAGGCACGTCCACACCGCTCGGCCCCACGCCACCACGGTGAGATCGCGCCCCTCGCGGCGCGTGGCCGCCTTCCCGAAGGGCACCCGGACGTCGGGAAGATCCGGCACCTCGCCCCGCATGACCGCGCGCTTCATGGCGCTCACCTCGTCGGCCTCGGTCGGCTCGCCGGGGAACGCCGGGCCCAGGTTCTGCCGGTACATCCACTTGGGCTCCAGGCAGACGACCGGCCCCTCGTAGTCTCCGGCCGTGAGAAGCAGGCCGTGCACGTCGAAGCTCGTGGACGGCATGATCACGACGAGCCCGGGGATGGGCGTGAAGTAGCCGTCGACCGACATCGAGTGGTACACGGCGCCGCCGCCGAACGGATCGGTCGGCATCCGCAGCACGACCTTCGCACTCGCCTCGCCGAGGTTCGTCCACCGGATCGTGCCCAGGTACACCAGCCAGTGGAAGGCGTTGAGGCTGTAGTCGCCGAACTGGACCTCGGGAAGGGCCATGAGGTCCCGGTGGAGGGCCAGACCGGTGGCCGCTCCCACGATGAGCGGCTCGTTGAGGGGCGCGTCGACCACCCGCTCCGGATGCCGGGCCTGCAGCCCTGCGGTGGCGGTCATCACGCCGCCGAGCCGCCCGACGTCCTGCCCCAGCACGAACCCACGCTGCCGCTGGACGAGCTTGTCGAGCGCCGAGCGGATCGCGGCCGCATAGGACACCTGCGTCTGACCGGGGCCCGGAGGGGTCTCGGGGTCGCTCGGAAACGGCGCGTAGGTGTGCTCCTCGACCGTTGCCGGGTCGGGGTGAGGCTCCTCGCGGACCTGGTCGATGATCTGGCGGACCCCGGCGTCGACCTCGCCCATGACCTTGCCGAGGTCGTGGTGCGCGAAGAAGTCCCGGCCCTTGCCCTCGATGCGCTTCAGCACGTCGGACTCGGCGAGGATGCGCCGCTCGACGAGGAGCTGCCCGAAGTCGATCAGCGGGTCGTCCTGGGACAGGTCGAAGGTGACGTCGGCCGCGGACGAGTGGCCGTTGAACCGGGGCAGGCTGTGCACGTAGACCACGCAGCCGCGCTGCTCGTCGCGGCAGTACGTCGCCGCCCGGGCCACGGTCCGGTACACGTCGAAGAAGTCCCGCCCGTCGCAGCTGAAGCAAGGCAGGCCGAAGCCTCGGGCGTAGGCGTCGAAGTCCACGATTCCGCGGCCTTCCTCGGGAAGGGTGCTGATCGCCACGCGGTTGTCGGTCACCATCACGATGGTGGGCAGGTTCCACACGCTGATCGCGTTCATCGCGTCGTGCATGTCGCCTTCGGCGGTCGTTCCATCGCCCACGATCCCCATGGTGACCGCATCGGTGACCCCCTTCAGGCGGTACCCGAGCGCGTAGCCAGCGGACTTGCCGAGCTGCATCCCGACCGGCGACTGGATCGGCAGGATCCCGACCTCGGGCATGTTGAGGTGGTACACCATCTGGCGGCCGCCGCTCATCTGGTCGGTCGCACGGCTGAACTGCTGCCGCATCATGCGCAGCGTGAAGTCGCTCACCCCGTTGAGCTCGCACCACATCGAGCACAGGGCGCCCGACCGGTAGTGGCCGACGAATCCGAAGTGCTTCGGGTCGACCACCTTCGACAGGGCCAGGGCGGTCGCGGTGCCGTGGACTTCCTCGCCGGGACCCCAGATCGCGAACTTGACCTCGCCACGGCTGACCAGCCGGACGATGTGCTCCTCGGCCGAGCGCGACTGGGCGGCGATCCGATACGCCAGCCGAAGCTCCTCTTCCGAGGGAGCTTCGACCACGTCGACGCCGGAGCCGGACGAGGAAGGGAGGTCGGGCTGGGTGCTCATGGTCGCTCCTGAAGACTGGCGCCTCTACTATCGCGCTGGACCTCGCCTGGACTCGGGGCTTGCACCGGGCGCCAGCCCCGCCAGGGCTCGACGAGGTGGCGCCAGCGCCGGCCGACGAGGTTCGGCAGCGCCAGGCGGAAGAAGACCGCCCGGCGCTCGACGGGGCTCGTGTTGACCGCCGCCCCGTGCGCCACGAGGTAGTGGCACAGCACGACATCCCCGGGCTCGGTGAGTAGCTGGCGCGGCTCTCCGGGGTCGATGTCCGGCTGCCCTTCCCGAAGGCCGCGCCGCCCGCGGGCGGCGAAGAAGTCGCGGAGTCGGGCGAAGCTGCTTGGCCAGACCGTGAAGTTGCCCGAGAACTCACCAGGGGTGGTCGACAGGAAGATCCCGACGAGCGCGGTGAACGTGGCGAGCGACTGACCCCGCACTCCGTTCAGCGCGGTGGGCACGCCGTCGATGTGCCACTCGACCGGGACCTGCGCCGAGTGGTTGTGGGCCTGGCGCAGCGCAATCTGGGGGTAGCGCGGGCCCCACAGCCTGCGGTACGGAAGCACCGCGTCGACCACGGCCCGCGCCGGGGACCCGGCGAGGAGGGCGAGAATCCGGGCATCTCCGCGCAGCTCCGGACAATATGTGCGGTGCTCGTACTCGAGATACCGCGCCGGATCGTAGTTCGCGGCCAGATCCGCGTCGATCGCGCGCTGCGCGTCGGCCACCCGAGAAGAAGGCACCACCCCGCGCAGGTGCACGAAGCCGGATGTCCGGAGCTGCCGGATCTGGTCGGGATCGAGCATCCCCGACCCTTTAAGATCGATGCGCTCGGGTTACCCTCCGCGGTCTGGCAGGGGAGGCGCACATGGCCGAACGCCGTGCGGTCGTGATCGGAGCGGGCATCACGGGGGTCCTCGTGAGTCGGGAGCTGCTGCTCGCGGGCTGGCAGGTCGACCTGCTCGAGGCCCGCCACGTCGGTGCCGGCTCGAGCTCCCGCACCGCCGCGGGGATCCGGCAGCAGTTCTCGACCCCCGGCACCGTCCGAGGCATGCGCTACTCGGTCTCCTTCTTTCGCCGGTTCGCCGAGGAGGTCGAAGGAGGAACCTCCCCCATCGTCCAGAACGGCTACCTCTTTTTGCACCAGGACCCGTCCCGGTGGTCGCAGGCCCGGGCGGTCGCGGAGATGCAGCAGGGGGCGGGCCTCACGGAGCTCGAGATCCTCGAGGGGGCCGAGCTGCACCGGCGGTTTCCCTGGATCCGCGAGGGAGCCGCTGTCGGGGGCACCTTCTGTCCCACCGACGGGTTCCTGCTGCCGCACCTCATCTACAACGAGGGGAGCCGTCGCGTGCGCGATCTCGGCGGCCACATCCACCAGAACGCCCCGGTCACCGCCGCCGAGTCCGCGAACGGCCGACTGTCCGAGGTCGTCACGCCGAAGGGCAGGTTCGGGGGCGATCTGTTCATCGACGCGACGAACGCGTGGACGAACCGGCTCTCCCCGATCCTCGGCACCGAGCTGCTCCCCGTAGCGCCCTACAAGCGGTACCTGTGGTTCCTCGCGAGAGACGGGAGCCTGACGGCGCCGCAGCTGAAGACGATGCCGCTCGTCATCTCCCCGAGCGGCACGTACTGTCGCCCCGAGAACGAGGACACGCTGCTCATGGGCAAGAAGCACGACGTGCCGCCCGAGCCGCACTTCTCGTACGAAGACCAGGACCGGATCGACACGGCGTTCTCGCATCACGGCGGGGTCGACGCGGTGCCGGTCGAGCTGTGGATGGGCCTCGCGGAGGTGATTCCCCAGCTCGAGGAGTTCGCGGGGATCTCCGCCACAACCAGCGGCTTCTATGCCGAGTCGCCGGATCACAATCCGTTCCTCGGCTATGACCGACAGGTGCGAAACGTGGTCCGACTGGTGGGCTTCTCCGGGCATGGTGCTATGATGGGCCCCTTCACTGCGCGCGCGGGGCTGGCGCTCGCCGAGGCGGGCGCCGACGTCGACCACGTCGAGGTGGAGACAGGGCCCGTCCCGCTGGCCGCGTTTCGGATCGGGCGGGTCTTCGAGAGCCGAGAGGAGATGGTGATCTGATGAACTCACGCACGCTCGTCCTCGTCGTCGGAGGATTCTTCCTGCTCGGCGCCGTCGCCATGTTCGCCTTGTCGCCCTCGTCCGAGCCCGAGGGCGAGCCGGTCGTCGCCGTGCGTGCGCCCAGGCCCCCGGCCCCCCCCGCGACCTCCGACTACATCCCGCCGGACGTGAACAAGCCGCTGCCCCCGCGGGCCTCGCCAGCGCTGGCCGAGCGTCGCAGGAACCGGGAGGGCGTGCGCCCGGGCAGCCCTCCGCACGACTTCGACCAAGACTACGAGCCCACTGCGGCCTCGATCAAGGAGGGGCTCGAGGCTCGCGCCCACCGCTTCGCGGCGTGCACCGACGTCTTTGGGATGCCTACGGCTCGGGTGGAGGTGGCCGGAGGCGACCCACCGGAGGGCCTCCCGCTCACCGCGGTCGTCGCGCCCGCCGGCGGCAGGGGCGTCGTCACCGTGCACGTGCCGGGGTCTCCACCGGACCTCGAGAGCTGCTTGCAGGAGGCCAGCGCGGACATGAACGTCCTCGATCCGGGCGAGGAGTTCGTCACGACCTCGATCGAGATCCCCATCGCACCCGACGAGCCCGCCGACACCGGGGCCGCCAACTAGTGCGCTCGCTGGTGCGGCTCGCGTGGTCGGGGCTGGTCCTCGCGAGCGGCTGCGACGAGCTCGGCGAGGTCACGGCCGACGACTTCCAGGGGGTGTGTCTGGCGCAGTGTCGAAACGCCGCGAGCGGCGAGGGCTGCGACGAGGCTGCGATCCTCGGGGAGTGCGGAGCGGTCTGCGAGGACACCTCGTTCACGGTGTCGGAGGCGTGCCTTCGCGCGTACCGCGCGCTCCTGGACTGCGAGCGGGGGCAGCCCTTCACCTGCAACGGAGCAGTCGAGATCAACGGTGTGGACTGGCCCGTGCTGGTCGATCGCGTGGAGTGCCGCGACGCCGATCTGCTCTACGACACGTGCCCAGAGGCGCCCTACCGCCTCTGAGCCGCCTCGGCCCCGGTCAGTCTTCGCAGGCGGTGGGGCAGCCGAAGCTGTAGTCGTTGGGCCCCGGCTCGCCCACGCTCTGGCAGACCAGGTTGTCGGCGTAGCAGTCGAAGATGTTCGTGCAGTCCACCGACGTGCGCGACTCGTAGAGGCGGCAGAAGTCCGCCGCCTCGAGCATGGTCTCGGCCTCGACGCAGGGGAGCGCGTTGAACGTGTCGACGAACCCCTCGCAGGCCTCGACGTTGGCGTTGCTGGGCGGTGGCCCGCTGTCGCCCGAGGGCGTGGTGCCCCCGCCACCGGCCGAGCAGCCTACGAGGAGGCCAAACAGGACGTACCGAGCGGTGAACATGCGCACCTCCCGCCTCACGATACACCGCGCCGCTACCCTGCGTTCTTTTCTCGCACGAGGCGGAGCGCCTCCTCCACGGGAGCATCGAAGTGCACGTCGACCTGCGGGAAGGCGATCGTGATCCCAGCCTCCTTCAGGGCATCCCAGACCTCGCGCGCGAGCTCCGTGCGCCACTGCGGCAGACGCCACGGATCGTCGGCCCACACGCTGATCTCCCAGTCCACCGAGCTGTTGCCGAACCCCGTCCACAGCAGGACGGGCTCCGAGCCGGGGGCCTGCCAGGGAATCCGCGAGGCGGCCTCCCTCAGGACCCTGGGGACCGCCGCCATGTCGGAGCCGTAGGCCACGCCGACCGGCACGCGCACCCGGATGCGATGATCCTCGTGGGTCATGTTGGTAACGGTGTTCTGGACGAGGCTGCTGTTCGGGATGATCACCGCCTCGCCGTCGCGCGTGCGGGCAATGGTGGACCGGATCCCGAGCTGGCGCACCTGGACGACCTGCCCGTCGACCACCACCACGTCGCCAGGCTTGATTGCCCGCTCGAGCAGCAGCATGATCCCCGAGACGAAGTTCTGCGCCAGGTTCTGCAGCGCGAGGCCCACGCCGACGGCGAACACCGCGCCGGCCGCAACGAGCGTGCCCAGGTCGATGCCGAGGACCTGCAGGCCGACCACCGCGCCGATCGTGAGCACCAGGTAGTGGATCAGCCGCTGGAACACCGCGACGGAGCCGTCGTCGATGTTCACGCCACGCACTGTGGCCGCTTGCGCGATGCCGCGCTGGACGGCCTTGGAGCTCTGGTCGGTGACGATCCACACCACGACGAGCAGCACGGGCGTCATCAGCGTGATCGACACGTTGGGTCCCAGCACGATCTTCTCGTTGAGGACCGCGAACACGTCGTTGACGTGGGAGAGATCGATGCCCAGCAGGCCGAATCCGAGCACCGCGAGCATGACGAAGGCCACCACGAAGGCGACGCGTCGCACGAGCGACAGGTTCGACTCGTCCACGCTCGGCGCGAGCCGCTGCACGGCCCACCGCAGGCCGTAGACCAGCCCTCGCGCCGCGAGGTAGGTGAGCAGGATCAAGCCGCCCAGCACGAGCAGCTGCATGATTCCGGCCTGCACGTCGGTGTTCGCCGCCGCCTCGGAGAGCCGGTCGACGATCTCCTGGATCCTGTTCATCACCCGCGCTGCCCCCTGGAGGGCGATCATATGCGCTGGTGGAGGCGCTCAGTCCAGGACCGGGGCACCGTCCACCAGCGCGCTCACGAAGAACCGCTCGACGCGCCCGAAGTCCTCGCGAATCACCACACCGTGGGCGCCGTCGCGGTACTGGACCAGGCCGGCGGTGACCGGGGTGCCGTCGAACGCGGTGAGGTTGCCCTGCAGCGGCAGGCGCGCAGGCGGCGGGTCCTGGACCGCGTCGGAGGGACCTCGGTAGACCACCGGTCGGGCCACGGGCAGGCCCGCCGCCGTGGCCATCGCGTGGGTGCTGATCGGCGCCGTGTTCCGGTCGGCCGTGCCGAGGCTCAGGAACATCGCGGGCAGAGGGCGCTGCTGGAGACCGGGCCGCGCGAACCAGTGGGGTGCAGTGTACAGCGGGTCGGTGGCGTCGCCCGCGTGCTGGATGAGCGTGCTCACGGGGTGGAACTCGTCGAGTTCCTCGCCGTCGGCGAACCCGAGCAGGCTCGCGACGACCGCTGCGTAGTCGAAGCCGCTCTCGTTGAGCAGCGCGCCGAGCATGACGCCTCCCCCGGTGCCCGACAGCATCGCCGCGGACACCTTGCCGTCGAAGTGCCCGGCGGCGAGGGCCCCGGTGATGCCTCCCTGGGAGTGTCCGAAGTAGGCGATGCGCGAGGGATCGAGCGGGATCCGGGTGTCGCCGACCTCGACGAGCGCCCCGGGACGCGCCAGCAGGTCGACCAGCCAGACCTGATCGGCGGCCCCCTGGAGCGTGCTGTGGACCGACGCCACCGGGTTGTTGATGTTCACGAAGGTGAGCGAAGGGTCTTGGCCGACCCCTCGCTCCCCGTGCAGCGGGAGGTCGATGGCGACCGAGGCGAGCCCGAGCGACGCCCAGCGGGCGCCGAAGCCCCCGTCGAACAGGCCGTCGTAGGTGCTCCCCGTGCCGTTGAGGTAGACGACGACGGGCCAACCGGCCGCCGGGGGGTCTCCGGGTGGCACCATCACCCCGATGGGCACGTCGTCGAAGCCGTCGATGAGGGGGCGGCCGGCCTCGTCGCGCGCGATGTCGCCGCCCTCGGCGAGGTAGGGGACCTCACCGGACTGCCAGCGCGGCAGGTCCAGCCGCCCGACGAGCTCGGTGCCGCCCGTCACTCCGCGCACCACGAAGTCGCGGCCGAGGACCGGCCCGGCGGGCAGCGCCTCCCTGGCAACCGCGATCATGCCCGCCAAGGTGGAGGGCACGTCGCTGGTCGTGATCGGCAGGCGCACCGGGCCGCCGTCGGCCGTGCACGCAAGGCTGCCGTCGATGGTGAGCACGTAGGCCGTACCCGCCCGCATGCCGTCGCCCCACCGGGGTCGCACCGCGAGGGTGTGGGGCGCCAGCATGCTCGTGGGCCCGTCGACGTAGCGCCACCGCAAGGGCACCCGCCGCCCCCGCTCGGGGCTGCTCGGATCGACGTCGACGAGGCGGAGCAGGCTGTCCGCGGACGCGGCCGCCGCCGGGGTGGCGGGCAGCGCGGCGGTGTCGAGCGGCTCCGCGAACGGCAGGTAGATGGTGGTGTACGGCGACCACCCGGCCTGGCGCTCCGCGACCGCCGCGAAGCGATCCACGAGTCCCTGCTCCCGGCTCGGGAAGCCCACATAGTCGGCACGACCCTCCCTCAACCGACGGTCGCTGGGGAACGGCCGCGCGAAGAACCCGTCGCCCTGTCGAAGCCGCACGCCACCGCACACGAAGGCTTCGTCTTGCGCTTCCTGGCTGCACGCGGCGAGCAGCAGGAGGGCTACAGGTCGGAGATCCACTGGCCCCCGTCGAGCTTGCACAGCCGGGCCCGCTCTTCCGCGTCGGCTTCGGCGAAGGTGCCGAGGTAGTAGCGGATGTTGATCTGGTTGCTCTCGTTGGCGTTCAGGCGACAGGTACCCAGCCGGTTCGCCACCGGACACACCTCGTCGACCACGAACTGGCCGTTGTCCTGCTCGCAGTCCGACCGGGCCGTGGCCTCTTCCCATCCGGCGCCGAAGTAGTCGAGGCAGCGCCCGTCGATGCCGCGCAAGTCGCAGCTGAGCGCGCCCTGCACCCCATCGCCGCCGCCGACCGTGTAGGGGTTCGTCGTCACGAAGTCGCGGGGCGGGCCCACGCGCTCGATCCCGTCGTCTTCGCAGGCGACGCCGACCAAGGCCAGCACGAGCCACCCGCCGATGCGCTGGGTCATCAAATCTCCAGGAAGCGTCCTCACCATAATCCAACGATGGTATGACCGGGGCTCGTGGAGCAGCTGGTGGCCTGGATGACAGCCCACGCGGCGGCGCTCGTGCTCGGGGCGGCCGCGCATGCCGGATCCCTCGACGACGGGGAGGTCGCCGGGGCCTGGGGCACGCCGGGAGCCACCAACCCGTCGGCGGTCTGGTGGAATCCTGCCGGTCTGGCCGCCGAGCGGGGCACCCAGATCCTCGTCGAGGGCGCATCGGCGCGGGACGACCTCATGGTGTCGCGCCAAGCCCCGGCCTACGCCCCGGCTCGCGGCGGGCTGCACGCCTATCGAAGCCGGCGGTTCGTGCCCTTCGTCGGCCTGTCCTCGGACTTCGGCATCGACGACCTGGGCATCGGCATCGCCCTGTTCACGCCCGTGAATCGGGTCATCGAAACCGAGGCGCCCCAGGACGGTTCCCTGCCTCTACGACACGCTGCGCGGGGCGCCAACCTTCGGGTCCTCCACGCCGCGCTCGCGGCGGCACGGCGGTTCGGCGAGCGCTGGTCCGCCGGGGCCACGGTGTCGCTGGTCGACAGCATCTACCGCACGACCTCGGATCTGACGCTGTACGACGACCTCTCGCGCTCCCTCGCGCCCTCGCCGGACGTCGAGGATCCGGCCTACGGAGCGACGGTCGAGCGGGACCTGCGCGCCCAGACGGTCGCGGTCGGCGCAGGCGTGAGGTTCACCCCCACCGACGCTCTCGCGGTCGGCCTTGCCGTCCACAGCGGGGGAGAGCTCCGCAATCGCGGCCAGATCGAGGTCGACTTCAGCTGCCCGCCGTCCTCGGATCCGGACGCGCGGCAGACGGCAGCGCGACTGGGTACCTGCAACGCGCTGGTCGGGGGGACCGGCTCCGCCACGTACGACCTGCCTTGGCGGGTGCACCTCGCCGTCGTGGTCCGGCCCGTGCCCCCGCTGCGGCTCGAGGCCTTCGGCAAGCTAGCCACGTGGTCCCAGCACGACTCCGTGCAGCGCGACGCGGTGGTCGACCCGGAGGCGTTCGCGGGGGCTGCGTCGGCCGCCGACGCCGAGGCCGCCTCCAACCTCGTGGGCCGCCCGCGGCCTCGGGCCCGCGACAACCGTGACGCTTGGACGGTGGGCACCGACGGCAAGTGGCGGATCACCTCCGGGGTGGGGTTCGGGTGGCGGGTCACCTACGACCGCGCCGCCGTCGCGGACACCGCCCTCGACCCGCTGAACTTCGACCGGGATTCCGTGTCGATCGGCGGGCTGGCCTGGCTGTCGCCGCTCGAGTGGCTCGATGTGGGGCTGTCCTTCTCGGGGGCGCTGGCGGCGCCCCGCACGGCCACGCCACGCTTCGGCCTCGGGGCCGGCGATCGCCCGGAGCGCTACCGCGCCCCGTCCACGAGCGGCAGCTACGAGGCCGAGACCCGCCGGATCGGCTTGTCGGTGCAGGCGCGGTTCGCGGGGAACCAGGAGTAACGCACGCCTACGCTGGACAACGGCGTCAGGAGAGGGCATGGGCGGGCCATGTTCATCCTGCTCGCGCTCGCGGCGGCCAGCGGGGCCGTCGCCACGTCCGTGCTGCTTCTCCTGTTCGTGCGCTCGAGGCGGCTGCCCCACCCCGACCGCACATGGCTCGGCATGCGCAACCTGCTGGCGTCGCTCGTGGAGCGCCGGTTCGGCGGCTACCGCCACGCCCACACGGTGCCGGACCCTCGGCGCCCCGCGCGCGTGCCGCAGGCCACCCGCGTCGCCGTCGTGGGCGGCGGGCTCGCGGGCATCGCGGCGGCGAGCACGCTCGCCGAGCGCGGCGTCGAGGTCGTGCTGTTCGACAAGAACCCCTACCTGGGGGGAAAGATCGGCGCCTGGCGCGGGCCCACGCTCGACGGCTCCGAGCGCGAGATCGAGCACGGCTTCCACGCCTTCTTCCGCCACTACTACAATCTCAATGACTTCCTGGATCGGCTGCAGATCCGCGAACACTTCGACACCATCGAGGACTACCAGATCGTCGGGCCGAAGGGGCAGGTGCACAGCTACGCCGGCCTCGACACGGTCCCGGTGCTCAACCTGCTGTCGCTCGGCGCCAAGGGCGCCTTCTCCTGGTGGGACATCCTGCGTACGCAGGCGCTCCACGAGATGGACCGCTTCCTGCTCTACGACGAGTCGAAGACGTTCGCCGAGCTCGATCACGTGCCTTTCGACCGGTTCGCCGAGCGTGCGGAGCTCCCGGCGTCGTTGATGCTGTCGTTCAACAGCTTCTCACGCGCGTTCTTCGCCGATCCGGACCGGCTGTCCACCGCCGAGCTCATCAAGAGCTTCCACTTCTACTACCTGAGTCAGGACGCCGGGCTCATCTACGACTTCCCGACCGACCACTACGAGCGGGCGGTGCTCGCGCCGATCCGCGCGCACCTCGACGCGCTGGGGGTCGAGCTACGGCTCGACACGCCGGTGGAGGACTGGCGCCCAGAAGGGGCTGGCTTCGTGGTTCAAGGCGCGCACTTCGACGGCGTGGTGCTGGCCACCGACGTGGTCGGCACCGCCAAGCTGGCCTCGGCTTCCTGGCTCGACGATGGCCCCGCCGTGACCCGCGACCGCCTCCGGGGGCTGCAAGCCGGGCAGCGCTACGCCGTCGTGCGTCTGTGGCTCGATGGCGAGCCGAAGCGGGAGCTGTCCCGCTACGTCGTCGTGGACCGTCAGGAGGCACTCGACGCCGTGGCCTTCAACCATCGCATGCAAGCGGGCTGCCGAGCGTGGGCCGAGGAGACCGGCGGGTCGGTGATCGAGCTGCACTCCTACGCGGTGCCGGACGCGATGCCCGACGAGGACATCCGCAACACGCTCGTGCGCGAGTTCTTCGCGTTGTTTCCGGACGCCGCCCGGCTGGCCATCGTGACGGAGCACACGCAGGTCCGCAGCGACTTCCCAGCGTTCCACGCGGGCCTGCACGCCGGCCGACCGGGTACCGAGACCGAGGTCGACGGGCTGGTGCTGGCGGGGGACTGGGTGAAGCTGCCGTTCCCGGCCTGCCTGATGGAGGCCGCCTTCACAAGCGGCGTGCTCGCCGCCAACGCCCTGCTCCGCCGCGCCGGCGCCCGCGAGGCCCCCGTGTGGCAGGTGCCCCCGCAGGGCTTGCTGGTCGGGCTCCCGGAAGCTCCGGGCAAGAAGCGGGTTCGTTTCGACTGAGTGAGCCGAGCCCGTAATCGTGCTCGAGACAGGTGGCTACTCCTCGCCGCCCGCTTCGGGCTCCCCCGCTCCTCCCGCGTCGGGCGCGGCGCTACCCGCACCGTCTGCCCCCGGAGCCTCGCCGGTGCCCCCGCCGACGGGCGCGGCACCCTTCCGCTGGAGCTCCGCACCACGGACCAGCGGCACGCGCCGCACCGGCCGCAAGCGCGGCTTGGCGTCGGGCTTGTCGGCGGGCGGATTCATGGTCTGCACCACCAGCAGCAGCGCCCCCATCTGCACGATGCTCAGATCCGTCGGCTCGGCCTCGTCGGGCCGCTCGCAGCGGACCGACCACAGAGCTTCGCTCTCGTGGCCCTCGCGCCCGACCTTCTGCGGCTCGATCTCGGTGCAGGTCCCCGGTACGGCCCCGAGGTCGAGCGCCTTCCGGCCCCCATCGCCCCAGGTGAGGTTCAGCGTGGCCGCCGTGCGGGGCCCCTTGCCCTCCTCCGCCTCGGCCGGCGCCAGCGCGAGGGCTCCCTCCATCAGGCCCTTCACGCCGACCGGCTCCATCGCGGGACGCTTGGCCTTGCCCCGGCGCTTGCCGGCCTTCGCGGGCGACACTTCCTTCGAGGCGGCCGCCGCGCCTTCCGCCGACGTCTCGGACGACGTCTCGGACGACGTGTTGCAGCCAGCCATCATGGTGAGCGCAAGAACGATGTTCACGTGGACCTCTCGTGCTGGCCGCACCTAACCCAGTCCCAGGTGGTGCCGGAAAATGTAGGCCGTGATTTCCATCGAGGCATACAGCACCCAGTGAAGCAGAAAGGACGGCCAGGCCGACTTCGCGCGCCAGGCCAGCCATCCGACCAGGATGCCCCCGAACCAGCTCGAGATAAGCTCGGGCTCGGGCTTGCCTTCATGAAGCAGGAAGAACGGGTAGGCCTGGATCAGGATGGACGCGACCGGGCCGAAGTACCGGGCCATGCCGAACAACATGAAGCCCCGGAAGAAGTACTCCCAGCAGAACATGTACACCCCGATGGCCACCTGGTACTGCAGCAGGCCGGCGAGGTCCGGACCGAGGCGAGCGGGGCGGTACCGCGGGTAGAACTGGACGAGCTCGGGGAAGAACCAGGCGGCAATCGGAATCCCCACGCCGATGAGGGCGAGCA
This sequence comes from uncultured Enterobacteriaceae bacterium, assembly GCA_964393165.1. Classification (GTDB taxonomy): domain Bacteria; phylum Myxococcota_A; class UBA796; order UBA796; genus DRPG01. Next base: position 18,649 of record CAYMSU010000018.1, read on the forward strand.
GGATCAGAACCGGACGGCTCCACCAGCCCACGTCGCCAAAGCCGAGGCCCCACTCGCGAACATCGAGCCGGCCCCGCAGCGACGCGAGGACCACGAGGACGAGGGCGATCCCGGAGCCGGCGACCAGCAGCGTTGGATCCTGGCTTATCGCCCGACGGGCTCCCGGCATGTGGGCCCAGTACAGGGCAGGCACCAGCGCCGCCGCGATCGCGAGGCCCGCGAGGCCTCTCGCGAGACGGTCCTGCACGTCGACGAAGACCGTCGCTGCCCACGGAATGGCCAGGAACGACCAGATCGCGAAGGTGGAGACGATGAAGATCTTCGCGGGAGGGCCGTGGGCGGCGTACTGCAGCTGGCTGAACGCCGCGACCGTGCCGAGCAGAAGCACCTGGCGATGCTCGACGACCCAGGACCACAGCTCTCGGACGGGGGCGATCATGGCGGGGAGCGTACCCGAAGGCCCCTTCCCAGGGAAGCGAGAGAGGCCTATACTGAACATGCGTTCGGGGAGCGCGCATGAACTGGGAGCGCAACGAGGGACGTTACACCTGCGTCCTTCCGGGAGGGCTGGTGGCTCACGCAGCGCGCGTGCAGGCGGGGTGGGAGGTCCTCGTGCCCGGCGCCGCGATTCACGACGTGGTGCGGAACCCCCGCCTCAAGACGTGGCTGTCGGCCCAGTCGGTGGTCGAGCGCCTGATACGTGCCCGCATGGCCGGCTTTGGCGTCGAGCCGTAACATCCAGGGCAGGGTCGCATACAGGACCAGTGCCAGAAGGAGGCACGGTGCAGGTCGTCGTCATCGGAAACGGAGTCGCGGGCATGGAGGCTGCGCTCGAGCTGCGCGCGCGGGATGCATCCGTCGAGATCACCATCGTGAGCGAGGAGTCGGAGCACTTCTTCTCGCGAACGGCGCTGATGTACGTCCTGTCCGGGCAGATGTCGCACCGCGACATCGAGCCGCTCGAGCGCGGCACCTACGAGCGACTCGGGCTGCGCCGCGTGCGGGCCCGCGCCACCGGGGTCGACACTGCGGGCAAGCGGGTTCTCCTTGCCGGCGGGCAGCCCGCCCTCCGCTACGACCGCCTGCTGATCGCGTGCGGCTCCCGGCCTCGGCCGGCCCCGTTCTGGGAGGGCTACGGCACCCTCAAGGGCATGGGCCACTTCGTCACCCTGCAGGATCTGCAGTGGCTCGAGCAGGAGGTCCACGGGGGCAGCGGCCACGACCGGCCGGTGAACGAGTTCTCCCACCTCGAGGCCACCACGCCGGACAGCCCGTACCAGAGGCGCCCGGCCCTCGCCTCGGCGCGAGGCACGCCCGCGCGCCGGCCCGTGATCATCGGGGGCGGGCTCATTGGCATCGAGGTCGTGGAGACCATGCTCGCCGCCGGCCTGAAGCCCACCTTCCTCATCCGCGAGGACTCCTTCTGGCCCATCGCCCTCGACAAGCGGGAGGCCGCCTGGATCGCCGAGGAGCTGTCGCACCACGGCGTGGACGTGCGCCTCGAGGAGAACGTGGAGGGCTTCGAGGGCGAGGGCGAGGCCGTTCGGCGCGTCAGGACCGACAAAGGGACCCACGACACCGACCTGGTGGTGGTCGCCATCGGGGTCGTGCCCAACACCGACTGGCTCGAGGGCAGCGACATCGCGCGAGACGACAAGGGCGGGATCCTCGTCGACGCGCAGCTACGGACCTCCGCCGAGCACGTGTGGGCCTGCGGGGACTGTGCCAGTGTGGAGTGGTTCAACGGGTGGGTGCGGCCCGAGCAGCTCTGGTACACGGGCCGGGATCAAGGCCGGGTGGCCGCGCGCAACGTCCTCGGCGACGAGGCGCCGTACGAACGGGGCTACTGGTACAACTCCGCCAAGCTGATGGACATCGAGTACACCACCGCGGGCCTGGTGAACATGAGGGTCGAGGGCGAGGAGAACTGGTACTTCGAGGAGACCGGTCGCGTGCGCTCCACCACCCGGATCGTGCACAAGGACGGGCGCGTGATCGGGTTCAACTTCCTCGGCCGCCGCTGGGACCACGAGGTCTGCATCCGCTGGATCGACGAGCGCCGGCCCCTGGGTTGGGTGCTCGCGCACCTGAACGAGGCCCGCTTCGACACCGAGTTCGTGCCTGCCCTGAAGCTGCCGTCGCTCACGGCGGGCTGAGCCACCCCCCTGGAGTCCTCATGCACCTACAGGCCCAACAAGGGCTGATGACCACGTACCGAGAGCCGTGGCGCACCCGAGGCGCGCTCGGGTGGGCCCTGAGCCTCTCGCTGATCGCCTTCTACTGCATCTTGTACTGGACCGACTGGCTCACGCCGGTGTCCGAGGCCCTCGGCCTGCGAAACAAGTGGTACCTGTACGGTCTGCTCTACACGCTCGGCGTGAGCGGCGGGGCGATCTACTACCTGCGCCACCACGGCAATGCGCAGTACAACCGGATGCGGATCGCGGTGAACGTGGGCGTGCAGGTCGTGTTCGGCTTCACCCTGCCGTTCATCATGCCGCTGTTCTCGCTCCCCGAGTTCTACTTCAGCTACTTCTGGCCGCTGAAGTACGACTACCTCTACCCGCAGACGCTGTCGTCGCTGCCCACCTACCTGTCGGTCTACGCGGTCGTCGGTGCGGTGGTCGTGGCGCCCGTGCTGGCCATCTTCACCGGCAAGCGGTGGTACTGCTCCTGGGTCTGCGGATGCGGCGCGCTGGCCAACACCTTCGGGGATCCCTGGAGGCACCTCACGGCCTCGAGCACCGCCTCCTGGCGCTTCGAGAAGGTCAGCGTCCACCTGGTGCTGGTTCTGGCCTTCGCCTCCACCGGGATCATCGGCGTCGACTACATCCTGAGCGACAAGACAGCAGCGTTCGCCTCGTTCGCGAGCGAGGTCAAGCAGTGGTACGCGTTCGCCGTCGGGGCGGTGCTTGCCGGCGTGGTCGGCACAGGGCTCTACCCACTGCTGGGGCCGCGGGTGTGGTGCCGCAACTTCTGCCCCATGGCGGCGCTGCTCGGCATCACGCAGAAGGCGGGCGCCTTCCGGATCCGCGTCAAGAAGGACATGTGCATCAGCTGCGGCAACTGCACCACCTACTGTGAGATGGGCATCGACGTGCGCTCCTACGCGCAGTCGAACCAGAGCTTCACCCGCGCTTCCTGTGTGGGGTGCGGCATGTGTGCGCACGTGTGCCCCCGAGGTGTGCTCAAGCTCGAGAACAGCTTCCGCGACGCGGCCGACAAGCGGCGACAGGGCCTCGCCACCGTCGACTTCTGAGACTCGCCGCTGGGGGGCTCGTGGCTCAGGGGCTCGCGAGCAGGAAGGCGAGCACGCCCCCGAGCAGCATCAGGCCCCCTCCCACGAACGCCAGTCCTACCGCGGAGGCAATCCAGGCGAGGATGGGCTCGTCGCGGTAGCCGTCTTGCCCCGACCAGCCGAGGTCGTCGACCTTGGCCAGCTGCGGGCTCATGGGCGGCGTGGGCGGGCCGGAAGGTCGCGGCGCGCGCGGCTCCTCGACCTGGCGTGGGCGCGGCGGCACGGCGCGAACGACGGTCTTGTCGTCGTCCGTCGATGCCGCCGAGGACAGCAGCTCGGCCAGCGGCTGCGCCGTGGGCGGTGGGTCTGGTGGCCCCACCGCGTCTGGCGGCAAGAGGTCGGGCACAGGCCGGAGCACGGTCCGCGTGTCGGAGTCGTCAGGGGGAGCTGCCCGGACCTGGGTGCGCTCGTCGGACGCCGCCGGCGGGCGACCGATCGGCACCTCGTCCGTCGGGTCGAGGCCCTCGAACAGCAGGGCCACCGTGTCGTCCCCGCCGTCTCGCCCGGCGCGGGGGGCCGCGCGGGGCTTGCGCTTGTCGTGTGGGCTGCTCACGGCTCCCCCGTCCACGGTTGGCGACGACCCCGAACGTATCCGATACTTCGCGTCTCGGAGGCTCCATGCTCCCTCGGATCGCCACGCAGCTGATTCACGCGGGACGTACCCACATCGAGGGTGCGGTCGTGCACCCCATCTTCCAGTCCGCGAACTACCTGCAGGACGGCGCGGGGTCCTACGGCGCCGTCCGCTACCAGCGGATGTCCAACACGCCCCAGCAGCTGGCCCTCGCGGAGAAGCTGGCCGCCATCGAGCAGGCCGAGGCTGCCCTCGCGGTCACCAGTGGCATGGCCGCGATCTCGACCACGCTGCTGTCGATGGCCTCGGCCGGGGACCACCTCCTGCTCCAGGACAACCTCTACGGGGGCACGCACACGCTGGTGGCGGACCTGCGGCGGCTCGGCATCGAGGTCGGCTTCTTCAACGCCACTCGGCCCGAGAGCCTCGAGACCCACCTTCGGTCGAACACGAAGGCCATCTATGTCGAGGCGATCAGCAACCCCTTGCTCGAGGTCCCGGCGCTCGGCGAGATCATCGGCGTGGCGAGGGCCCGCGGCGTTCCCACGGTGATCGACGCGACCTTCGTCTCCCCCGTCGGCTTCCGGCCTCTGCCGTTCGGCTTCGACATCGTCGTCCACTCGGCCACCAAGTACCTGAACGGCCACTCCGACGTGATTGCGGGCACGGTGGCAGGGTCTCGCGCCCACATCGACGAGATCCTCGCGCTCCAGCACCACCTCGGATGCAGCCTCGACGCCCACGCCTGCTTCCTGCTCGACCGCGGCTTGAAGACGCTGGCGCTCCGGGTTCCTCGGCAGTCCGCCACCGCGCTGTCGCTCGCGGAGCTTCTCGCCGACCACCCCAAGGTGATGAGGGTGCGCTACCCCGGGCTGCCCTCCGATCCGAGCCACGCCAGGGCCTCCCGAGCATTTCGTCACTTCGGGGGAATGGTCAGCTTCGCCATGGCCGACGCCGCCGCCGCCGAGCGGGTCCTCGGTCGCTTGAAGATCCCCGTGCGGGCTGCCAGCCTGGGTGGTCTCGAGTCGCTGGTCGTAATGCCGGCCCGGAGCTCCCACCTCGGCCTGACCGCCGAGGAGCGCGCGTCTCGCGGAATCAGCGACGGTCTGATCCGGGTGAGCGTGGGCGTGGAAGACCCCGAGGATCTCCTCGCTGATTTCGCCCGGGCGCTGGACTGATCTGCCTGAGCTGGGCTACTGGGCGTCATGCTCGTGATCCTCGCCACCACGGCGCTCGCTGCGCCCTCCTTCAGCATGCCGAACTCTACTGTGGGCGTGAGCGTGGGCGGCCCCGCGTTCATGTGGGTGCGGGGCGAGGCCTGGTACGCCCGGGACCTGAGTGTCGAGGTCGGCGGAGGAGTGCCGCTGGCCACGCTCGAGTCCTGGTTCAGCGGAGAAGGCAGCTCGGGCGAGCCCGCCCGGTTCGACGCGGCGGCGCGCTGGCGCCCGAGGTCGCTCTGCTTCGGCTGCGGCCGCGCCGCCATGGCCACCCTCGGGTTCGGCGTGGGCACCGTCGTCACGCCGAACGTCGAGCTCGTGGGCCCCTGGCGCTATGCGGTCGGGCCCGACCTCGTCGGCACGGCCGTGTTCTGGTTCAGTCCCACGGTTGGACTCCAGGTCACCGGGCGGATTGGCGGTGGCCCGGAGTGGGAGGGCTCGTCGCTGGGCGATCCGACCGCTCGCCTGTGGGGGTTCGGCACCGTGGGATTCGCCTTCTAGCGCATGCACCGTGCTCCGCGCAGGGCTTGCAAGCCTCTTGGCCCCTTCAGGTGGGGGATTTCACCCACTGACCGACACGTAGAATGCAGCTCATGCCCTCCTTCATGGCGGTCTTGCCGTGGGGGGCCTCGCGGCACGGGACCTGCAAGCGAACCCTTCCACACCCCAGGAGGCAGCGGATGCGCCGCAACGAGAAGATCACCAAGATCATGACGGCCGAGCCCACGACGGTGCAGGTGGGCCAGTCGCTATCCGAGGTCCAGCGCGTGATGCACGAGGGGGGCTTTCACCACGTGCCCGTGCTCGACGGCACTCGACTGGTGGGCATCGTCACCTCAACCGACATCCTGCGGGTGAGCTACGAGTACGGCGTGGATGCCCGGCAGAGCGGAGCGGTCCTCGACCACACGGTCTCGCTCAAGGACCTCATGCAGCCCGACCCCACCACGCTCCGCGCCGACCAGACGGTGCGAGACGCGGTCGACGTGCTGGCCGAGAGCTCCTTTCACTCGCTGCCCGTGGTCGACGGCGAGGGGTCCCTGTCCGGCATCGTCACCACGACGGACGTGCTCCGCTACGTGCGCGAGCAGTACTGACATGGCGTCGGAGGGGGAGCGTACCGAAGCGGAGCTCACGGAGTCCCTCGTTCGTAGGCTGGCCGAGCTGACCGGGCGCGAGGAGGCGCTGACCCGCCACCTGCGCGGCGAGGACGGCCGGCTGGAGGCAGACTTCGGCGATATTGCAAACTTCACGGCCTCCGACGAGGTTCTCGAGGGTCTCGAGGCTGCCGCGCTCGCCGAGATCGCCCAGATCCGCACGGCCCTCGACCGAGTCGCGAACGGTACCTACGGCACATGCGTGGCGTGCGGCACGGACATCGGAGCCAGTCGGCTCGCCGCTCTGCCGGCTACGCCGTTCTGCGCGAAGCACGCGGCCTGAGCTGTTGTCGGATCCGCCGCCGCCGGAGCGACCACGACAGGCCCGCAAGCTGAGCCAGCCTGCTGACGGAGCGCGCAGCGAGGCCTCGCGGAGCTCCGCGCTATGCCCTACAGGCGGCGAGCCGATCGAACCTCGGTGCAGAACCTCAGGGCGCCCACAGCTGCCGCCACGGTAGGACGACGACACCGCTCAGAGCCACGCCGAGCACAGCCATACTCTCGATCAGACCCTCCATCTTGCCCTCCCGACCCCGCGCGCTCGGTTGCGCGACCGGGTGCCACGGGAGAAAGATGACTTGGTCGTCGACCAGTTTTTGTCCGCGAGCACAGGCGCCGTGGTGCGAGGCGAACGATGAACAAGGGCCAGAAGCTCGTGAAGATGGTCGAGCTGATGACGCGGCGCGGTGGCGTGCGGGCGCAGGAGCTGATCGACCGGTTCGAGCTCGACGCGCGGACCCTCCGCCGGTACCTCGCCGATCTCCGAGACTTGGAGCTGCCGGTCCGTGACGACGGGCGGGGCGACGATCGGGTGATCTCGATCGATCCCCGATGGCGACGTACCGGCGTGCAGCTCTCGCTGGCCGAGGTGCTGTCGCTGCACTTCGGGAGAAAGCTGTTCGACTTCCTCGAGGGGACCAGCTTCGCCGAAGACATCGAGGGGGCGATCGAGCGCCTCGAGCCCGCGATCAGCCGCGCCCACCAGAACCTGGCGAGGCACCTCGACACGAAGTTTCTCGCGGTGCCGGAGCCGGCGAAGGACTACCGGGGCCAGGCCTCGGAGATCCTCGACGAGCTCGTCACCGCCCTCGTGTACAACAACCCGGTGACCGCTCGCTACCGCGGGATGGCGGGCGCGGAGAGCGCCAAGCTGCTGCAGCCCTACACACTCGCGACCTTCCGTCAGGGCTTGTACGTGTTCGCCCTCGACGTCGACGCGGGCATCGTGAAGACCTATGCGGTCGAGCGCTTCTCGGACGCGCGCCGCAAGCGGTCCGAGCACTTCGAGCCGCCGGCCACGTGGCGGCCCGAGGCCCACATCGAGCACGCGTTCGGCATCATCAGCGGGCCCCCGCAGAACGTGGTCATCGCGTTCTCGGAGCGGGTCCTCGGCTACATCCGGGAGCGCACCTGGCACCCCTCGCAGGCCTTCCGCACGCTCCCCGACGGTCGGCTCGAGCTCACGATGTCGATCGCGCCCACGGTGGAGCTGCAGAGCTGGATCCAGGGTCACGGCCCCGACGCCGAGGTGCTGGCCCCGACCAGCCTCCGCGAGCGGGTGGCGTCCGCGCTGCGCGACGCCGCCAGCCAGTACGGCGCGCCCGAATGAGCCAGGTCGACCCATGAGGACCTGGCCGCTCATCGTCGACCCTGACGATCCGTTTCCGGAGCCGTGGCTCGCGCCGGCCGCAGGAGTGTCGGCGCTGGAGGCCGCGCTCGCTGAGCTGTGGCGTGCCCCGTCGGCGGCCGAGGCCGAGGCCGAAGCCGCGGTCGCGGCAGCGGTGCGGAGTGCGGGAGTCCCGGAGATCCTGGAGATCCTGGAGGAGGATGCTCGCCGGCTGGACCCGGCGCCGGCGCTCGCGACCGAGGCGGACCTCGTCCGGCTGGCCACCGATGCAGATCCGGCGAGAACTGCGCATGTAATCTCTGTCGGAT
>CAYMSU010000019.1:0-26217 GCA_964393165.1 uncultured Enterobacteriaceae bacterium
GGGCAACACGACGCACGCCGGCGGCTCGGTATGCAGGCCTCCCGCGAAAGACCGCAGATCAGGGTGCACCTGGACCGGCTCGCACGTGATCCCTGCGTCGCGGCGGACGCGGTCGGCGTGCGCCTCCTCGAGGCCCACGAGCACCAGCGGGCCGAACCGCAGAGGTCCGGTGGCGTGGCGAAGGGCGTTCGCCACCGGCCGCAGCACCCGGCGGCCCACCGGCGGCGCCACTGCGAGCCTCGGAATCGAGACCGTGTCGTCCTCCGAGACGTCCGTGACCACCCCCTGCTCGAGGGCCTGTGCGGCCTCTCGCGCGGCTTGGCCGACCGTGGCCAGATCCAGCGTGTCGGCGGTCTCGGACAGGCGGCGCAGCTCGAAGGCCACCGACTCGCGAGCCTCGGGCGTGTCTGCGAGCAGATCCGCAAACTCCCGCAGCCGCTCTCCGGCCTGGCTCAGGAAGTTGTGCCGGAACCGCAGCTGCGCGTTCCGCTTGCGAGCAGGCCGGGACGCGGAGGCCCCCCCGACCCGAACGGTACGGTCGGCCATCGGTGTCGCTCCGGTCAGGTGAGCGCGTGCGCATCCTACTGTAGCCGCCCAGACCGTGCTACACACGTGCGAAGCACCTGAACGACACGCCCGGATCGAGGGGAAGTGAGCGACGCCATCGCGGCTTCATGGTCAGCTATGCAGCTGCCGTTCACCTTCCTGGTCGTCGGTGGTGCGACGTGGGCCATGGCCCGGGAGCGTCTCGGCCCCGATGTCGTGATGTTCCTCGCGCTGTGCCTCCTCGTGGTCGGCGGCGTCGTCGACCCCGGGGCGGCGCTTGCGGGATTCGGGAAGCCCGCCGTGGCCACCATCGCCGTGCTCCTCGTGGTCGCTGGCGCCGTCGGCGAGACTGGCGCCCTGCAGCTCGTCGGCAATGGCTTGCTGGGTCGCAGTCGGAATCCCGTGGCGGTGCTGCTCCGCTTGATGATCCCCACCGCCGTTCTGTCGGCCTTCCTCAACAACACGCCGATCGTCGCCATGCTCATCCCGCTGGTCCGGTCGCACGCCCGAAAGATCGGGATGAGCGCGTCCAAGCTGCTGCTGCCGCTCAGCTGGGCCGCGATGTTCGGTGGGACCTGCACGATGGTCGGCACAAGTGCCAACCTCGTGGTCCGCGGCATGCTCGCCGACTCGGCGCAGGGCGTGCCCCCGCTCGGGGTGCTCGAGATCGGGCTCGTCGGCGTGCCCACGACCCTCGTGGGAATCCTCTACCTGGCCACCGTCGGCCGCCACCTGGTTCCCGAGCGGGACGACCCGATGGCGGCAGCCGTAGCGGAAGCCAAGGACTACCTGGTCGAGCTCCGCCTCGCCTCCAACTCTCCACTCGTCGGCGCCACCGTGGAGGACGCCGGCCTGCGCGCACTTCCCGGGCTCTTCCTCTTCGAGATCCGGCGAGAGGACGGCCTCACCGTCAGCCCGGTGTCGCCCCAGGATCGGCTGGAGGCCGGTGACCACCTGGTGTTCACGGGGATCGCGTCCACCGTGCAGGACCTGATCTCGCAGTTCCCCGGCCTCGTTCCCGTAGACGCCGCGCTGCGCCTCGATGAGCCCGAGCTGTTCGAGGTCGTCATCTCCCACCGCTCTCCGCTCGTCGGGCTGACGGTCAGAGAAGCCGACTTCCGCCGTAGATTCTCTGCTGCCATCGTCGCCGTTCATCGCGCCGGTCACCGAATCGTCCAGAAGATCGGCGACATCGAGCTTCAGCCCGGCGACACCCTCATGCTGTGGGCGTCGTCCGGATTCCACCGGAGCTGGCAGAACAGCCCCGCCTTCTACCTCGTGAGCGAGCTCCAGACGGAGGCGCCGATGCGCTACCCACGGGCGCGCATCGTCCTGTTGGCCGCCGTCGCGATGGTGCTGATCCCCGCGATCACCGGAGCATCGCTGCTCGTCGCGGCCATGGGGGCGCTCGTCGTGCTGTTCGCGACCAACTGCATTGGCGTCCGGGCGGCGCGCAACGCCCTGAACTGGCCCGTGCTCGTGCTCATCGGGAGTGCGTTCGGAGTCGCCCAGGGACTGGCGGACTCCGGCGCGGCAGAGCTGCTCGCCCAGGGCATCCTGGCTGTCACCGAGCCGCTCGGGCCCCGCGCCACGCTGGTGGCCGTCTACGTGCTCGGTGTGGCGATGGCCTCGTTCGTGAGCAACGCCGCCGGGGCCGCCCTGGTGTTTCCCATCGCCATGGACGCTGCGGCGCTGGGCGGCCACGATGCCACCCCGTTCGCCATCGCAATTGCGATGGCGGCGTCGGCTGGCTTCTCCACGCCGATCGGCTGTGCGCCGAACCTGCTGATCTACGGGCCCGGCGGCTACCGCTACCTCGACTTCACCCGCGTGGGCTTGCCGCTCAACGCGCTGTTCCTCGTCGTCGCCGCGGTGGTGATTCCCTTCTGGTGGCCGTTCGCCTGGTAGCGATCCTCCGCCGGCTTGGCGGCACGGCTCTCCGTGTACACATTCGTATCATCAACGAATGCACGGGAATCCTCATGCGATACGAACAGTTCACCGTGAAGGCCCGGGAAGCTCTCGCCGAAGCCCAGCGTCTCGCCGGACGTCTCGGCAACCCCGAGGTGCGGCCCGGCCACCTCCTCACCGCCCTGGTCGATCAGGAAGGAGGGGTGGTCCCCCGTCTCGCCAACTACCTCGGCGTCCCCGTCGAGACGCTCGCTGGTCAGGCCGCGGTGGTCGTCGACTCCTACAGCAAGGTCAGCGGGGGCAGCAAGGCGCAGGTCTCACGGGACCTCCAGACCGCCCTCGACGTCGCGGACGCAGAGGCTCGAGCCCAGGGCGACCAGTTCGTCTCGAGCGAGATGCTCTTGCTGGGCATCGCCGCTGGGACCTCGAAGGCCGCTCAGCTCCTCCGAGAGCTGGGCTTCACCCGAGACCGCCTCGCGCCGGCCATCGAGCACGTCCGCGGGGGCCAGCGCGTCACCAGCGAAGACCCCGAGTCCCAGTACGAGGCTCTCGACAAGTACACCGTGGACATGACTGCGCTCGCCACGCAGGGCAAGCTGGACCCGGTGATCGGAAGGGACGAAGAGATCCGGCGCTCACTGCAGGTCCTGTCGCGCCGCACCAAGAACAACCCTGTGTTGATTGGGGATCCTGGTGTCGGCAAGACCGCCATCGTCGAGGGGATCGCGCAGCGAGTCGCCGACGGCGACGTTCCCGACTCCCTGAAAGGCAAGCGGGTTCTCGCGCTCGACCTCGCATCGCTCCTCGCTGGCGCAAAATACCGGGGAGAGTTCGAGGAGCGCCTGAAGGCGCTGCTCACCGAGATCGAGGCCTCCGACGGAAGGGTCATCCTGTTCATCGACGAGCTTCACACGCTCGTCGGGGCGGGGAAGGCCGAGGGCTCGATGGATGCGGGCAATATGCTGAAGCCGGCGCTGGCGAGGGGACAGCTTCGCGCAATTGGCGCGACCACGCTCGACGAGTACCGGAAGCACCTGGAGACCGACAAGGCGCTGGAGCGTCGCTTCCAGCCCGTGCTCGTCGAGGAGCCCACGGTGGAGTCGACCGTCCAGATCCTCCGCGGCGTCAAGGACAAGTACGAAGCCCACCACGGCATTCACATCACCGACGAGGCGGTCGTGGCCGCGGCCGTGCTCTCGGCGCGGTACATCACGGATCGGCAGCTGCCGGACAAGGCCATCGACCTGATCGACGAAGCGGCCAGCCGCATCAAGATGGAGATCGAGAGCAAGCCTGCAGACGTCGACCGACTGGAGCGGCGCATCGCGGGCCTGAAGGTGGAGCTCGTTTCTATCCAGAAGGACGACGACGCCGGGGCGAAGGAGCGCGCGAGCGCAGTGCAGGAACAGATCGACGCCTTGGAGCAGGAGCTCGACACCCTCACCGGGCGGTGGCACCGAGAGCGGGACGCCATCGAGAAGATCGGCGCCCTCAAGGAGGAGATCAGCGACCTTCAGTTCCATAGAGAGAAAGCCCAGCGTCAAGGGGACTACGAGACCGCGAGCCGCATCGAGTACGGCGAGATTCCGGCCAAGCAGCAGCAGCTCGCCGGGCTCGTCGAGCAGCTGGACCAGCTCCAGGCGGAGGGCGCGATCCTCTCCGAAGAGGTCACGGAGGAAGACGTGGCCAAGGTCGTGAGTCGGTGGACAGGCGTGCCCGTCAGCCGGCTCAAGCAGTCCGAGTCCCAGCGGCTCCTCGACATGGAGGCCAACCTGCACAGCCGGGTCGTGGGCCAGGACGAGGCCGTTCGCGCCGTGTCGGAGGCAATCCGTCGGTCGCGGGCGGGACTTCAGGACGCGAACCGTCCGATCGGCAGCTTCCTCTTCCTGGGCCCCACCGGGGTCGGCAAGACCGAGCTCGCCAAGGCACTGGCGGAGTTCCTCTTCGACGACGACAACGCCACGGTCCGGCTGGACATGTCCGAGTACATGGAGAAGCACGCGGTGGCGCGCCTCATCGGCGCACCTCCGGGATACATCGGCCACGACGAGGGCGGGCAGCTCACCGAGGCCGTGCGTCGGCGCCCGTATGCGGTGTTGCTCCTCGACGAGATCGAGAAGGCCCATCCCGATGTGTACAACGTACTGCTGCAGGTGCTCGACGATGGTCGCCTGACGGACTCGAAGGGTCGCACGGTGGACTTCAAGAACACCGTCGTGATCATGACGAGCAACATCGGGTCCCACCGGATCCTGGAGGCTGCGGGGGATCGGGAGAGCGCGGTGCGCGCCGTGGAGGGAGAGTTGCTGCAGCATCTCCGGCCCGAGTTCCTCAACCGCATCGACAATCGCATCGTATTCGATGCCATCACGCAGAACGACCTGCGTGCGATCCTGGAGATCCAGCTCGGTCGCGTGCGCGAGATGCTGGAGGCCCGCAAGCTGCATCTCGAGCTGACCGAGGCCGCGGCCACCCACCTGTGCGACGTCGGCTACGACCCGGCGTTCGGTGCCCGTCCGCTCAAGCGGGCCATCACGACCGAGTTGCTGAACCCAATGTCGACCGCCATTCTCGCTGGGAGCTACCAGCCGGGTGACACGATCGTCGCGGATCTCCAGGGGGACACCCTCACCTTCGAGCGAAGGCCGGTAGGGAGTTCCCCGATGGGTGGCCAGACCGCTCATGGCGCGACATCCTGAGGCGAAGGGGCCTCTGAGGGTGCGGACCGAACGCTACGTCTCCACGGGATTGCTCGGCCAGGGTGGAATGGCCGAGGTCTACCGTGCGTGGGACCAGCGTGAGAAGATCTGGTGCGCCGTCAAGGTGCTGCACGAGAAATACTCGCAGAAGCCCGCGGCGCGCCAGCGCTTCGTCGACGAGGGGCGCACCGTCATCTCGCTCGACCACCGGAACGTGATCGATGCATGGGACCTCGAAGAGCGCGTCGAGCGACCCTTCCTGGTCATGGAGATCGCCGAGGGAGGAAGCCTCAAGGACTGGGTCGACCGGCACGGAAAGATGCCCGCGCGCATGGCCGTGGACGTGGCGATGCAGATCAGCAAGGGGATCGGCGCCGCCCATCGGGTTCGTGTCGTCCATCGTGACGTCAAGCCGCACAACATCCTGCTCACACGCCGGGGCGTGTGCAAGGTCACCGACTTCGGCATCGCCAAGATCTTTCGGCCCGACGGGTCCACCGACGTACCCGACGCGACCCTCCAGTCCCAGACCGCGATGGGCACACTCGGCTACATGGCCCCCGAGCAGCGCACGGATCTCCACCTGGCCGACGTCCGGGCCGACGTCTACGGAATCGGGGCCACCCTGTTCACGCTGCTCACGGGCACCGTCGTGAGCAACCTGTTCGCGGTGGAGCGAGAGCCCCAGCTCCTTCAAGGCGTCGCCGAGCCCTTGGTGCCGGTCCTGATGCGGGCCACCGCCTACCGGCCCGAGCAGCGCTACGAGACCGTGCAGGAGCTTGCCCGGGCCTTGTTCGAGGTTCGCGAGCGACTTCCCCCTGACGATCCGGACGCGCCCCCGCTGGTCGGATCGCTCCCTCCCGAGCCGCCCAAGCCCGAGCTGGGCCCGGCCCGCTCGAGCACCCCTTGTGCGACCCCGCTGGCGCGGCCCCGGCGGCGCTCGGAGACTCCCGCCATGCCGCGGACCGCCCGGCCGAGCGCGCGGCTGGAGGTCCCCCCACCGACGGCGCCCGCACGGGCCCGTACCCGGCCGGTGGTGGTCGTCACCACCCTGCTCGGCATCCTGCTCGGCATCCTCACGCTCGACCTGATGTGGGTGAGCCACCACGCACGGGTCGCCGCAGGCTCTTCCCTGCGCCTTGCGCAGCGCTCCCAGCGGGACATCTGGCTCATCGACACCCTCGCCACGGGCGAGGAGGATCGCACCGACCTCGAGGGCCGCTTCCGCACCCTGTGGGACACCCGCCACGTGCCGGACCAGAACCTGCTGATCGGCCGCGACCTGGTGCAGGCCCTGCGTCGGCGAGCGCACGGTCGACCACAGGATGCGCGCCAAGCCAGGGTGCTGAGCACCGTGAGCCAGCTCGAGGCGGGCGTCGGTCAGCTCGACGAGGCGATCGCATCGTGGGCCTACGCCACCGACCACCCCTGCATTGCCGTCTGCCTGGGGCTGGCGCCCGACGTCAGCGTGGTACCACGGCACACGGAAGCGGAGCATGATCGAGGGTGACGGACCAGGCCGCGACCTCCCGCATGCGCTGCTCCTCATCCGACTGATGGACGTTGATCTCGAGGTCCCCTCGCCCGACGGGGTTCTGATTCGATTGCCAGCCGATTTCCTCGCCGTCGACGAAGAACCAGAGCTTTCCTCCGGGATCCTCCTTCGCTCGCGCGCGGACCCGCTCGGCTGCATCGTCGCGGAGCCGGAGGAGGACATAGGGCACCATGAACAGGTCCATGCGCACGGTCGCCTCCTTCAAGTCCGCGTTGGTGGCCAGCACCTGGTCGCCGCCGCGGATCTCGAGCCGTGCGGGGGTCGACAGCACCTGGGGAATGGCCTCGTCCACCTCGGACTCGCCGGTGAGGGTGGCTCGTACCTCGAACCCGTCTGGCGTCTTCGTCCAGCTGCCGGGGATCCCCATGTCCTCGAGCCGGGCCTCGAGAAGCGGCTGAGCCTCGGGGCAGCCACGAAATCCGAGCACCACGGACTCGCCCTCGGGGCCGCGGCCGGCGGTCCCGAGGCTCCACATGATCCCGTACGCCACGAACATCACGAGTACGCCGAGGATCGGCAGCGACAAGATCAGCAGACCGACCAGGCCGCGCTTGGGCAGCCGAGGATCATCGGGCGACACCTCGCTCATGTGCTTCGCTCCCGGAGAAGGCGCGCCTGGAGCTCGAGGGCGTCGCCCCAGGCCATCGCCGGCAGCTCGACCGCGTTGCCCGCCACGCGCACCTGGACCACACCGAGGTCGTAGCGGCGCGAGATGGGACCCTGGGCCACGATGGTGCTCTGGATCTTCTTGCGGGCGAGCAACCAGGTGCGGCGGTTGAACCATCCGCGCCGACTGATCAGCAGGTCGTCGGTGAGGAGCCACCCCTGGTGACGGTGGTCGAGCCAGGCGCTGTACACCCCGATCGGCACGAGGAGCCAGGCCATGAGGCCGTAGGGAAAGAGCCACCAGGTGAGAACGCCAGCGAGGATCGCGCTCCGCGTGACCGATGCCGCGATGGCGCGAACGAGCGCCCGTGGGTGGGGCGGCTGCAGCGACGCCTCGGCCGGCACCAGATCGCCGAGCGGAACTGCCGCGCCGACCACCGTGGGCACGTCACGCTGGGCGACGTACGGCACCATCGCCTCCGACCGCTGAGTGCCATCGCCCCCCTCTCGCGCTGCCGCGGTCTCGATCCCGACCGAGGCGAACCCCGCGAGCCGTCGCAGCACGGGCTCCACGATGGTGACGAGCTGGACCTTGCGCAGCCGGAGCACCGCGCGCCGCGAGGTCAGCAGGCCCTGCTGGGCAACGAGCGCCTGATCGTTGCGGCTGAGCCGAAAGCCATAGTGCCGGACCACTGCCGAGATCGTGCCCACCAGCCAGGCGCCGGTGACCAACGCGAGCAGCAGCGCGAGGCCCCCGAGCCCGGCAAAGAGCCCCGTCGTCCTCGCCACCTGGTCGCTAGGCTCGGTGCCCAGGGTGAGGCCCTCCAGGATCAGCCCGATGGCGACGGCCACACCCGACAGCTGCGTGCTCGTGATGCCGTACCAGGCAAGGTCGAGAGCCGAGTTCCGGTGAAACGGTGGCGCCTCCTCCTGTGTCTCGGAGGCGACGCGGGGGGCATCCTCGCGAGCTTCGTCGAGCTCACGGATCAAGGCCCGCGCCTCGTCGACGGACAGCGCGGACAGCAGCCCCTCCACCTCGGTGCCGGAGGCGGTCTCGATGCGCACCTCGACCATGCCGCTGAGGCGATGGAAAATGTTGCGCACCATCTCGACGTTCTGGATGCGCTCGGCGCTGATCACGCGAACCTGCCGGTTGAGGATCCCCGACTTCATCTCCAAGCGCCCGCCAGCCACCCGGTAGCGCAGGGTGAGGAAGTGCACGACGGTGTTCCCGATCGCGATCAGGAAGAACAGGATCACGAAGCCGAGATCGATGAACACGAGGCCATCGGACGGACCGACTCGCCCTACGCCGAAGAACGCCGCGGCGAGAAGCCACCACGAGCTGCGGATGGTCTGCCAGGTGCGGGGCACGAGGTTGACCAGGAGCGAGACGGGGTGAAGCCCCTTCCAGGAGACCTCAGACGCCATCGTCTCCCCGGGCGGCGACCACGAGGCGATCCCGAAGCGCCTCGGCGTCTTGCAGCCGCAAGCCGGGGACCACGCCATCCGCCCCGAGCCCGCTCGCGGTGTGGATCTGCACGCGGGCGAGATCCAGCCACTGCTCGAGGGGCCCCTGGCGCACGTCGACGTGCTGGATGCGCTCGGTCGGAATCGCCGTGACGCTGCGGATCAGCACGCCCCGGGCAATCAACAGCTCATCCTCCCGCTGGAGCCATCCCCAGCGCCTCCAGGACAGCCACGGCCACCACACGGCAAGCAGGAACCGGAGGAACAGTACTGCGAGGCCGGCCACGACGGCGCCCACCGGGTCCCAGAACGCCGAGCCCGCGACCGTCCCGCCGATGACGAGGGGCACCCAGAAGAACAGCAAGCGTGAGAATGCCTGCAGGTGGAAGAGCAGGCGCGCCCGCGCGGCCAGAGGCGTCATCGTTGACATCGCTGGGCACGTATCACCCGGCGGGATTCCAGAGAACGCACCGCGTGCAACTCCGCGTCGGACGATCCGAAGGCGACGCCGTCGACGTCCGGCGGACCTCCTCGCGCTTCTGGGCTCGTCGACCGCGGTGGTCCTCGCCGCCGGGGCCTTCGGCTAGGGTCGGTGCTCGTCGCCTGTGGCGTCGAGCGACCAACGACGGGCCGCAAGCACCGCCTCCGGCCACTCTGCACCCTCGATCGCACGAACCGCGGCTCGTCGGTCTCCCAGCTGCTCGAGGCTCGCCGCGAGGCCCAGGGCGGCCGCCTGGGCCACGTCGGGGTCGAAGCTCGAGCGCAGGGCCCGCTGGTAGAGCCCCGCGGCGGACACCGCGTCGGTCGTGGACAGGGCCAGCGTGGCGCGCTCGAGCAGCGCTCGCCCGCGGTACACCGGATGACGCCGCGACAGGCGCTGCAGCGTGTGGTCGGCAGCCACCGAGTCGCCGCCGCGCCGTGCGCACCGCGCGGACGCCAGCAGCCAGTCGCCCGACTCGGGCGCGGTGGGCCGCAGATCATGGGCCTCTCGGAGCCTTTGCGAGGCTTCGGCCCAGCGCTCCTCTCGCGCGAGGGTGAGGCCGAGCCGGGCCAGGACCCGGGCACGCTGGGCCGGCGGCAGTCGCAACCGAATGGCCCGCTGGAGGCGCTCGCGGGCCCGGGAGAGCTGCCCTGGATGCGGAAGACGGAGGACGGCGCTCCGGGAGAGGGCCTGGGCCCGCCCCCCTGGCCTCGGGTCGAGGGCGCCAATTCGCTCCAGCGCGTCGGCCGCCCGCCCATCGGAGCGGAACACCAGCGCTCGCGCCCCATCGGCAGTACTGAGCCCGAAGCCCAGAGAGAACGCTGCGAGCAGGAGCGCACCGAGGAGGACCGCAGCCCGCGCGGGATCCCCGAGCCACGGGAAGCGCTCGATCACTCCTCGTCCACGATCGCCGCGTCCTCGGCGACGGGCATGAGCGCGAGGTCCACGATGTTCTCCTCGCGGTCGAGGCGCATCAGCCGCACCCCCTTGGAGCTCCGGCTCTTCACGAGCCGCACCTCCTCGGCCAGGATGCGGATCACGCGGCCGGAGTCGGTCACCAACATCACCTGGTCCGTCGTCGACACGTGACGGCCTCCCGTGACCCCACCGACAGCATCGATTCGATGGGCGATCACGCCCTTGCCGTTGCGCCCTTGCTGGGGGAACGCCGCGACGGGTGTGCGCTTGCCGTACCCGAGGCGCGTGACGGTCATGATCGTGGTCTCCGGTTCCTCGACCATTCCGTCGTCGTCCTCGCCCTCGACCAGCGCGTCGTCTGATACGTCGACGAGCTCTTCCTCTCCGTTCCCGTCGTCGCCGCTTCCGTCGTCGATGGGGATCCCCGCAGACGGGATCAGGAGCATGTCTACGACGTAGTCGTCGCTCTGCAGGTTGATGCCCTTGTTGCCTCGAGCCGTGCGGCCATACACGGGTGCGCCCTTTGGTCCCGACTTCGGGAAGCGGATGGACTGGCCCTTGTGCGTGAGCAGCAGGATGTCGACGTCGTCCTCGGGGTTGAGCAGCTTCACCACGCACAGCTCGTCGTCATCGGCGACGCCACAGGCGATCAGGCCGCCGGGGCGGATGTTCTTGTACGCCGAGAGCGGTGTGCGCTTGATGAGGCCCTGCTTCGAGCAGAAGAGCAGGTCGCGCCCATCGTCGTCTACGATCTCCCGTACGGACACGACAGCGCTGATCGACTCCGTGCGATCCACGGGCACGAGGTTGATGATCGGCTTGCCGCGAGCTGTCCGGCTCGTGGCCGGCACCTCGTAGACATTCAGGGGATAGGCACGGCCCGTGGTCGTGAACACCAGCAAGGTCGCGTGGGTGTTGGCCACGAAGATCGAGGTCACGAAGTCCTCGTCTCGAGTCTCCATCCCGAGCTTGCCCATTCCGCCGCGCCGCTGCATGCGCCACTGGTCGGGCTGGACGCGCTTGATGTAGCCGAGGTGGGAGAGCGTGACGACCTGATCCTCCTCGGCGACGAGGTCGTGCATGGTGAGGTCGCCCCGGGCGTCGACAATCTGCGTGCGACGGGGATCCTTTTCGTCGCCGCTGTACGTGTCGCGCACATGCCGAAGCTCGTCGGCCACCACGCTCATCAGGAGCTCCTCGCTCCCGAGAATGGCCTCGTAGCCCGCGATCTTCTCGAGAAGCTCCGCATACTCCTGCTCGATCTTGTCGCGCTCCAAGCCCGTGAGGCGCTGCAGGCGCATGTCGAGGATGGCGCGAGCCTGCACCTCGGTGAGCTCGAAGCGCTGCATCAGCGCCGCGGCGGCGATGTCCGCAGACTCGCTGGCCCGGATGATCTCGATGACCTCGTCGATGTTGTCGAGGGCAATCCGGTATCCCTCGAGGATGTGGGCGCGCTCCCGCGCCTTGCGGAGCAGGTAGCGGGTTCGCCGGAGCACCACCTCCCGACGATGGCTGATGTAGTGCTCGAGCAACTCCCGAAGCGTGAGTACCTGCGGCCGGTTGTTGACGATCGCGAGGAGAATGGCGCCAAACGTGCTCTGCAGGGCCGTCTGCTTGAAGAGATGGTTCAGCACCACCTCCTCGAAGGCGTCCTGCTTGAGCTCGATGACGATGCGCATTCCGTGCCGGTCGCTCTCGTCGCGGAGCGCCGAGATGCCGTCGAGTCGCTTTTCCTTGACCAGGTCTGCGATCTGCTGAATCAGTCTTGCCTTGTTCACCTGGTACGGGATTTCCGTGATCACGATGGCGCGGCGCTTGTTGACATCCTCGAAGTCCGCCTTGCCGCGCACGACGATCCGACCTCGACCCGTGGCATAGGCGTCGCGGATGCCCGCGCGACCGTAGATCGTGCCGCCGGTGGGGAAGTCCGGGCCGGGCACCAGCGCGAGCAGCTCCTCGAAGGGCAGTGACGGCCTCTCGATGAGTGCAATGCAGGCGTCGATCACCTCGGAGAGCCGATGGGGAGGAATCTTCGTGGCCATGCCTACGGCAATGCCGTCGGCCCCGTTGACCAGCAGATTGGGGAACGCAGCGGGAAGGACCTCGGGCTCGAGCGTGGTGCCGTCGAAGTTGGCGGAGAAGCCGACCGTCTCCTTGTCGATGTCGACCAGAAGCTCCTCGGCCAGCTTCGTCATTCGGCACTCGGTGTAGCGATAGGCGGCAGCCGGGTCGCCGTCGACGGAGCCGAAGTTCCCCTGCCCGTCGACCAGGGGGTACCGGAGGTTCCACGGCTGGGCCATCCGCACCAGCGCATCATAGACAGCACTGTCGCCATGCGGGTGGTACTTCTTGAGGACCTCGCCCACGACGCCCGCGCACTTGCTGTACTTTCGATTCGACTGCAGCCCCTCCTGGTCCATCGCATAGAGAATCCGCCGGTGGACCGGCTTCAGGCCGTCTCGCACGTCGGGCAGGGCGCGCCCGATGATGACCGACATGGAGTAGTCGAGGTAGGAGTTCCGCATCTCGTCTTCGATGCGGATGGGGATCACGTTCTTCGCGATGTCGGACATCAGAGGAGCACTCCTGGGTGCTGGTGCGGGATGTGCGCTGGCAGCGGAGGCTTGGCGCGGGGCCCTGAGCAGAGCGGAAGGCCCTTCTTAACCCATCAGGCGGCCCCAAACCGCCGCGATGAGGCTCGCCCACAATGTCGGTTGTATCGTGGGTGGCCGATCGCGCTGCGGCGATGCTGGGCTATTCTACCCGAGCCGGCCTATAAGTTTTCACTCCCGAATTCCCCTAAGAGCCCAGCCATTTCGCCGATTGGGGGTTGGCACCCGGCAGCAAGCTGTTGCGCTGGCACGTAGGAAGGATACCCCAACGGGAGATTCCCGGAGCAGGCAGATGGCAAAGACAAAAGCATCGCGCAAGAAGGATCAAGTCGACGCCGAGCCGCTGGACCAACGGCTGGAAACCCTGGTCGACGAAGTCTGGCAGCGAGGCCCGATTACCGTGAGGGAGCTGCAGGCCACCTTGCCGTGGTCTCGACCTACCCTCCGCCGCGTGCTGCGGGAGGCGGAGCGGCTCGGCGTGATCATGCGCGACAAGGGCGCATTCAGGACCGAGTCTCCTGGCCGCCCCTCTGACGTCTGGACACTCGCCTAGCCCGAGCGCCGAGCCCTATTCGAAACCCAGCACGACCGAGGCAACCGCGGCATGCGCCGACTCTCCCTCGGTGACGCGATGCTCGCCCTGGTAGGCAACCGTTACCCGGAGGTCGTCACGCTTGGCGACGACCTCGTTGCCGATCGCGGGGTAGAGATTGAAGCCGGCCTCGGTCCACACGGTCGCCCGCGGATCGAAGGATCGGTCCTCCACGGCCCAGCCGAACCTGAAGATCGGCTCGATGCCTGCGGGCAACCGCCAGCCACCCTGGATGTAGGCGCCCGAGGCGGTGACTGGCCGGTTGCTCAGTCCGTCGACCTGGAGGCGATGCAGGGCCTCGAGTGCGACGTGAAAGCCCGCTACGCCAGCTCGTAGCGACACCGCTGCCCGCAGATCGTTTACCCTCACTCTCGGGAATCCCACGCCGTCGAAGGCCCGGTAGGGGTGCCAGATGAGGCCCGCGCCAAGTCCGAGCCGCGCGTCGGTGCGCGTCGGGTCCGTCTCGTCGAACGTGAACTCGCCGAGCGGCTGCACGTCCACGCGCGCCAGGTAGAGAACTCCCCGCTGCCCTCCGCTCGCCCCCGTTCCCGTTCCGTTGAACAAGCCGACCCGGGCTTGCACGATCTGGTCTGGCGCAAACGCCTCGACCAGCGCCCCGAGGTCGTCGTCCGCGAGGAACAGGTCGTTGGGCCCCGCGCGATCTGCGAACAGCAAGGCTACGTCGGCGCTCTGGGCCGCCGATGTCAACGGGACCGGCATCTGGCCCGCGCGTACCTGCAGGTGCTCATCGACCACCTGCCAGGTGATGGAGGCTTCCCGAATGAGATCGCCAATGGCGGGCCGGGTGGCAGTCGCGATTCCGTCGACCGCACCATCGTTGTTGGCATCGACTGCAGAGGCTCGTACGAGGGCGGGAAAGGTGTCGCCGCCCAGCACGAAGAAGAGCCGATAGCGCCACTGCGGCAGCGGATCCCCTGCGAGGACGAGGCCCCCCCGGCTGCTCCGCAAGCCAATGTCGAGCTGGTCTTCGGGCAGAGCGGCATCCCGCACCACCGCCGAGAAGACGGGCTTGATGAACCCGCTGAGGCGAAGCGCGTCACGCCCATCGTTGGCCGAGGCCGCAGAAGAACCTGCGACGAGGAGCAGGAGAGCGGCCAACATCATGGGATCTCCACGCCGAGCGGCGCGAACGCCGTCGCGGTGACGGGCTCCACCCCCGAGTCGAAGGAGGGGCCTGCAATCAGCCAACCTGCGCTATCGAGCGTGTAGGCGTCGATCGTCCACGGCGATAACAGCACGTGGTTCCCGATGGCGGTGGTGGGTTGGTCCCACGTGCGCAGCCGAGCAGGTTCCCCCCGCTCGTCACTCACGTCGAGAGGCCGGGACAACGCGATCTGCCCAAGTCGAGCCGACGTGAACGGGAGCGTGTCGCCGAACTCGCCAAGTCCGCGAACCTCCGCGAGGACGGGGTCTCCGCCCTCGAGCCCGGTCGCGTAGACGCGCCCGCCCCACGCGAGCACCCCCTCCAGCGCAAACGGAGGGTCGACCAGGCGACCCTCCTCCCGCGTGACGACAAGCAGCCGCCCGCGTGTGGTCACGCCGGCGCCCACCCCATCATCGGAGAACTCGAGGAAGCCGGGCACGCTGTAGGCCTCGAGCCCAGGCGGCACGTCGAGCTCGAACTGTTGGCTCACCGAGCCCAGGCGGTCGAGGAAGTAGGCGCGGGTTGCCCCCTCGGCGCGAACGACGAACAGCGTGTTCTTCGTCTTCCTCCACACTCCGGTGCCGATGACGACGATCTCGCCCTCCGAGTCCACATCGAAGGCGGTGGTGTTGAACGGCAGCCGCCGATCGAGGTCGACCATCAGGAAGGTGGGCGCGCCGGTGGCCCCCTGAACAAGGGCATAGGCAAACCGGCGTGACGGGGTCTCGTCGACGTAGGGAGCCACGCCGAGGAAGGCGAGCTCGGTGCCCGAGACGGGATCGTTGGCCAGGATCTGCCGACAGGCTCCCGTCGGTCCGTTCACCTCGACCAGGGCGGTTCCCGACCAGTACCAGACCCGCTCCTGGGTCCGCCCCACGAAGCCGTGCAGCCCGTACAGGCCCCGGTGGGCCGCGCATCCCCCCGACCAGCCGCCGCTCACTCGACCCACGAACACCTGGGTGTCCTGACGGTTGGGGGCGCCGTAGAGCACATAGACGTTGCCCGCTCGATCCGTGAGAGGCGGGACCAACCGCATGGGCGGAGCACCAAGCAGGTCACCGAAGTAGCGGACGTTCCCCCACTCGCCGGTGTCCAAGCTGGGCGCGCACGCCACCATCCCGGCCAGCAGGCCGACACGAAGCACACGACGCAGCAACCCTAATCCCCGATGCTGTAGGTCATCACCCAGTAGACGCCTTCGTTGCCGAAGTCGTCTTGCCACTCCTCCTGGTAGACCCAGGGGCGCACCGAATAACGGTGCGTCGCATACTCGTCTTCAGGAGTGGCGGGATTGTCGGGGAGTGGGGGAAGGCCACCGATGAACATGGCGCTTTCCCCTACGTCGATGCTGTACCCTTCGCCCCAGCCGTAGCTCACGCCCCCCCCGATCGACACGCCGTAGGCGGTGATCCCGGCCGAGGTTCCCAACGAGGTACTCAGGCTCGTGCTCTTCGAGGTCGACTGGCTGACCGAGTTCCGCCAGGAGACCTGGCCCACATCGGACACCTGGTAGCTCTCTGGGTTCGGGAAGAGCAGCCGCTCGTCGGGAACCGGCGACCCGTCCAGCCGCTTGGGCCGCCGCGGATAGCTGCTGGGGTCCCCGACCGTGACCGGGATCTCGATGGGCGGAAGACCCATGACTTCGGCGAGCGCGTTGTAGCGGGTCGTGCTGTAGAGCGCCTCGCCGCCGCCCACCGGGACGGTGACCACGAGATCCTGCCCGTCGGCGCGCTCTCCGCCGTCTGCGAGGTGGTCCTCGGGGTCGTCGACGGCGTACTTGTAGGCTTCGAAGCATCCCCAGCCCACGACCACGGCCCCGTAGTGCGGGCCGAACTGGTCGGGATCTGCCCGCACCGAGTATCGGTTTCCGACCTTGATGCTCCGCTTCTCGCTCAGCGTGGTCGACAGCTTGGAGTCGACCTTGGCGGAGAGCTTCAGCCCGAACAAGCCGAAGAAGTCGGGGCTGGTACCGATGTCGGCCGACACCCCCAGCGACACCGTGTCCGAGAAGGACTCGCCGACGCTCTCGCCTTCGCCGTAGGACACGCTCGACACGCCATCGCTGTAGTCTCGGTGGTACGGCGGCAACAGCATGACCATGAGGGGTACGACCCCGCCCTGCGCCGCGACCGGACCGTCCACGAGGCGGGCACGGGGTTCGTCGCCGTCGTGGTCGGCCATCGCGATCCGATTCGGGGCCCGTGTGACCGACAGCCGCGTCTTCTTCACCTGCCAGAAGGTGGTCTTGCCGGGGACCTCCAGGGTCATGTCCCCGTCTCCCTCCAGGGTCGCGATCTCGGCCACGTCATCCCGGTCGATATCGCCGACTTCGATGTCCTGAACGTCGGTCTGGCCCTCGACATCGCGGAAGTATCGCCGCGTGAACGTGCCGCTCGGGCCGGCGTCGAAGAGGTGGAGCTCGTCGTCGCAGAAGAAGTCGAAGCACCACCCCGGATCCTTCAGGGCGACGACCTCCTCGATGAAGTCCCCGTCCATGTCTCCGGCGGAGATGCGCACGATCTCGTCGCTCTCGATGCGCGACCAGTAGATCGGCCGCTCCTCCCCCGTCTGCTCGGCGTACGGGTGGAAGCCGTAGAGATAGGAGTCACCCTCGACGTGGAACAGGAGGATGGGCTCCTGGAAGGAGTCTCCATCGATATCTCCGACGGTGACGTCGACCGGGTCGTACCCGCCCTTGATGTCCCACTTGTCGCAGGAGCCCCAGTCCACGTGACACGCCACCAGCTCCGACCACGCCGACAACGCGACGATCTCGTCGAGGCCATCTCCGTCTACGTCACCCGCGGCGATGGCCTCCGGATAGATGCCGAGGTCGATCGTCTGCTCCAGCTCTGGGAGCACGACCTCCGTGGAGCTTGCGATCGCGACCGCGTAGACCTCGAACGGCGCGCCAGTGAAGTTGCCACCTGCCACGTCGACGGGCTGCGACAGCGTGGCCGGAACGCTGTAGTCGAAGCCATCGCCGCTGTCCGCATCGGGCAGGTAGCGGTCGACCCAGTACCGGCCCTCGTAGGGCTCCGTGTCGATGACGCCGATCTCGTTCTCCTGCAAGAACGTCAAGCTCTGGCCCATCGGGGCCGTGGAGCCCTCCAGGCCGACCTTGCACCGCTCGATCACGCAGGTGCCGCCGTCGCAGGTCTCGCCGGCGAAGCAGTCTCGATCGGTGTCACACGTCAGATCCGCATCAGACCATTCACCGAGGGTGCCGCCGAGCTCGACCGGCTCTCCCCCGGGCTCATCGTCAGTCGCTGTGCCGAGGAAAGAGGCTGGGGTACAGCCTGCGAGAACAGATACCCAGAACCAGGTGCGCATAGACCCGAGCCTCCAAGAAAAGGGAAGGCCACTCGAAAATCGCACCTCCTCTAACGAGACTGGTCTCCCCGTCCACCTCCCCGGATCGCCTCCAATGCTCACGAACCTGCTCCTCCAGAGCTCTCTCGCTTGGGTCCCGATGGCCTGGGGATCTCCAGCCACCCTCCTGGCGGAGGGCATGGCGGCCCAGCGCGCTGGCGAGCACGATGTCGCCTTGAAGAAGTACTCGGAGTGCCTGCTCGAGGACCCGAACCACGTGAGGTGCCACTGGGAGATCGGATGGTCCTACTGGGTTCGGGAGGACTGGCGCCGAGTCGTCCGGCACTGGGAGGCTGTCGCGCGCCTGGAGCCCGCCCACGAGCAGGTCCACGAGCACCTGCCGAAGGCGAAGGCACGTGTCCTCGTGCGTGAAGTCCGGCCCCCCGCTGCCCGGCCCCCCATCCCAAGGAGACCGAAGGACATCCTGCACGTACGCGCGGTCGGCGACCTCACCCTGGCCCGCGGCGCTGGCGGCGAGAGCCCCTTGGCCCCGGCGAAGACCGCACTCGACGAAGCCGACCTCGCGTTTGCAAACATCGAGAGCCCCTTCTGTGACGAAGCTGCGTCGCCACCCGACGCATTTCGGATGCCCACCGCTCTGGCGGCGGACGTCGCGAATGCCGGGATCGACCTCGTCTCGGTGGCCAACGACCGGGTTCGCAGCGCCGGGGTCGCCTGCCAGCGCCAGACAGAGCAGGTGCTTCGGGACGTGGGGATCGGCGTGGCGGGGGAGCGCACCGTGGCTTCGCGGGTGGTGGGTGGCCATCGGGTCGCCCTCGCGGCGTTCCACGCAGATGCCCGGTTTCACGACCTGCGCGATCTCGATGCGGCCTCCAAGCTGGTCAGGCGGGCAGCCCGGCTCCACGACATCGTGATCGTCAGCTTCCACGGGGGCGTCGAGGGTCCCGCAGCCCATCATGTCCCGGAAGACGCGGAGCTCGAAGTGGGCGCCTCGCGGGGGAGGGCTCGCGCCTTCGCGAGGACTGCCGTGAAGGCTGGTGCAAGCCTCGTCCTCGGCCACGGTCCGGGCGCGCCACGAGGCCTGGAGCTCATCGACGGGCACCTCGTGGCGTACAGCCTGGGGCGGTTCCTCTCGGCCGACTCCGCATCCAAGGGCGCGGGGGGCGCTCCGATGCTGGCCGTCGAGCTGGATCCCGAGGGCCGACTCGTCAGGGGTCGGATCCTCCCCTTCCGCCAAGGCCCGAGCGGCCTGGAGGCGGATCCCGCGCGGGAGAGCATCGCCGTGATGCGGGAGTGGACCGACCTCGACTTTCCCAGGGGTGGGCTGCTGATCAGTGCAAACGGCTACTTCGCGCCGCGCCATCCCGACGTGGACCTCGCCACGCAGCCGCCGCCTGCCGCCACGGACCGCCCGGTCACGCGCCAGGCGCTGGAGGAGCACCTCGCGCGCTGGCCTACCAGTGACGACGCAGATCGGCAGCGCAAGGCGCTCTCCGCCGTCGAGGCGGAGGCAGCCCAGACCGCGGGTACAGTCGAGGCTTACGAGGCCTACCTCGCGCACTGGCCGGAAGGGTCCCACGCCGTCGCGTTCCAGAGCGCGCTCCCGCAGCTTCGGACGGACGCCCTCGAGGCGCTGGTCGCCGAGCTGCCAACGGCCGACGAGCGCCGTGCCCGCCTCATCCTGGGCGAGATGCAGGCGTTGCTGGTGGCGGGTGCGACCCTGCCCGCCGCCGGCCTGAGAGGGGGCCGCAGGTCTGCACGACCCGCAGCCGACGACGATCCCAAGGCCAAGACCTTGCTCGCGTTCACGGCGCAGCACGGACTTGCCGAAGCTCACGAGCTCCTCGAGCGCTATGCGGACGGGCCCTAGCAGCGCGTGAGTGCTACAGCCGCGACGCCGGGGCCAGCAGAAGCTGCCCCACGCGATGCAGGGCCGTGACGTCGTGCACGTTCCCGTCGAGGCGGGGCACCTCCTGATAGAACCCCCCGCCCGCCGCTGCGTCCCGCAGCTGGGCGGAGAGCACCTCCTCGGACTCCCGCAGCGCGCGGAGGCGCCGATGCGCGGAGCCGAGGCGGGCAAGCAGCGACGTCATCGTCGCTTCGTCGAGGTCCTCGGCCAACGACCGGGCGAGCTCCCCGAGCTGGGCGGAGGCGTCATGCGCGTTGCCCCGGCAGAGGTGGACCTGGTTCACGATGACCCCTCCACGTGGAAGCTCTCGACGGCGCAGCTCTTCCTGGAAGAAGAGCGCGACGTCGAGACTGCTCTCGTTGGGCGCCGTCACCGTGACGAAGCTCGTGCCCTCGGCACGGAACAGGTCCATCACCGCCTGGTTGCGCTCGACGAAGCCCCCGTACAAGCCCTGGAAGTCCTGAAAGAACCGCGCGAGATCGTCGAGGAAGTCCCGGCCGAAGACATACGACAGAAGCCGGTAGACCACGGCAGACGTGCCCATCATCAGCCTTCGCCCGAACACTGCGTTCGGATCGTACGGGCGTAGGAACCAGCGAAGGACCCGCTCGTCCAGGAAGTTGATCAGGCGACCGGGGCTCTCGAGAAAGTCGAGGGCGTTCTTCACCGGCGGCGTGTCGAGCACCACCAGGTCGTACTCTCCCGACGATGCAATGTCGTAGAGCACCTCGGACGCCATGTAGTCCTGGCTGCCCGCGAAGGTGTCGGCCATGTGCCGATAGACGTGGTTGTCGAGGATGCGCTGGCGAGCGTCATCGTCTGGGGCGACCCGGGTGATGAGCGAGTCGAACGAGCTCCGCGAGTCGAGCATCATGGCCCAGAGCTCGCCGTCGGTGTCGAACCCGAGCTTCTGCAGGTCGATGCGCGTTTGTTGGTTGCCGATCGAGCTCAGTCCGAGGCTGTTGGCGAGGCGACGAGCTGGGTCGATGGTGAGCACCATGGCCCGGCGACCCCGAAGCGCGGCACAGAGGCCGAGTGTAGCGGCGGTGGTGGTCTTTCCGACGCCCCCGGCGCCGACGCACACGATCAGGCGTGATGCATCGATCCATCGCTCCATGTCGACGGGCTCACTGGCGGTCATCGTCGCCCCAGTCGAGGTCCCGGCGCGCGATCCCGACTTGTCGGCCGAGGTGCGCTGCGACGTGACCGACCGCCTGCTGCGCGGTCGCTCCCGGCGGGGCTGGCGGCACCAGCATCATCGTGGACGGGAGCGCCTCACCGAGGCGCTCGAGGCTCTCCTCGGTGGCCTGCTCGAGCTCCGCCTCCCAGCGGCCAGCCCGAACGAACTCCGCCTGGAGCTCGTTGAGCGGAGACGCCTCGAGGCGTGCGAGCAACTCACGCTCCTCGGGCGTGTAGGTCGGCCGTGTGGCTCGATTGAGGAACACCACCGGCGGCTGGGCCACATGGTCGAACCGGGTGAGCCGCTCGTACGTCTCGATGGTCTCGTTGACCACCATCTCCTCGGGAAGAGAGATCAGGACCATGCGGGTGGAGGCCTCCCGGATCAGAGCACGCAGCTCC
This sequence comes from uncultured Enterobacteriaceae bacterium, assembly GCA_964393165.1. Lineage (GTDB taxonomy): Bacteria > Myxococcota_A > UBA796 > UBA796 > DRPG01. The sequence goes on from CAYMSU010000019.1 coordinate 21,379, forward strand.
TCGGCTCGCCCACGTACCGGACCCGACCGGAAGAGTCCCATCGCGGAGCGCGTGATGTCCAGTAGCGAGAACGCATGGCCACTGGCTGGCATGTCGGCGATCACGAGATCGTAGGACTGCGTGTGCTCACCGAGCGCGGAGAGGGTGACGATCTCCTGGGACCCGGGTGTGAAGTCGAGGAACCGCGCCACCATGCGATTCGACAAGATCAGCTTCACGATGCGGCGGCTCGGAACCAGCGTGGTCAGGAAGGCGTGCAGCGCGTCTGGCCACACGAGGTTCGCGATGTCGAGGCGGGGTCGGACCTCGAGGGGCGCAAACTGGGGCTCCACGCCGAACACGGGCGTGAGCGCCGGCCGCTGGCTGTCGAGCTCGGCGAGCAGCACGCGCCGCCCTTGGTGAGCAGCGAGCACCGCGAGTGCCGTCGAGAACGTGGTCTTGCCCGTCCCACCCTTGCCCGTGACGAGCACGAGTCGGCTCGCCAGCAGGCTCTCCACCACCTCGGGGTTCTGGAGCGAAGCGGGGTGCGTTGTCGGCGTCAATTGGCATTCCCACGCGGCGGGGCAGAGCGGTCATCCAGGGACCGTGTGCACCGGTGGGCCTCAGATGTCGAGGTTCCGCACCGACAGCGCGTTCTCGTGGATGAAGTTCTTTCGCGGCTCTACCGCATCGCCCATCAGGATGGTGAACATGGTGTCGGCGCTCACGAGATCCTCGAGCCGAACCTGCTGGAGGGTCCGGGTCTCGGGGTCCATCGTGGTCTCCCACAGCTGCTTGGGGTTCATCTCCCCGAGCCCCTTGTAACGCTGCACGTCATAGCCGCGCTGGGCAAGCTCGAGCAGCAGTCTTAGTGCCTCGAGCCACGTGACCGCCGTGCGTTCGGTGTTGCCAGACTTCAGCTGCACGGGCAGGGACGTGCTCGCCTCGAGCGAGTGGTGCAGCTCGGTGAGCGCATGGTGCTCACCGAGATGATCCTCGAGCCGGATCTCGCGCTCCCCATCCCGCAGCACGACGCGCAGCACGATCGCGGGCTCGGGGCCTGGCTCGGGCTCGACACTGGTGATCCGGAGGCTCGGCTCGACCTCGAGCACGTGCGCACGCAAGCGGGACGCGCACTCCTGGAGAGCCTCCGGCTCCTTCGGCAGGATGCCCCCGGTCACGTGGTAGAAGGCCTCCGCCACCGACGACGGGTACTTCCGCTCGAGCTTGCCGAGCCGGCGGCTGTAGGACTGGAGCTTGGGCACGAGCTCACCCAGCTGCTCGGGCGTGAGCCAGCCGTCCTCGGACGTAGGGTCGGCGGGCGCCGCTCTCACGACGACGGAGCCCTGGACGGCTTGCTCGACGAAGTAGGCCTCCTGGGAGGCCTCGTCCTTCAGGTAGTGCTCCTTGCGGCCCCGCTTCACCCGGTACAGCGGCGGCTGAGCGATGTACAGGTGGCCACCCTCGATCAGCTCGCGCATCTGACGGTAGAAGAAGGTCAGGAGCAGCGTGCGGATGTGGCTGCCGTCGACATCGGCGTCCGTCATCAGGATGATCCGGCCGTAGCGAAGGCGCGACAGATCGAAGTCCGGGCCGATGCCACACCCGAGCGCACTGATGATGGTGCGAACCTCGTTGTTGGTGAGCATCTTGTCGAACCGGGCCTTCTCGACGTTCAGGATCTTGCCCCGCAGCGGGAGGATCGCCTGATACTTTCGGTCGCGACCCTGCTTCGCCGACCCACCCGCGGAGTCCCCCTCGACGAGGTAAAGCTCGCACTTCTCGGGGTCCCGCTCCTGGCAGTCGGCGAGCTTACCGGGGAGATCCCCACCCTCGAGCGGCCCCTTGCGGCGGGCGAGCTCCCGCGCCTTTCGGGCTGCCTCCCGCGCCCGCGCAGACTCGAGCGCCTTCTGGACGATCGTGCGGGCGATCTGGGGGTTCTCCCCGAAGAAGAGCGCGAGCTGCTCGTTGACGACGTTCTCGACGAGGCCCTTGACCTCCGAGTTGCCGAGCTTGCCCTTGGTCTGACCCTCGAACTGGGGCTCCGGCACGCGCACGGAGAGGACCACCGTGAGCCCCTCCCGGATGTCGTCGCCGGACAGAACAGTGCCCTTGTCCTTCTTGAGGAGCTGCTCACTCTGGGCGTAGTTGTTGACGGTGCGGGTGAGCGCAGCCTTGAGGCCGGAGACGTGCGTGCCGCCGTCGATCGTGTTGATGTTGTTGACGAACGACAGGAGGGTCTCGTTGTAGGCCGTGGTCCATTGCATGGCGCAGTCGACCTGGAACTCGTCGCGAGACCCGACCAGGTGGATCGGCGGCTCGTGGAGTGGTGAACGCGCGGACGACAGGAACTCGACGAACGAGACGACGCCACCCTCGAAGACGAACTCGTCCTCGCGCTCCTCCCGCTGGTCTCGCAGCCGGATGGTGAGCCCGGGATTCAGGAACGCGGACTCCCGCAGCCTCGTGGCGAGGACCTCGTACTCGAAGTCGGTGGTCTCGGTGAAGATCTCCGGGTCGGGCCAGAAGCGCACCGTGGTTCCGCGGCGGACGCGACCCTCGACCTCGCTCGCGGCGCCGAGGTCGGCGAACTCGGCTCGGGGCACCCCGCGGGTGTATGCCTGGTGCCAGTGGCGGCCATCCCGCCAGATGTCCAGCTTCAACGTCTCAGAGAGCGCATTGACGCAGGACACGCCCACGCCGTGCAGGCCGCCCGAGACCTTGTAGCTGGACGAGCCGAACTTGCCGCCCGCATGGAGCACGGTCATGACGACCTCGGCCGCGGGGCGGCCCTCGTCCTCGTGGATGTCGACCGGGATACCTCGGCCGTTGTCGGCCACCGAGCAGGATCCGTCGTCATGAAGGATCACCGAGACCTCGGAGGCGTAGCCTACCAGCGCCTCGTCGATCGAGTTGTCGACCACCTCGAAGACCAGGTGGTGAAGTCCGCGTGGGCCCGTGCTCCCGATGTACATGCCGGGCCGCATCCGGACCGCCTCGAGCCCCTCGAGGACCTGGATGCTGCTCGCGGAATAGTCGTTCTCTTCCGCAACTTGGGTCGGGTCCATCCACTCTCCTGGAGTGCCCCCGAGGGGGAATGTGAGTCCAGCGGCTCTTCGCCCGCCCGGCGTCGCTTCGAGCCGGCATCCTGATCCGGAGTTGTTGTTCGGAGGGCGCGTTGGACGTGTGCGAGGCGCTGGAGGCGATGCGTGATGCTGGAGGTAGGGCGCGACAGAAAGACGTATCCCCCTCCAGACTTCCGCTCAACCCGCCGCTCACGAGAGAACGCCGCCTCTCAGCGGCTCGGCGGCGGGGTGAGGCTCCCCCCGTGCACATCTACGAGCAAGGTGTCGTCTGCCGGCAAGGCGCCGAGCAGAGGGCGGGCATCAGTGGTGGTTGCGAACACCTGGGCCCCGAGCCCCGTGAGCAGGTCGACCAGCCTGCGGGTGCGGTTGCCGTCGAGCTCGGTGCTGGCGTCGTCGATCAGGAAGAGAGGAACCTCCCCGCGCTCGCGTGCGGCGACCATCTCGGCGAGCTTGAGGGCGAGAACCACCGACCGAACCTGTCCACGGCTCGCGAAGTCGCGTGAGGCCCGGCCATCGATGGTGATTCTCACGTCGTCGAGTTGCGGCCCTGCGAGCGTGGTTCGGCGGTGGACCTCCCGCGGCCGGACCTCGGCCAGCCGCTCTCGCAGCGCCGCGGCCCGCGCGGCTGTCGTCTCGCCCTCGGCCCGGGTCGCGTACCGGAGCTCGAGCGCTCCGTGCCCTCCGGCGATGGCCGCGTGGAGGTGCTGCACGTGGGGTCGCAGGTCCGCGAGCATGCGCGCGCGGTGATGGGCAAGCTCGGCGCCCAGCGTGCTCAGTTGCGCGTCCAGCACATCGAGCAAGGTGAGATCCACGGACTCGGCACGGAGCAGCGAAGCCTTCTGCTTCAGGCACTGCCGATACGCACGAGCCCGCTCGAGGTGCGCGGGCGCCGCGGTGAAGACGGCGCGATCAAGCCAGTCGCGACGCCGCGATGGCTCCCCGGACACGATGCGCCCGTCCGCTGGCGTGAAGGCGATGGCCCGGATCCCTGCGAAGTAGTCCCCAAGCTGATGTACGCGCTTGCCATCCAGACGCACCGTGCGACCCGTCGACGTGAGGTCGACGCGGTAGTGTCGCTCGATGCCCTCGTGCTCCACGAAGGCGGACACCGCCCCCGCGGGCTCGCCCCACGCGACCAGCTGGCCGACCCGTCGTCCGTGGAGCGGCTTGAGCGTGGCGAGCAGGTGGATGGCCTCGAGCGCGTTCGTCTTGCCCTGCGCGTTCGGCCCGTGGAGCACGACGAAGGAGGTCTCGACCGAGAGATCCGTGGGCTCGAGGTTGCGGAATCCCTCCGCGATCAGTCGGCGGAGACGCATGGGCCCCTAAGCAAGGGTGGCAGGCTCAGTCCAGGCGCATCGGCATGATCACGAAGAATGCGCTCGGGTCGTCGGGATCATGGATCAGGCAGGGCGCGAGCTGATGAGCAAGCTCGAGGGCGACGAACTCCCCCTTCATGACGCCGAGTACCTCGGCGAGGTACCGGACGTTGAAGCCGACGTCCACCGCGTCGCCCTCGAGCTCGATCGGCACGGTCTCGCGGACATCGCCTCGGTCGACGTTCTGGACCTCGATCTCGAGCTCGCCATCGGCGAACGCGAAGCGGACCGCTCGCGCTCGGTCCAGCACGAGGATGGACACGCGCTTGAGCGTGGATACGAGCGATTCTCGCCGGATCATCGCCCGGTGCTTGTGCTCCTTCGGCACCACGGCGTGGTAGTCCGGGAACTCACCGTCGAGGAGCCGGAACCAGAAGGTCTCCTCGGGGCGGGCCAGG
>CAYMSU010000020.1:0-26117 GCA_964393165.1 uncultured Enterobacteriaceae bacterium
TCGGACGTCACCGGCGGATCGTGCGGGATGTGCCGGTGGTCGCCGAGCAGCAGCCGCAGCTTGTGCTCGCCCGGCTCCAGCTCAAGCTCCGTCGAGGTGCTGCCGTCGCCGTAGTGGATGTAGTGCTCGTTCGCCGGGATCGGCTGGTTCATCGCCGGCAGCTCGGCGTCGACGATCAGGTGGTGGTGGCCGCTGCCCTCCTCCATCACGCCGGCCTTCGCGACCGTCATCTTCTCGATGCCGAACTTCAGCTCGACCGGGCTCGAGACCTCGGCGCCGTCGTCGGGGCTCACGAAGAAGACGCGCGCGCCGCGCACTGACGGGGTGAGCTCGATGTCGGCCCCGCCGCCGCCCTCCTCCGCGTGGGCCTCGGCATGCGCGGCCTCGGCGGCGGGCTTCTCGGCGGCCGGCTCGGCCTCGACGGGAGCGGCGGATCGCTCGGCCGGCGTGCCGCTGCACGCCGCAGCCGTGAGCAACACGAAGATCAGGGAAGGACGGCACGACGACATGATGGGCGCTCCGGGCGAGGACGGTTGCCATGCGACGGTAGCCCGGAATGCACGGCGACTCAATGTCCCTACCCCCCGCTCACCTGGAGACGAGGCCCCGGTTGGCGGGGCCGTTCCCCCACCATACGCCCCACCGAGCACGGAGAAGACTGGATGAACGCCGCGGAGCTGCTGGTACGGTGCCTCGAGGCCGAGGGCGTGCGCCACGTCTTCGGCGTGCCTGGCGAAGAGAACGAGGCGCTGCTGTTCGCGCTCGAGGACTCCGGGATCACGTTCGTGCCCACCCGCCACGAGCAGGGGGCCGCCTTCGTCGCCAACGTGTGGGGCTGGCTCACCGGCCGGGCCGGCGTCTGCCTCGCCACGCTCGGGCCCGGGGCCACCAACCTGATCACCGGGGTCGCCGACGCCCAGCTCGACAAGGCCCCCGTGGTGGCGATCACCGCGCAGGGATCCCGCGACCGCCTGCACCACGAGAGCCACCAGGCGCTCGACATCGTGGAGATGTTCCAGCCCATCACCAAGTGGAACACCACGATCTCGGGCCCCGCGACGATCAACGAGGTGATCCGCAAGGCGTTCAAGCTCGCCGAGGCCGAGAAGCCGGGCGCCACCCACGTCGAGCTGCCCGAGGACGTCGCCGACGCCTCGACCGAGGGCCTGGCGGCGTGCGAGTCCGGCCCGATCCCGCGCGCCGAGGTGCGCCGCCCGACCGCCGCCCCCGCCACGGTCGATGCGGCCCCCCGAGACGTTCAACGCCGACGGCGCCAAGCGGATCGTGCACATCGACATCGATCCCGCCGAGGTCTACGCCCGCTACGCGCCCGAGGTCGAGATCGTGAGCGACCTGCCCGACGCGCTGCGAGCGCCGCAGTCGCAGCTCGACAACGCGCCCCTCGACTTCGAGCGGGGGTGGCACGCGCCCGTGCGGGCGCGCATCGAGGCCGACTTCGCGCGCGACCGCCAGGCCGACGACGACGCGGTGAGCGTGCCCGGTGCGCTCCATGTGCTGCGCGAGGTCCTCCCCTCCGAGGGGCTGCTGATCAGCGACGTCGGCGCCCACAAGATGTGGATCGGGCGCAACTTCCCCGTCCACGTCGCGGGCGGCTGCCTCGTCTCGAACGGCCTCGCGAGCATGGGGATCTCCCTGCCCGGGGGCATCGCCGCGAGCCTCGCCGATCCCGACCGACCGGTCGTCGCCGCGATGGGCGACGGTGGCTTCCTGATGAACGGCGCCGAGCTCGAGACCGCGGTGCGGATCGGCGCCCGGTTCCTGGTCGTGGTGTTCAACGACAACGACTACGGCCTGATCTCCTGGAAGCAGCGGCAGTCCCGCAGCCGCTCGGTGTCCACCCGCCTCGGCAACCCCGACTTCGTGGCGTTCGCCGAGAGCTTCGGGATCCCGGCCACCCGAGCGGCCACCCCCGGCGCGTTCCGCGAGGCCGCCTCCGAGGCGCTCGCGTCGCGGGAGCTCCGCCTGATCGAGGTCCCGGTCGACACGTCGGCCAACGATCGCCTGGTCGAGCGCCTGCTGAGGAGCGACAGCTGATGACCCATCCCCGTTTTCCAGTGACCAACCCCGCGACCGGCGAGCAGACCGGCGTCTACGAGGGCCACGCCGACGAGGCGGTGGCCCGCATGGTGCAGGAGGCCCACGAGGCCCACCTCGCGTGGCGGCGCACCTCGTTCGCCCACCGCGCCGAGGTGCTGCGCGCCACCGCCGCCACCCTGCGCGAGCGCGCCGAGCCCTACGCCCGCCTGATGGTCGCGGAGATGGGCAAGCCGCTCGGCCAGGCCCGCTCCGAGATCGACAAGTGCGCCTGGGTCTGCGAGTACTACGCCGAGCACGCCGAGCGCTTCCTCGCCCCCGAGCCGGTGTCGACCGACGCGAGCGACTCGTTCGTCGCCTTCGAGCCGATCGGGGTGGTGCTCGCGATCATGCCGTGGAACTTCCCCTTCTGGCAGGTCTTCCGGTTCGCGGCCCCCGCGCTCATGGCGGGCAACGCCGGCCTGCTCAAGCACGCCGAGAACGTGCCGGGGTGCGCCCTCGCCATCGAGGAGGCGCTGCGCGACAGCGGCCTGCCGTCAGGCTTGTTCCGGGCGCTGCTGATCGAGACCGACCAGATCGACGCGCTCTACGACCACCCCCTCGTGCGCGCGGCCACGCTCACGGGGAGCACGCGCGCGGGCCGCGCCGTCGCGTCCGGCGCGGGCCAGCGCCTGATGAAGACCGTGCTCGAGCTCGGGGGCAGCGATCCCTACGTGGTGCTCGAGGACGCCGACCTCGGCCTCACGGTCCCCGCGTGCGTGACCAGCCGGCTGATCAACGGCGGCCAGAGCTGCATCGCGGCCAAGCGGTTCATCGTCGTCGACGAGGTCTACAACGCCTTCGTGGAGCAGTTCGTGGCCGCCATGGCGCAGAAGACGGTCGGCGATCCGCTGCAGGAGGGCACCGACCTCGGGCCGCTGGCCCGTCACGACCTCCGCGACACGCTCCACCAGCAGGTGCAGGCGACGATCGCGGCGGGGGCCACGCTGCGGCTCGGCGGCGTGGTGCCGGAGGGCCCGGGCGCCTACTACCCGCCCACCGTGCTCACGGACGTGCCGGAGGGCTCCCCGGGCTACGCGGAGGAGCTGTTCGGGCCGGTGGCGGTGATCCTGCGCGCGTCCGACGAGGCCCACGCGATCCGCCTCGCGAACGACACGCCCTACGGCCTGGGCGCCGCGGTGTTCACGCGTGACGAGGCGCGCGGGCGCCGCATCGCGATTGCGGAGCTCGACGCGGGGGCCTGCTTCGTGAACGCGTTCGTGCGCAGCGATCCCCGGCTCCCGTTCGGCGGCGTCAAGGAGAGCGGCTACGGCCGCGAGCTCAGCGTGTTCGGCATCCGCGAGTTCGTGAACATCAAGGCGGTGTACGTGCGCTGACGTCGGCGTGGTCAGCCACGCTCGGCAGCGCTCGGCGTGAACCGCACCACCTCGTGGTCGACCGGCGGAAGCGTCTGCAGCCACGCCCACATGGCCCGCACGTCGTCCTCGCGCATGCCCGCGTACTCGTCCCACGGCATCACCGTGTTCATCGTGCCAGGGGGGATCGGGGCGCCGTGATCGCCTGCTCCGGCGGCGAACCGCGCCACGAAGTCCTCCTCCGTCCATGCGCCGAGGCCCGTCTCCTGGTGTGGGGTGAGGTTCGCGCTGCGCACCGTGCCGTAGCCCGGACGCTCGAACGCCATGCCGCCGGCGAACGCCATGCCGTCGAGGGGCTGGCCGCCCTCCTGCGGGGTGTGACACGCCGCACAGCTCGCGACGGTCACCAGGTATCGGCCGCGGGCCACCGGATCCGTGCCGTCCGGGGGCGCCGGCGGCGGCTCTGCGGGCTCCCGGTCGGGGTGATGTTCGGCGCGTAGATCACCCCCGGCAGCCCCATGGCGTGATCGAAGGCGTCGGGCGCGCTGCCCGCGCCCAGCCGGCGGATGGGATGCCCAGACACGTCCAGATCGCGCTCGCTGTGGCACCCCGCGCAGACCATCACGTGATGGAACAGGTACTCACCGTGCGCGACCTGGGCAGGCGTCCCGCTCGCCTCGTACGGGGCCACCGGCCCCGCACTCGGCTGCAGCGCGGTGAACGCCGCACCCGTACCCATGACGAGCAGCGCCGCTCCGCCGACGACTGCCCACTGCCACGTCTTCGCCACCATCCTGGCCTCCTCCGAGGGGGTGACGCAAGCATAATCCGCATCAATACTATGCTTCGCTAAAGCTCGGGTCAGTCGATACTAAACACTCCTCCAGCGAGGATGTCGTGCGCATGAGTCTCGCCCACCAGCGGCTCGTCGAGAGCGGCCCGGCCGTCTTCGTGGGCTCGGTCGGGGAGGGTCTGCGTCCCTCCTGCGTGCGGGGCTACGGCGCCTCGGTCACCCACGAGAAGAGCGGGAGATCGAGGTCGATCGCGCGGTGTGGGGCACCGCACAGGTCGCCGGGGACCTCACCGAGCCCCTCGCGCTCCTCGGGCGCCAGGGGGTCGACGAGCTCGCCTGACTACGCCGACACCCCACTGGCCGACGTCCCCGCGGTCACGACGCTGACCGACGGGCTCGACCCCGACGTGCGGCCGTCCGTCGTGCTGCTGCTTCCCACTGAGGGGGCCGGCTGCCCGCTCGCGCTCACCCTCGTGCCGGGCGCGAGCCCCTCGGAGGCCGACAACCTCGCTGATGCGCGCGTGCTCGCCACGTCGAGCCGGGCCGACTGCGCCGACCTGCCGGTGCCCGTCGGTGCGGCGGACTTCGACGGGCGGGGCGCGCACACCCTGGTGCTCGCCCAGGCGGCCGACCCCGAGGACGCGTCGGCCGGGGTCACCTGGAGCGAGGTCGTGCACCCGGGCGGGGCCCTCCGCCAGCTCCCGGGCACCACGATCACGGGTCGCCGGCTGAACGTCGCCAAGTCCGTGGCGCTGGCGCGCCTCGGGGACGTCGACGGGGATGGGCTCGACGACCTCACGGTCCCGCTCGCATCCCGGCCTGCAGGGCAAAGCCCGAAGGTCCGGCTGCGCTCCGCCAGCAAGCTGGCGGAGCTTGAGAATCCGGGGCCCGACGACTGGGGGCTCACCCTGCGGTCCGAGGGCACCTGGCTGAACCGCGACCTCGACGACGACGTCTTCGACGTCGTGACGTCCGGGAGCGAGGTCACGCTGGTCGACGAGGTGGCCGGTCCGGTGCCCGTGCCCGACGATCGGACGAGCGGCTACCAGACGAGCAACGTCCTCGACGTCTCGTTCAGCATCCGGGCCTTCGATCCCGATCAGATCGCGCCGGTCGGCCTCGCGTCGCCGTCGCTGCAGGTCGACTGACGCCGGTCAGAGCGTCTGCAGGTAGGCCATGAGGGCGTCCCAGTGGGCGAACGCCAGCGGCTCGTCCTGGTTCCAGGCCACGGACGTCCATCCTGGATTCCGGGATACATGACGATATGCATCACGTCTACCTCGTGCCGGGGTTCTTCGGATTCGCCCACCTCGGCGGCATGAAGTACTTCGGGCCCGTCCAGCAGCACCTCGGCGCCTGCTGGCCAGAGGCCCGGGTGCACACCGTGCCCAGCCACCCCACCGCCTCGCTGCGGGAGCGGGCCCGCCGCCTGCACGACCACGTCTCCGCCACCAGCGGCCCCGACGACGCCGTGCACCTGATCGGGCACTCCTCCGGAGGCCTCGACGCGCGCCTGCTCAGCACCCCCGGCGTCGCGCTGCCCGGCGTGCAGGATCCCGAGCCCGTCGCCCAGCGGGTGCGCTCGGTGGTCACCGTCGCCACGCCCCACCACGGCACCCCCTCCGCCGAGTTCTTCTCCACCCTGGCGGGCAAGCAGCTCCTGCGCGTGCTCTCGCTCACCACCCTGGTCACGCTACGCTACGGCCGGGTGCCGGTGTCGGTGCTCGTCATGCTCGCGGACTGGCTGCGGCGCGGCACCAGCTACCTCGTCGAGGCCTCGCCCCTGATGATCGACAACGTCTTCGACGAGCTGCTCGTCGAGTTCACCGACGAGCGCAGAGGGCAGGTCCGCCAGTTCTTCGCCGACGTCGGCGAGGATCAGTCGCTGCTCCCCCAGATCACCCCCGACGCGCTGCATGTGTTCAATGCCGCGACCGGGGATCGGCCGGGGGTGCGCTACGGCAGCGTCATCACGCGCGCGAGGCGCCCGGGGCTGGTCAGCGCGCTCGCCGCCGGCTGGAGCCCCTACGCCCAGACCGCTCACGGCAGCTTCGTGTTCCTGCACACGCTCGCCGCCCAGTGGACCGCGGCCCCGCTCGACCCCGAGCACGCCGCAGCGCTCGCGCAGCGGTGGCCCGACGGGGTCACCGGCGGCGACAACGACGGCATGGTGCCCACGCTCAGCCAGCCCTGGGGGCAGGTGATCCGCTGCGTCGACGCCGACCATCTCGACGTGCTCGGCCACTACGGGGACACCGACGCGGATCCCCCGCGCTACGACTGGTTCACCACGGGCACGGGGTTCGGCCGCGACCTCTTCGAGGCCACCTGGACGGACATCGCTCACTTCTGTGAGTAGATCCCCCTGATGATCCCGTTCACCGGCTACCCGCTCGACCGTGCCGACCTCGTTCGCGCCGACGACGCCGCCCTCGAGCGCTACCGGCGCGCCGAGACGGCGCGCGCGCTGGTGCTGTGGCGCGGCAAGCCGCTGCTCCTCGAGAACGGCGGGGCCCTTCTGCCCGCGTGGATCCGTCCCGCGCAGGCGCCGCCGGGCGCGTGGGTCGAGCTGTGGCTGGGTCGCACGGCCGACGACGAGGGCCGGTTCGCGGTCTGCCTCGATCCGACCCGCCCTGCCGACCCCACCGCGCTCGCCCCCCCCGAGGGCGCCCGCTTCGAGGATCTGCGCCCGGCGGCCGGGCGGCTGTCCCTCGACGACACCGCCCTCGTGGGCACCGCGCGCAGCGTCTTCGCGTGGCACCGCAGCCACCGGTTCTGCGCCAACTGCGGAGCGGCCACGCTCCCGATCCACGCGGGATGGAAGCGTCGGTGCGAGGCTTGCGACCGCCAGCACTTCCCCCGGGTCGACCCGGTGGTGATCGCGCTGATCACCCACGGGGATCGCGTGCTGCTGGGGCGCGGGCCCCACTGGCCGGCGGGCTTCTTCTCGTGCCTCGCGGGGTTCGTGGAGCCCGGCGAGACGCTGGGGGAGGCCACCCGGCGGGAAGCGCGGGAGGAGGCCGACGTCACGATCGGCGACGTCACCTACCTGTTCTCGCAGCCCTGGCCGTTCCCCTCGTCGCTCATGCTGGGCGTGAGGGCCGAGGCCCAAAGCGAGCACGTACGAGCGGACGGGGTGGAGCTCGCGGAGGCCCGGTGGTTCACCCGCGAGGAGGTGGCCCAGATGTTCGCGGGCACGCACCCGAGCGCCCACCCCCCGTTCCCGATCGCGGTGGCCCACCACCTGCTGAAGCACTGGCTGGCCGCCTGATCGATACCGCCTCCTGCAGAGGAGGACGGATGCTCGTCTGGCTGGGCTTGGGAGCGATCGCGATGGCCGGAGACCTGCTCGAGATTCCCGCGCTGCAGTGGCAGTCCGTCGACGACGGCGTGATGGGGGGCCGCTCGGTGGGGCGAGCCCACGTCCACGACGGGCGCCTCGTCTACGAGGGCGTGGTCTCGCTCGAGAACAACGGCGGGTTCTCGTCGATCCGGTCGGCGTCGCGCAGCCTGGGGCTCGCGGGCACCACGGGCTTCCGGCTCACCCTCGAGGGCGACGGCAAGCGCTACGACTTCACGGTGCGGCGGCGCGACGTGCGGATCCGCGCGGGCAGCTGGCGGGCCGAGATCCGCACGACGGGCGAGCGCCAGGTGGTGACGATCCCGCTCGAGGCATTCGAGGCGACATCCTACGGCCGCCCGGTCCCGGACGCCCCGTCGCTCGTGGGGGCCGGGGAGCAGATCGACAGCGTGGGGTTCCTGATCGGCAGCAAGCAGGCGGGCCCCTTCCGCCTCGAGGTCCTGTCGATCGAGGCCCTCGGGGAGGGCGCGCGCGCCGAGTGAGGGGGGTTCATGCCTCGCGCGGTCAGCTCCGCGGTGCCCTCGGCAGCCACATCGTGAACCGTGTGCCGCCCGACCAGGTCGCTGCCGACACCTCTCCCCCGTGCTCGTGGCAGATCCGGCGCGAGATCGCCAAGCCCAGGCCATGCCCGGGTGCCGCGCCGGAGCCCTGCACCCCCAGCTCGAAGACGCGGTCGAGCTCGTGCTCCGGAATGCCCGGACCCTCGTCGTCGACCACCACCCCGAGCCGGTAGGGCTCCGAGATCGTGCGGACCACCACCCGGCCCCCCCTCGGGGTGTACTTCAGCGCGTTTCCGACCAGGTTCGCGAGCACCCGCCGCAACTCCGCGGGGCGACCGGTCACGCTCCCCGATCCCTCGACCTCCACCACGAGGCGCACGCCCGCCGCGCGCGCCTGCGGCTCCAGCGTCGACGCCCAGCGAGCCACCGCCTGGTCCCAGGGGAACGCGACCTTGGGCGGCGGATCCGACGACAGGGTGCTCTCGACGAGCTCGAGGGCGTGACGAAGGGCGTCGACGGCCAGCCGAGCGTCGGACGCGGCGAACCGCTCGCCCTCTGCCGCGTCCTCGACCACCATCAGCACCCCCGACAGGGGATTGCGCAGGTCGTGAGCGACCTCGCTGGCGCGATCCACCTGGCGGCGGACCTCGGCCGTGAGCCGCGCGTGGCTGACCGCGACGGAGGCGTGCGAGGCCAGCGACCGGATCAGGGCGACCGCGTCGCCGAGGCCGCCGAGCGGCTGCTCGCGGCTGTCGAGGTACAGGGCGCCGGCCGCCGCGCCCGCGTCGAACAGCGGCACGCACAGCACCGCGCGCAGGTCCATGGCCATCACACTGTCGGCCTGTCGAAGATCCGCGCGCTCCTCGATGTCCGTGACCACCACGTCGCGCCCGAGCTGGAGCGCGCGCCGCACCACCGACATCGAGGGACGCGCCTTGTGGGGGTGATCTCCGGCGCTCGCCGCCACCCGCAGCTCGTCGCCGTCGACCAGCACCACGAACGCCCGCTCCGCGTCGATCAGCTCCACCGCCGCCGCCGCGAGTTCGTCGAGCACGTCGGGCAGGGCCACCTGGCTCGCGACCCGCACGTTGAACCACCGCGAGGTCCCCGGCCGCGCCGAGCCGCCGCAGCGGGCCGAGCGCGTGGTTCGCGGCCATCCGCGCGCCCGGCGCGTCCCCCGCTCGGGCGAGGACGAGGGCGCGCACGCCCTCCCCGCGGGCCACCTCGGTCTCCGCGCCCGCGTCGGCCGCCAGCGCCACCGCTTCGTCGACCAGACGTCGGGCGTCGGGATCTACCCGAAGGGCGGCGAGCTCGGCCCGCCGGCGGGCGAGCTCGACGCGCAGATCCGCCAGATCGTGCTCGCGGGCGAGCGCCGCCGCAGCGTCGTAGTGCCGCTGGGCCTCCCGGAACCGCCGCCGCCACAGCGCGACGTCGCCGAGGTTGCCCCGCGCCACCGCCTCGAACACCGGCACCTGGTGCACCCGCGCGAGCTGCACCGCGAGCTCTCCGGCCTGCACGGCGCGGGCCCACCGGCCGAGGTCGGCGAAGCCCTGGCACAGGTTCACCTGGACCCTCGCGATCTCCAGGGGGGAGCCCAGCACCTCGAAGGCGAGCAGCGCGCGCTCCCAGCCGGCGACCGCCCGCTCGACGTCACCGGCCGCGTACCAGCAGACCGCCGCGTTGTTCTCGATGCGCGCCCGGTCGACCACAGGGAGCGCCCGGCGCTGGCTGGCGACGCCCTCGAAGGTCGCCGCCGCCTCCCGCGGACGGCCGGCCATCCACTGCAAGCGGCCGCGGGTGCCCTCCACCAGCGCCCGCGCCGCCGAGCCGACGCCGAGCTCGGCGGGTAGCCGCTCGAGGGTCTGCAGCCCGGCCGCCGGCGAGTCCCGCTCGGCACGGATCTGCGCGAGCAGCCCGAGCGCGGGCAGCCACGTGGGCTCGGTCGCGTCCGGCGGCGCCGAGCACAGCGGAGTGCACAGCGCCTCCGCCATGTCGTGCGCGCCCTCGCGGTAGTGCGCCCTCGCCTCGAGCAGGGCCAGCCGCGGAGGCGGCGGGGCATCCCCGAGCGCCGCGCGGGCCCGCTGCGTCCACGCGAGCATCGCCTCGCCGTTCTCCGAGGCCGTGTCCTCGAGCTTGGCGAGGGCGAGGAGCGGGGGCAGGTCACCGGGTCACGGCGAGCGCCCCGCGAGCCACGCGCGGCCCGCTTCCCGCGCCTCGTCGAGCAGGCCCGCCTTGACGCAGGCGTCGACGTGCGCCGCGGCGAGCTCCGGCGTCGGGCACCGCGCGAGGAACCCCCGGGCGAGCGCGGCCGCCTCCCGCACGTCCAGGTCCTGGGTCGCCTGCACGCAGGTCACGCCGTGGGTGCGGATCGCGGCCGCGGCCTCGGCTCCCAGCAGCGCCCGGCCGACCCGCGCCCACGGGACGGGATCCTCGGCCAGGAGCTCCTGTGCGATCCGCGTCCACAGCGGGCGCAGATCGTCGACGGAGGCGCGCAGCGCCGCCGCGCTGCGCAGATCCCGACACGTCCACGTCGCGCCCCCGCGGACCCAGTCGCCCGCCACCAGCGGCTCGATCGCAGCCTCGTCGACCTCGGCGAGCCGCCGAGCGGTCGCCGCCGGGACCGGCTGCATCAGCGCGATCACCGCGCCGAGCCGCCGGCTGCTCGCGGGCAGGTCCGTCGGCACCGCGCGCTCGGAGTCCCACGCAGCGGGGTCGAGCTCCTCGAGCATCGGCCGATCGACGACCCATCGGCGCCGACGGTACCGCAGGGCCCCCGCACGGATGGCCCCCAGGGCGAACGCGATCACGTCGCCGGGCCGGCCCCCGACCTGGTCGCGGGCCTGCGCCTCGAGCGTCTCCACGTCGACGGCGCCGAGCAGGCTGCCGAGCAGGGCCCGGGACGCCGCGGGGGTCCACGGCGCGAGCGTGACCGACTGGGCGACCCAGGCCTGCGGCGCGCTCGCGGCGACCAGCGTCGCGACCCCGGCCTGGACGAGGGCGCGGAGGGTGCGCCGGGAGCCCTCGTCGAGCGCGTCGACGTCGTCGACCACGAGGTGCAGGGGGTCCCGGCCTACGCGCCGGAGCAGCGCCTCGGCGGCGTCCTGGGCGCGGGTGATCGGATCCGGCGCGTCGGGCAGGCTCGCGGCCGCCCCCGGCAGGGTCGGGTCGACGAGCGCGGCCTCGATCGGGCCGAACGGGCGCGGGCTCGGCACGAGGGGCAGGACGAGCGCACCCCGGGCCCGGAGCTCGTCGGTCGCGCGGCGCAGCGCGTGGGACCGCCCCGACCTCTCCGGGCCCACGACGGCGAGCGACCCGCCGGTCTCGAGCCAGGTGTCCACGGCGGCGTCGACCGGGGGCTGGGCCACCGCCAGCGTGGTCGCCCGCTGGGCGAGGTCGCGCACGTCGGGGCTGGCCACCACGCAGCCCTGGGCATCGAACGCGTCCGCGACCGCGGCCGCGGTCGGCCGGGCCCCGGGATCCGGGGCCAGCATCGTGTGCACGAGCTCGCGCACCCAGGCCGGGCCCTCGGTGGCGGCCGGAGCCGCGCGACGACGGGCGGTCAGGGCCTCGTGCAGGGGCCGCGTGGCGCCGGGAAGCGCGCCGTGCAGCAACTCGTAGGCGAGCAGGCCGAGGCTGTACACGTCCGCGCGAGGATCCCCGGCGGAGCCGTCGAGGACCTCGGGCGCGGCGTACCGCGGCGTGCCTCCCTCCTGGCCCGACAGCCCGAAGTCCACGAGCGTCACCCCGGTGTCCGTCACCATCACGTTGGCCGGCTTGAGGTCGCCGTGCGGGACGTCGGCGAGGTGACAGGCGGCCAGCGCGTCGGCGAGGGTCGCGACGATCGACAGCGCGCGACCCACCGGCAGCCTGCCGCCCGCGAGCACCTCGTCGAGCGGAGCCCCAGGGGCGAGCGTCATCACGAGGTAGGGCACCGGCGTGGTGCCTGCGCCGAGGAAGCCGACCACCGCCGGGTGGTAGAGCCGGGACAGCGCGCGGACCTCCTGGCCGGGGGCGTCCCGGAGGAGCTTGACCACCCCGACCCGCCCGCCGGCGTCCTCCGCGCGCCAGACCGATCCGAACGCGCCCGCCCCCAGACGCGCGACAAGGCGCCACGGGCCTGCATGCCCGGGCGCCGTCGCCATGCTCTGGGGGGCGGATTCGGTGGTCACGTCGGGCCTATCGGCCCAGGTGGGTCACGGGATGAGGCGCTGCCCCGGCGCCTCGACCGCGCTCGCCACCCCGGGCTCGGGCTCCGCCTCGTCGACCAGACCGGTCCCGAGCATCGCGCTGCCCGCCGCGAGCCCCGATGGGTGGAGCCAGCCCCCCGCCGCCAGGGTGTCCCCGACCGAGGTGCCGGCCAGGCCGCTCGAGAAGGACGCGTGGGTCCACAGGAACACGGGGTGGGACGAGAACCCGAGGGGGCTGGACAGCAGGCCCGAGCCCCCGAGGTTGGCCCAGCCCGGCAGGCCGGCGCGGGGCGTGAACATCGACATCGGCCGGAAGCCGAGAGGAGACGAGAGCAGCCCGGAGCCATCCGCGGCGACGAAGTCGAGCGACTGGCCGAGGCGGGCGCGCACCGCCGCCGGCGCAGCCGAGAGGTCCAGCGAGACGCGGTGCACGTCGAGGAAGCCGAGCGGGCTCGACAGCAGGCCGGATCCATCGAGCGCGACACGGAAGGTGTGCCGCTGGTGCAGTCCGAGCGCGGGGGTGAAGACGATCCCCAGGGGCGACGACAGCAGCCCCGTCCCGTGGTTCGGCAGCGTGTAGGCCTCCGCGAGGTGGCCGAGGTCGGGGTGCGCTCCGGCGGGCCAGTGCACCGCCATCGGCGTGCCCCGCAGCGCCTCGTGGTCCTCCATCGAGGCGACCAGGACCTCCAGCGGGAGGTCGGCGAACAGCAGCCCGCCGATGGGGGAGGACAAGCCCTGCGCCTCGACCGTCTCGACCTCCCATGACCAGGCCGCGGGGTCCTCGGGCCGCGCGTAGAAGCGCTCGCCCATCATCGAGCACGTGCCGTCGGCGTCGGTCGTGCACGTCCGGCGGGCCGTCGTCGACCCCTCCGACCGCGCGTGCACGCGGGCGCCGGCCACCAGGTCGCCGTCGTCGTCGACCACGACCACCCGAGCCCACGGGATCAGCTCCTCGCCCAGCGCCTCGATGTAGGCCAGGACCGCGACGTGGCGACGCCCGGCCACGGGGCCCCGCCGGTCGCGGGCGAGCGCGATCGAGGCGTCGAGGTCGACCACCCCGGCGCCGTCCCCGCGGCGAACGGGGACACGCCGAGGGAGTTGGTGCTCGCCGCCATCTGCAGCGTGCCGCGGACCTGGTCGGGAGACGCGCCGGCCGCGAGCAGCTGGACGGCCGCGCCCGAGACGAAGGCGGCGGCCTGGCTCGTGCCGGCCTGGAACCAGTACCCGAGATCGGCGGGCGCGCCGGGCGCGAACGTCTCGGCCAGCAGGCCGTCGGCGAACCCGTCCAGGTTGCGATCGACGCCCGGAGCCCCGCCCGGAGCCATCACGTCGACCGCCCCGAGGTTCGAGTAGGCCGGGATCTCGGGGGTGCCCTGGCCGTCGCGGGGCGCCACGGCGCCCACGCCGATCACGCCGGGACTCGCGGCGGGCCAGGTGACCTTGTCGACGCCCGCGTTGCCGGCCGCCGCCACCAGGATCACGCCGGCCTTCTCGCCGCGGGTGATCGCGTAGAGGAGCTCGGCCGAGGGCACGAACCCGGGCCCGAACGACAGGCTCATGTTGATGACGTCGGCGCCGTGGTCGAGCGCGTGGTGCAGGCCCTCGACGAGCGACAGCTCGTCGCCCTGGTTGTGTTCGTCCAGCACCTTGACCGGCATCAGGGCGGCGCCGGGGGCGACCCCGCGGATGGCGCCGTTGGACAGGATCACGCTCGCGATGTGGGTGCCGTGCCGGTGGTCGTCGTTGGCGTGCGCGTCGCCGTTGACGAAGTCGGCCGGGGCGACCACCGGGGTGCTCGCGAGCGACGGGGCCTGTACGAACCCGTCGTAGGTCTCGTAGGCCACGCCCGAGTCGAGCACGGCCACGGTGAAGCCCTCCACGTCGGCCACGCCGGACTTGGCGCCTCCGGTGGCGAAGTGCCACTGGAGGGCGGACAGGTCGACGGGCGCACTGCTCTTGCCGCCCTTGCCCGCGCCGACCATCCGCCCGGCGGGGAACGCCCGCTCGATGTCGGGGTCGACGGACAGCGCGTCGATCACGTCGGTCACCTCGAGGGGCGAGGGCACGCCGAGGCGGGCCAGGCCGAGGTCCTCGGCCACCCGGAGGACGGTCAGCCCGTGCCGGTCGGCGACCTCGGCGACGCGCGCGGGGTCGATGGCGACGAGCACGCGGTCGGTCCAGTAGGCCGCGGCTTCGCCGTCGGCCGAGGCCTCCACCGACGGGTCGGCGGAGGTCGCGCGGGCGACGGAGAAGTCACGGGCCACCTGGATCTCGCGGAGTGGCGCGACGGGGGCATCGGCTCGCTCGGCCGCAGCGGCCGCAGCGGCCGCAGCGGCCGCCGTGAGCGGGGGTGAGGGATCAGGGGGGATCGGGCGCATCGACCAGGCGACCTCGAAGGTCGCCAGGCCGAGCGCGGCGTAGCGTAGACGGCGCATGAGGCCTCCAGGGGTTCCCGTCTGTCGTCGGTCCTTTGCGAGCCCTTGTCCAAGGGCCGTCGTCGCGCGACGGTTACGCTGGCGGCGCGCACCGCTCCCCGGGACCCGTTAAGCGGCCTCGCACCGGAGGTGTCGATGTCGAGGATGATGGCGGTCGGGCTCGTGCTCCTGACCGGGTGCTCGATCAAGATGATTCCGACGCGGGATCTGTCGCTGGCTCGCCCCAAGTCGGTCGAGGAGGTCGAGACCTCGGTGCTCTTCAAGCACCTGGTCGACGAGCGCGGCAACGAGCTGATGCACAACTCGCCGATCAACTTCGTGCCCGGTCCGAACCTGTTCTACCTGTCCGGCACGAACCGCTACCCCGACCTCACCGCCGTGCTCGTGGGCTTCGACGGCGACCGGCAGACCACCGTGGTCGGCAACCTCGGCCGGGCTCTGCCCTACCTGCTCGAGAGCCAGGTCCGCGACAGCCGGCTCACCACCGACACCGCGGTGCTCGAGCAGCTCGGCCACACCCGCCGGCCCAACGACTTCGCCTACATCGTCGAGGGCCGCATGGTGCGGAGCGACGTGCGGTCCGAGATCAACCCGGTCCCCCTGGGCGTGCTGAGCATCGTGGGGGCGCCGTTCGTGTTCTCGACGGCCCACGTGGAGCTCGAGCTGCAGATCCGCGAGACCTCGACGAACGAGATCGTGCGCTCGGAGACCTACAGCTGGTCGGGCAAGCGGGCCACGGGGCTCTACTACAACCTGGGCTACGCGCGTTCCATGCTCGAGGAGGCGCTCGAGGACGTCCTTCACCGGGCCGTGGTCGACATCCGCGACACGATCCTGGCACGGGAGTCCGGGGCGACCTTCTCGGAGGACGCGCCGCAGCCCGCCGAGATCCGCTGAGTCTCCGGGTCGTCTCTCGGGGCGCGGGGGGTGGATCGCCGGCCGGCGGTTCCTAGGTCCTGGGAAGACCCCCAGCCCAGGACCGCCATGTTCGACCAGGCCATCCCCACCCCCCTCCGTACTCGCCTCGAGATGTTCGACGTCGCGATGCTCGTCGCTCGCCCCTGCTGAGCCCGTCCTGCGCAGACAGCGAGCGCATCCAGTCGGGGTTCATCCTCGGCAGATCGTGCGATGGTGAGTCTACGCGAAGCGAGTACCTGAGCCCGCGGCCAGGAGGTGCAGCATGGCGGTGCTCGGGGCGGTGTTGATCGAGGTCGGGGTCCTGCTCGGAATCGGACTGGTGGTTCTTCGGTTCGCGCGGAAGGGACTCTTCCTCGACACGGCCTTCCACGTCGTGTGGTGGATCTTCGTGGCGATCGCCGCGGGGCTCGTGATCGGAGGCTCCGTGACCGCCGCCCTCGCCTGATTCCTCTTGCGGAGGGGGCCCGAGCAGCTTCCGAGGGTGCGCGAGCCCCGCGGCGACAGCCATCGGGTTCGCAAGGAGGCCGGCTCACGAGGATCTCCACGTCTGCGCATTACCTGGACATCGCGGGCGTCGCCGACGCACCAGACGTCCCGTGCTCCCCCCGACCTCTTGGAGTCGAGTCATGACCAGGTTCCTCTCCGCCCTGTTCCTCGCGGCCTGCCTGGGCCTCACGACCGCCGCCCCGAGCTGGGCCGCCGACTTCTCCGGCACGTGGTCCCTCGACCGCGACGCCTCCGACTCCCCCGAGCCGCTGCTCAAGGCGCAGGGCGTGGGCTGGATGAAGCGGAAGGCCGCGGCCGGCATGGACGTGACCCAGAACATCACCCACCAGGGCGACAAGCTCACGATCGAGACCGTCACCTCGGCGAGGACCAAGACGGACACGCTGCAGGTCGACGGCGAGACCCGGACCGTCGAGGGCGACAAGGGCGCCGCGCAGGTGCGCCACGAGTGGCAGGGCGAGGTGCTCGTGAGCACCTCGGCGCTGCAGACGAAGGACGGGCCGGGCACGCTCGTGGTGCACCGGAAGCTGTCCGACGATGGCCAGACGCTCGAGCAGCGCATCGCGCTGACCCTGGCGGACGGCTCGACGGTCGAGATCGCCCGCGTGTTCCGGAAGTCCTGACCGAAGGGGCCCGCCGTCAGTCCTCGGGGCGGACGACCAGGTCGGCCTGCTCGATCAGGTGGCCCGAGCGCTCCGACTTCGTGCGCAGGTAGGCCACGTTGTGCGCCTGCACGGGCATCACATGCGGGATCCGACTGGCCACCTCGACCCCGTGCTGCTGCAGCTGCTCGATCTTGTGGGGGTTGTTCGTGATCAGGCGGATCGAGCGGATGTCCAGGCTGTGGATCATGTGCGCCGCCACCGAGTACTCCCGCTCGTCGTCGCGGAAGCCGAGCGCGAGGTTCGCATCGACCGTGTCGAGCCCTTGATCCTGCAGGGAGTACGCCCGGATCTTGTTCATGAGGCCGATACCTCGCCCCTCCTGCCGCAGGTAGAGCACGACCCCCCGCTCCTGCTCGGCGACCGCCGACAGCGCGGCGTGGAGCTGGGCGCGGCAGTCGCAGCGCAGCGAGCCCAGCGCGTCGCCGGTCAGGCACTCGCTGTGGACCCGCAGGGGCACCTCGGACTGCCCGCGCACGTCGCCGTACACGAGCGCGATGTGCTCCTTTCCGTCGCGGTTGTTCCAGAAGGCCACGATCCGGAAGTCGCCGAACTCGGTGGGCAGGTCGGCCACGGCCACGACCCGCACGCACACCTGGGCGGCGCCGAACCCCTCGCACTCGTGGTCGTGATCGCGCTCGACCAACCCGTCGAGCTCCTTGTCGTCGCCCATTGCACGCTCTCTCAGCGGGCCGCCACGGACCGCGCCAGCTCTCTACCGCTCACGAAGGCGGCCTGCACCCCCCCACCGGGCCAGAAGGCCTCCCCCGCCAGCCCCAGCCGCCCCGAGCCGACCGGGATCCACAGCGGGCGGCCGAACCCCGGCGTGCCCGCCAGCCGGGAGAACCGCCAGCGCTGGAGGTGCGTCGCGACCGGCCGCGCCACGTCGGGCGAGCCCAGCAGCGCCGCGGCCGCGCCCAGCAGCTCGGCGGTGAGCGCGTCGGACCCGAGGTCGAACCTCGCGCGCGACCACCGCGCCCGCGCCTGCACGACGAGGATCTGGTGGGACGGATCCCGGCGCTTGGTGGAGTCGTGCGACACGAGCTGCAGCGGCGAGCCGCGATCGCCGAGCCGGACGTCGAACGCAAGCGGCAGCGACTCCCGTGGATAGGCCGCGATCAGCGACAGGCAGGGCACGGTCGCGGTCATCCGGAGCATCGCGAGCACCCCGCGCAGCGACGGCGCCGCCTCCGCCAGGGGCGCGAGCAGCGCCCGCGTCTGCTCCAGCGGCGCCGTGAGGACCACGGTTCGCGCCTCGAAGACCTCGTCGCCGGCGGTCACGCGCAGGCCACCGGAGGTCTGCTGCAGCGCGGTCACGCGCGTCTGCAGGCGCACGTCGACCTCGCGGGCCAGCGCCTTCGGAAACGCGGACACCCCCGACCGCAGGGCCAGGCGCGTCGGCCCGACGAGCGCCTCGGGATGGCACGGATCTCCCGAGCCCTCGACCACCGACGGCCAGCCGTCGATCCGCTCCTGCGGATCGAGGCGGCGCAGCGCCTCGACGAACCGGGGCTCGGTGCCGTGCAGGAAGGACACGCCGTGGTCGACGGGCTGGCCCTCGACGCGGCGCGTGGCGCAGCGACCGCCCACCCCTCGGGCCTTGTCGAGCACGATCGGCGCGTGCCCTGCCTCGACGAGTCCGCGGGCGCAGGCGAGGCCCGCGACCCCCGCGCCGATCACGACCAAGGAGTCCGTCACCGCGCTGTCCTACCGGATCTGGCGAGGGACTGCCAGCCCCCCCTTCGCCCGTCCCCGGGTTAGACGCGCGACGAGCCCCGGAGCCCTGCCATGCCTCGTTCCCTCGCCCGTCCCGCGCTCGTCGCCCTCGTCGCTGCCGCCTGCGGCCCCCTCGAGACCTAGACCGACCGCTGGAGCACCGACGAGGCCTACACCCGGGCCGTGATCTCGTCCGACGCCGGAGAGGTGTCCGTCGTCGGGGTCGACGGGACCGCCACCGAGGCCGAGCTCGCGCTCGAGTACCGGGGCAGCCGCCCCGAGATCGTCCTCGACGTCGAGGGGGACCGCCTGCTCGTCGACATCGAGTGCCCCCGGCTCAGCGGGCGCCGCCGGGTCGACGTCGACCTGCAGATCCCCGCCGATGTCGCCGTCGTCGAGATCGACGGGGGCGCCGGCGACCTCGAGCTCGACGGGCTGGCCGGCGACCTCGAGCTCGGCGTCGGGGCGGGAGACATCGCGGGCACCGACCTGCGCGGCCAGTCCGTGGCCGCCGCCACCGGCGCCGGCCGGGTGGATCTCGAGCTCATCGAGGCCTTCGAGGAGCTCCTGATCGACACCGGCACCGGCGGCATCGAGCTCGTCGTGCCCGCAGGCCCCTACGCGCTCGAGCTGACGACGGGCACCGGGCGCGTGCGCACCGAGGGCGTCACCGACGATCCCGACGCCGCGGCCGCGATCCGCGCGAGCAGCGGCACCGGCGACATCACGGTCCGGGGCGCCGAGGGCTGACGCCCCAGGCCGGCTACGGGCCTTCCCCCCCCGGCCCCCCCGGCGGAGGAATCGGCCGGTCGATCGCCTGGATCACCACCACCCGGTTGTCGGGGCCCGCGGGCCCCCACTGCGTGGTCGGCCCGCCGACCACGGTCTCGTGCAGGCCCGGCCGGTCGACGCCCTCGGGCAGGTACCGCAGCTCCGCCTCGAGCACCCCGTGCACGAAGCCCGCCCGCTCGGCCGCCGCCAGGCAGTCGGCCTCCTCCGTGGACAGCGGGTCGGAGAAGCCCACCACGAGCAGATCCTTGCCCTGCTTCTGCGCCGCCTCGATGCTCGACCGCACCACCGGTGCGAGCTGCCAGTCCTGGCGCAGCTCGGTGGCCTCTCCGTCGCCGAAGTACAAGGTGCCCACGCGGGCGCCCGGCACCGTCTCGGGCGACGGCCGGGCGCCGGGACACGCGACCTCCACCCGCGGCCCGCCGACCTCGGCGCTGGTCGCGTGGGCCATGAACAGCGCCTCGAACACCGGCCGGGCCTCCGCCGACTTCACCCACGCGACGAACGCGGACGCCGGCTGGCCCTTCGGCGTGAGCAGGTTCAGCGGCCGCACGAGCGGGTAGGCCCCCGAGCGGATGTTGTAGACCGACGGCTCCTCGGCGAGCGCGCCCTCGGATGGCGCCACCTTGAGGAGCCGGAAGCCGGACCGGTCGAGCTCCTCCTGGGCCGAGACGTGGTACACCCACCAGTCCGTCTGCTGGATGCGGCGCCCGAAGTCGTCGGCCGCCACGCCCTCGGTGCCGGCCAGCGCCTCGACGCCGAGCAGGGTGCGCAGCGCCGCGGAGGTGCCCGAGCCCTCCTCCTCGCGGGTGAGCACGGCGAGGTCGGCGGGCACGTCTTCGCCCTGGTACAGCGCGCGCAGCCGCTCGACGGAGATCGCATCGCCGAGCCGCGTGTCGGCGCTGCCGGTGGCGATCATGATCCCGTCCATGCCGACCTCGTGGACGTCGAGCTCGGGATGCGCCTCGGCGATGGGCGCCCAGGGCCCCGAGTACATGCCGAGGTCGCAGGTGCCGGCCTTCAGGGCCTCGAACGCGGCGCCGGAGCTGTCGTAGGTCACGCAGACCTCGACGAGCCCCTGCCCCTCGGGCGTGCCCTGCGCGCACCAGCGCTCGCCCTTGTCGAGCGCGCGATCGTCGGGGAACGGGCGCCGACCCACCCAGCGGGCGGCGAGGCGGGGCAGGAGCCGGGCCCCCATGGTGGACGATCCGCACACGACGAGGGTGGCGGGCTCGGGCTCGGGCGGCTCGAGGAGCCCGCAGCCGACGACTCCCGACACCATGAGGACCACGCGAAGATCGCCCACCAGCACCCCCCTCCGACGCACGCGGAAGGCGCTTAGCACCCGATCTCCTGCGAGTCGAGGATCGTCTCGGGACGCGCGGGGGCGGTCATGCGGGCTCGATCAGGTCCCGTGGCCCGGCATCTGCTCGAAGCCGGCTTGCGCGACGGCCTGCTCCATGGCGCGGACGCGCGCCTCGCCGTCCGGGATGGACAGCACGCGGCCCATCGTGGCCAGGTGGCGGGCACGGACGGCGGGCTTTGCGGAGTCGGCCGCGGCGATCCCTCGGGCCGTCGCCCAGGCGCGCAGCTCGTCGTAGGTGATCGCCGGGGCCGCGGGCGTGGTGCGCTCGTCCTCGGGCACCGTCGCGGGGTCTACACCAACCTCCCAGGCGTGCCGCAGGGCGTGGACAGGCTGGGCGCACTCCACCTGGTTGAACACGATCTCGACGTCCTGACCGGCCTCGCCCGTGCTGAAGGAGGCGTCTCCGCACCGGAAGTGCGAGACCCGGTCCTGCAGGGCGTGCAGGTATACGCCGAGGGGTGCGGCGCGTCGCTCGACCGGGGAGTCGGTGCTCGCGAACAGGGCATCGAGGTTGCCGAGGACGTCGTCGAGGGCGCCGCGCCCCCCCTCGTCGACGATCTGCTCGCCCTGGAGGGTGTCGAGCGGAATCGCGCCCGCGACTGCGAGCACGGGCACGTCGCCGCGGATCGAAGCCCCCGAGGTGGGGCAGCGACCGTCGGTGCGGAAGCCTCCGGTGCAGATCGTCGAGACCTCCCCGAACGCCCAGTCCCGAAGCTGGGCCAGCATCTTCTCGCGGTCGGCATCGGTCACGTCCGGGGCGCGCCCATCGATGCCGGGGATCGGCCCCTGGCCGGTGTGGTCGTGGGGCACGACGAAGTGCAGCAGCGACCCACCGGTGCCGGTGTTCGTGCGGGCGAGGCCGGAGAGGCGGACGGTGACGAGCTCGCAGGCGGCGGGGGCATCGCCGTCGATCACGCCGTCGCCGTCGGGGTCGCACTGGTCGGGGGTCGCGAGCAACTGCCCGTCGCGATCGGCGGGTAGTACTGGGTGAGGTCGGTGGCCTCGCTTTAGGCGGCGACCCAGTAGGCGGTCGACGCATCGAGCCCGACGGCCTGGGCGAGGTAAAACGTGGCGTCGACGTGCACCATGCTACGCCCCCCGCCGGCGAGGCGGGCGATGTCCGTCACGGCGTCGGCGGTGCACCGGAAGTCGTCCTCCCCGGGGTCGCAGGCGAGATCGTTGCAAGACGCGAGCCCCCTCCCGTTTCGGTAGCAGAGGTCCTCCGCGAATGCGTGCGCGGGCGAGCTGGCGAGGGCGAACAAGAGCATGGTGTACCTCCACAGTGGCACACGACCTGTAGGCGCCCCGGGGCCCCGACCTTGCCGAGGGTTGCCTGCGGGGGGCCTCTCGCGCTCGACGCCCCGCGCGGTAGGCTGCGCCCGCAAGAGCGCGGAGGCCAGGTGCGCAACCTCGAGTGGATCGTCTACGGCGTCTTCAGCGGTGTGGTGCTGTTCGCCTTCCTGCTGTTCGTGGCCCTCGGGTGGCCCGGCGAGCCGAACAACTGCATCAGCGAGGTCCCGCACGCCTGCTACTGCGAGAGCTTCGACGCCGCGAAGGTCGAGGCCAACCGTGGGGGTGTGCGCCAGCCGTGGAACACCTGGAGCAACCTGTACGCCCTGGGCACGGGGGCCTTCCTGGCCTGGCAGATGAGCCTCCAGCGGCGACGCCGGGAGGCCAACCCCGAGGCGTTCGTCGGCGACGAGAACCGGATGCGCACGAGCAACGTGTTCCCCATGGTCTACCTGTGCTGCGTGGTGTTCCTCGGGCTCGGGTCGATGTGGTTCCACGCCTCGCTCGCTGCCTGGGGAGGCCTGTTCGACCAGTTCTCGATGTTCACCCTGGTCGCGTTCCTGTACGCGTACACCGTCGTGCGGCTCACAAACAGTGATCTTGCGTTCTACGCCAGCTATCCCCTGATGGTGGGGTTGCTGACGGCCCTGGGCGCCATCGGCGCCCCCAGCACGATCCTGATCGCGTGGATGGCGGGGGCGGGGTATTTCGCGCTGGAGCTGGTGGCGTGGATCGGCCGCAAGGACATCCGCCACGACTGGAAGCAGGTGCTGACCTGGTGGCTCCCGGCCCTGGCGGCGTTCGGGCTCGCGGCGCTCTTCCGCGGCCTGTCGGTGGTGGAGGGCGACCCGCTCTGCTTTCCGGACGGCTTTCAGTTCCACGCGGTGTGGCACTGGCTGGCGGGCGTGATGGCGGTGCTCCTGTACTTCTACTGGCGGGTGTGCCCTCGGTGAGCGCGTCCCCCCGACGGGCGCCTGCTCCCGGCGGGACTTCGACCTGGCCTACGTGGACGTGACGGATGGTCGCGTCGTCACGTGCCAGGTCGCCGGTGTCGGGGTCCGGTCAGCCCCAAAGCACCTCGACCGCTCGCTGCAGCACGAAGTCCTTGGGCTGAATCCGCGGTCGCCGTGGGCCGCCGGCCGAGACGCACAGCAGCATGCGGTTCGCGCCCAACAGCGCCTTTACGTCGAGGGCCTCGCCGTCCAGGTGGACCAGCACGCCCAGCTCGACCTCGCCCTCGAGCGCGTACACGATCGGGTCGCCGCCGTCCATCTCGATGCGCAGGCGGTCGACGTGCTCGACTTGGCGCGCCACCCGCATGGCGTCGCGCTTGCGGAGCTTGAGCACGAGCGAGACGACCTCCTCGTTCGTCGTGACGTCCAGCGCCTGGCCCAGCCCCGCCCCGAAGTCGGCGTCGATCAGGTGCGGCGCCTGCGTGGGCCAGGGTGGAGCGGCGGGCGACGAATGCACCTCGATCGTGCCCAGGCAGGTCGTGGCCACGCACTCGGCGGGCGCGTTCTCGAGGGTCTCCGCGCCTCGCGCGGTGAGGACGTTGATCCCCTGAACGACGGCGAGGAGCACGAGCTGGGCCTCGTCCGGCATGGGCACCAGGGTGCCGCCCTGTAGAAGGACGACGCGGGGGCACAGCCCGTCGGTCGTGACCAAGCCCTCCCGCTCGCAGGCCTCCACCTCGTCGGGGTCGAGCTCCGCGCTGGGGTCGAGGTAGAGGTTCAGCGCATGCAGGGCGTCAAGGGCGGCCGGCGGAACTCGACCCTGTCGGACAGGACGCGCCACGGCGCGTCGTGCGAGAGCGTCTCGAGCGAGGCGCCCCAGTCGGGGATCCGGACGGTGATTCCGGGGGCCCGCAGGGGTGTGAGATGAGCGGCGAGCGAGGCCATGACCGCGTCCACGGCGGGCACGCGGGCGACCTTCGGTCTCGACGCCGTCGATGGAGACGGGTGCGTCGACGATCCCGACCTCCCACGCCGTGAGGCTGGTGGGAAGGCGCATGAGCGCACGTCGTTGGGCTCGATTCATGGTCCGTGGGCCCCTTCCGTCAGTTGTGTGCCTCGGCGGCCTACCCGCGCTTTCGGGTCGGCTTCGGAGGGAGCGTGCCGATCCACGCCCACGCGCGCGTGAGCCAGCCGGCGATCGCCTCTGTGTCGGCGATCAGGTCGGGCGGAATCGAGGAATATCCTCGCATCGTGGCCCCGTGGGCCTTCACGTCGCCGCTGTCGTGGGCCGCCCGGAACTCCGCCGTCAGCGCATCGGACAGGCGGATGGCCAGGGTGCCCGAAGGGTCGAGGAAGCTGAACATGTGCCCGTTCCGCGACGTGTAGGGGTTCTTCGCACCCTTCACGTCGGAGTCGACCTCGCTCCGAGCCACCGCCGCCGCGTAGCTGGCCAGCGCCTCGGGGGGACCCGGGTAGCTCGATCCTCGAGGCATGTGCGACCTCCAAAGCGGCATTGTCCAAGCCCTCGGCCCACAGGTCAACACCCACACCCGGTACTCTGAGAGCGCGCCCCAGAAATCGGATGACAGCACCCCGCGGTCGTGCATTCCTGTAGCGGAGGAGGGCGCATGGCCACCATCGAGGTCTGGGACACCTGGGACATCGGCGTCACCCTGAAGCCCAGCGATGTCCGCGTGCCCATCGGCCGCGCCGACGACAACGCGCTCGTGCTCCCCCACGACCAGATCAGCCGCCAGCACTGCGTGCTCGAGCGAGACGGCGGGCAGGTGCGGGTGCGCGACCTCAGCCGCCTCGGCACCACCCGCAACGGCCAGCGCCTCCCCCGCGACCTGCCCCTGCCCGTCGAGCCAGGCGACGTGCTCGGCATCGGGCCCTACCGCGTGACCGTGCACGTCGGCCCCCGCGATCGCGAGACCCGGCCCACGAGCGATCTCCCGCTCTCCGAGATCCCCGGGCCGCACCACGCCGCCGAGGTGCCCACCCGGTTCGGCGAGATCGTGGGGACGTCCGGCGCCCTCGCCCCCGTGCTGCAGCAGCTGCACCTGCTCGCCGAGCACACGGCCACCGTGTTGCTCACCGGCGAGTCGGGCACCGGCAAGGAGCTCGCGGCCCGCGGCCTGCACCTGCTCGGCCCCCGCCGCGACGGGCCCTTCGTGCCGCTGAACGCCGCCGCGATCCCCGAGCCCCTGTTCGAGTCGCAGCTCTTCGGCCACGAGCGGGGCGCGTTCACCGGCGCCGAGGTCCGCGCCGACGGTGCCTTTCGCGCAGCCCACCGCGGCACCCTCTTCCTCGACGAGATCGGCGAGCTGCCCGTGAGCCTCCAGGCCCGCCTGCTGCGCGTGCTCGCGAGCGGCGAGGTCCGGCGCGTCGGGGGCACCCAGACCGATCAGCCCGACGTGCGGGTGGTGGTCGCGACCAACCGCGACCTGCCGCGCATGTGTGAGGCGGGCACCTTCCGCCACGACCTGTTCCACCGCCTGGCGGTCTGCCGCGTGCACCTGCCCCCCCTGCGCGATCGCCACGGCGACGTTCCACTCCTCGCGAACGTCCTCGCGAGGGCCCAGGATCCGCCCACCCGCCTACGCTCGGACGCGATCCGGCGGCTCCAGCTCCACGGCTGGCCGGGCAACGTGCGCGAGCTCCGCAACGTCGTCACCCGAGCCGCCATCGCGGCGGGGGGCGGGCCGATCCGGGCCGAGCACATCGTGTTCGACACATCGCCCCCACCTGCCCCCCCGCGACCCGCCGACGCCGAGATCCGCGCCATGTACCTGCGCATCGGCTCGCTGCGCGGCACCGCCGCGGCCCTCGGGATCCCGCGCACGACCCTCCGCCGATACCTCCAGCGCCTCGGATTGCTCCCCGCACGCGCAACGTAGACGCGGCAGGTCCGCCTCCGAGAAGTCCACAGGTGGATCGGAGGGCCGGCCGATCCACCTACTGAGGTCTCCCCCACCCCACCGTCCCCATGGACGTTCGGGGTGTCGAGGGCTCCCCCTCCCGAACGTCCCCGAGGCAAATGGGCTGAGGAGAGCACCCCCACCCGATTGGACGGCCGTCCGTCCAAGGGGGGGAGCACTCCTCCCCTCGAACTGCCGGCCGGCAGGGCGACGCTCAGAGATGTCCCCGACCCGATTGGACGGCTGTCCGACCGACCTGCTGAGGTCTCCCCCCCCGACCTGCCAAGGAGCAGTTGGACCTGAGACGAC
>CAYMSU010000021.1:0-25731 GCA_964393165.1 uncultured Enterobacteriaceae bacterium
GGTGGGGGAACGACGCTCGAGTGCCGTCAGGGTGTCCTGGGACAAGGCTCCTCCGGGGGGAGCCGGATCCTGGGCGACGGGTGGCCGTTCTGGAAAGGTGCGATCGCGCGTCTGTCCGGGGGTGGTCAGGAAGGGGGGCCGCCCCCCCGGTGCTCGCGCCGCCACACCACCCGCAGGCCCGACCACACCTCGCTGATCGCGCACACCTTGTTGTCGACCAGGCCCCGGGGCAGGGCGATCTCGCGCACCGTGTCCTCGGTGATGTCGGTCGGCACCCGCGACGCACGCTTCGGCCACGCCGCCCACACCGCGCCCGCCGGGAAGATCGCGTCGGCCGCCTCCAGCAGGGCCGTCTCGAGCCGGGCCCGCTCCGTCGCGAACACCACCGCGACATCCGGCGCGGCGCCCAGGGCAGGCCGGAGCTCGGCGCCCTCCGGCAGCTCTCCGAGCCAGGTGACGAAGTCTGCGGGCCCGTCGATCACCGCGACCGCGTGGCCCGGCTTGATGCCGAGCTTCCGGACCAGGGGCGTCTTGCTGTAGCCGCTCGACATGCTGCCTCCAATCCGGACATCCTACGCTATGGAGCGGCGAGCCGCGTGCCGGCGACCTTGGCGGCTCGGTAGAATGGGGCGCGGGAGGTCGATATCGACCGTCGGATCCCGCTCGCGCACGGGGAGGTGGATCTGGACCGGGAGGAGGTCCGGCTCCACGACGGGCGCGGGTGGCGGCTCACCACCAAGGAAGGCGCCGCGCTCGCGTACCTCGCGGAGCGGCCCGGGCGCGTGGTCGGCCGGGAGGAGCTCCAGGTCGAGGTCTGGGGGTACGCGCCGGGCATCGTCACGCGGGCCGTCGACAACACCATCCGCCGCCTGCGCACCAAGATCGAGCCCGATCCGGCAGACCCGCAGCACCTGCGGACGGTCCACGGGGAGGGCTATCGCCTCGTGCTTCCCGTTCCCGTGGGGCGACCGGCAGGGCAACCGGCTCCTGGCTCGCCGACCTCGTTCCACGGTCGGCAGCGGGAGCTCGCACAGCTCCGGGAGGCCCTCGCGCAGGCGTCCTGGGTCAGCCTCGTGGGCCCCGGCGGGGTGGGCAAGACCCGCCTCGCGCGGGAGCTGCTGCGGGAGCGCGGCGGGGTGTTCGTCGACCTCCGCGGCGCGCGAACGGACGACGACGTGCGCGCCGTCCTCGCCGCTACGCTCGAGGTCCCCTCCGACGGCGTCGAGCGGGCGCTCCGCCATGCGGATGCCTCGCGACGGCTGGTCGTCCTCGACAACTGCGAGCAGGTCCTCGCCCCCGCCGCCCAGTGGGCCGTGCGGCTGACCGAGGCCGTCGCCGCGCTCCGCGTCGTCCTGACCACCCGGCGGGAGCCCGACCTCGACGGCCAGGGGGTCCTGTCGGTGCCCTGCCTCGATCTCGACGACGCCGCCTCCCTGCTCGCAGCGCGGGCCGCCGAGGCCGCGGTGCCCGTGCCCGCTCCCCGGTGGCGGGCGCGCCTGGCGGAGCGGCTGGAGGGCCTCCCGCTGGCCGTGGAGCTCGCCGCCGCGCGGCTCGGGGTGATGGGCCCGCCCGACCTGCTCGAGCGCCTCGACCGGGCGCTCGACGTGCTGGCCCGCGCCGACGATCCCACGCACCACCGCACCCTGCGGGCCACTGTCGCGTGGTCGTGGAGCCTGCTGTCGCCGGAGGCCCAGCGCACGCTGGCCCGGTGCACCGTCTTCCGAGGGGGGTTCACGGCTGCGGCCGCCGCCGCGGTGGTCGCCGACGACCCCGACGGGAGCGAGACGTCGGTGCTGGACGTGCTCGATCACCTCCGCCGGAGCTCGCTGCTGCAGGCGCGCACCGACCGCGGGGGGCGCATCCGGCTGTCGCTGCTCGAGGCGATCCGCCAGTTCGCGGCCGAGCACGTGTCCGACGCCGCGGCGCTCGCCGACCGGCACGCCGCGTGGGCCGCCTCGCTGCCGGCGTGGCAGTGTCGCGTGGAGCACGACAACCTGGTGGGCGCCTTCGCGGCGAGCCGCGCAGCGCCGCCGGCGCGCCGGCTGGCCCTCGCGGAGCGCCTGGCGCGCGGCTTTCGGGCCCACGGTCCCCCCGAGCGGTGGCTGTCGCTGACCGCGGCGCTCGCGCGGGACCCGGGCCTGACTCCCGACGAGGCGGCGCACGCCCGCCTGCTGTGGTTCGACGCGCGCCACGCGACCGGCCACGATGTAGACCCTGGCGAGCTCGACGCTATCGAGGGGGAGCTCGCGGGCCGGGGCGCCCCCGATCGGGTGGCCTCCCTCGAGCGGGCCCGCGGCCGCACGCTGCGGGCCGGCGGCGACCTCGACGCGGCCGACGCGGCGTACCGGCGCGGCCTCGAGGCGGCGGCCGATCCGTGGCTGCGCGGCCGGCTGCGGTTCGACCTCGGGACGCTCGCCGCAGATCGCCAGCGCCACGACGAGGCCGTGCACCACTACGAGGCGGCCCACGAGGCGTTCGCGGAGCTCGGCGACGCCGACCTCGCGAGCCGCGCGGAGCTTCACGTGGCCATGCTGCAGTCCGAGCAGGGCCGGCTCGACGTGGCGCGCCGCCGAAGTGAGCGGGTGCTCGACTACGTCGTGCGGGTGGCGGACACTCGCGGGGAGGGCGTGGTGCGGGATCACCTCGCGCTGATCGCGCTCGAGGCCGGGGACCTGCACGAGGCGGCCGAGCACCTCGAGGCGGCGCTCGGGTGCCACCGGGCGGTGGGCGACCGGAGGTTCGAAGCCTACAACCACCTGCTGCAGGCCACGCTGGCCCACCACCGGGGGGACGTCGCCCTCGCCCACGCGTGCGCGGAGCGCGCAGTGCGGGAGTTCGAGGCGGTGGGCGACCGGACCTTCGGGGCGCTGGCGCGGGCCCGACTGGGGGTCACGGAGGCCCTCCAGGGGCACGTCGACGCCGCGCGCGACCAGCTCGCGCGCGCCGCCCGGGAGCTGGCGTCCGGCAGCCGGGACTTTCGCCGGGGGGTGGAGGTGCTCGGGGGCTTCGTCGACCTCGCCGAGGGGCGGCGGGCCGAGGCCCGCGCTCGACTTCGCGACGATCTCGCCCAGGCGACGTCGAGCTTCGTGCGGATGGCGGCCCAGGTCCTGGACCGCGCGAGTCGCTGAGCCGCAGCTCGCGCTACCGAGGCCACCCGTCGCCGTCGGGACCGCCGTAGGCCCCGAGGTCGCAGTCCGAGCCGTCCGCGTCTTCGTCCTCGGGATCGCCTGCGTCGACTGCGCTTCCCGTGCCCGACAGCTTCAGGTTCCAGCCGAGGGGGTTGGCGCCCGCGCGGCTCACGTACCCGGGATCGACCGAGAGCTCGCCGACGAGGCTGTCGATCTGCCCGCTGTAGGCGTCGCCCGCGGAGTTGTCGTAGGCGTTGGCGTAGCGGCTCTCGACGGTGCCCTGATCCTGCAGGCCGTTGTTCAGCACCACCGCGGTCAGGTTGCCGGAGGTGAGGGTGTTGTCGACGAAGCTCGAGTTCCGCAGCTCGAGGCCGCCCCCGACCCCGACGACGTTCGGCAGGCCGCCCACCGTGTCGCCCTCGAGGACGTTGCCGACGACGTCGAGCTGCGTGAGGCGGCTCGTGTTGCGCGTGGCGTTCACGTAGATCATGCCGCCCGAGACGAGCGAGGTGTCCTTGTCGCCGACGGTGTTCCCGGCGAAGATCGCGTTGTGGACCTCGGGGACGTTGTAGAAGCCCCGGGTGTGGACGAGGCCGCCGAGGATGAAGTCGCCCGTGACGGTGTTGGCGCGAAGGTCCAGCAGTCTGGCCTCGCTGCGCACCCCGAGATGGAGGAGGCCGCCCGACACGCCAGAGATGCTGCCGCCCTTGACGGGGGTGGCTGCGATGGTGTTGCCGTGGGCGACGACGAGCTCGAGGTCCCCCCAGCCGTCGGTCCTGACGAGGCCGCCTTCGATGTCGGCGTCCCCCCCGTGCACAGGATGTCGTTGTCCACGAACTCGAGGTCGGTGAACGTGAACGAGTCCACGTTGTCGACGTCGAGC
Source organism: uncultured Enterobacteriaceae bacterium (assembly GCA_964393165.1). Taxonomy (GTDB): domain Bacteria; phylum Myxococcota_A; class UBA796; order UBA796; genus DRPG01. Next base: position 4,012 of record CAYMSU010000021.1, read on the forward strand.
AGCCCGTAGCACTGGGCCAGCGTGTCGCCGTCCATGTCCACGTCCGCGTCCTCGAGGGTCAGCCCGTCGACGGTGACGTCGCCGCTGTTGTCGATGTGGAAGAGCGCCCCGTAGGCGTAGGTTCGGTCGCAGGACAGGTCGATCCGGGGGCCAGAGACCGTGACGTCGCTGACCGAGACGGTGTCGTTGGAGAACAATCCCTCCCCCGACACGAGGGCGCCGTTCAGGTCGCACCGATCGAGGTCGTCGTCGGAAGCCACCACGAGCCCGTCCACCGTCAGGCCCTCGATCTGTACGCCGAGCTCGTCGGCATGGACGAGCCCGCCCTCCAGCCAGGCGCTGACGGTCGAGGTGGCCTGGGCGATGAACTGCACCTCGAAGCCGTCGATCACGCCATCGCGGATCACGACCTCGGAGTTGTCCTCCACGAAGATCACGCCGCCGGTGACGGTGTTGCCCTCCTGGATCTCGAAGGAGAGATCCTCGATCACCGGGCGCTCCAGGATCACGGTGCCCCCGTCGTTCACGTGCAGCCAGCGGCCCGCGGTGCCGTTGACGAGCCGCACGGCGGTGCCCGTGATCTGCACGTCCTCGAAGGTGAGCTCGCTGTTCGAGCCCTCGACCGTGATCCGGGGCCACACGCCGTTCGCGCCGAGGTCGAAGACGACGCTGCGCGGGCCCTCGGCCGCCACGATCCGCACCCGCTTGCCGCTGGCGACGCTGAGCTGCCCGTTGTAGGTGCCCGCGGCGAGGCACACCACCTCGGACAACGACGTGGCGTTGACCGCGGCCTGCATGGTGGGGTGCACGGAGGGCACTGCCTCCATGCCGGGCCCGTCGTCGACCGTGCCGCTGCAGTCGTTGTCGAGCCCGTCACAGACGTCCGGGTTGCCGGGGTAGATCTCGTCGTCGTCGTCGTTGCAGTCCGGGCTCTCCCCGAAGGGCGCGCCCTTCGGGGCGTCGCACGCGAGGGTGCCGCGATCCGCGCGATCGGCGTAGGCTGCGACACGAGGGCGATCGCCGCGCCGTAGAGCCGCAGGCGCCGCTGATACTGCTTGGGCGTCTCTCCGACGGTGCGGCGGAACGCCCGGTGCAGGTGCGCAGGGGACCACCCGGCCCGCTCCGAGAGATCGCCCAGCGACCACTCCGCGGGATCGGCGGTCAGCCGCTGGAGCAGCATCAGAATGGCGCGCTGCGTCGGCACTCGGCTATCGTAGCGTGCGAACCTTGACCGTTCTTGCGGCCGCCGCGGGGGTGCCATGGGCGTGTCGCTCGAGCTGCTGGCCTTCGACCCGTCGGTCGTCGCGCCCTTCCGGGCCGCGCGGGCCGGTGACCTCGCGCCGCTTCGCGCCTGGTTGCAGGCCTACGTCTTCGCGCCCGATCCGGAGCTCGTCGAGATGAGCGCGCGCCGGGTCGCGGTCCTCGAGGCGCACGGGGCACCCGCGCTGATGATCGATCACGCGCGGCAGGCCCTGCACCAGGCCCGGCACGGCCCGCTCGCCGGCAAGAACGTGGCCGAGGCCAACGCCGACTGGCTCCTGGCGTGGGCCACCCAGGCGGTCCATCGCTCCCTGGACCTGGGCAAGACCTGGGATGTCCTGCACTACGGGCTCGACCCCGGCCGGAGGGCACGCGACGTGGCGGTCCACTGGCGGTTCCTCGACGATCCGCCCACTCCCTACGATCTCGCCCTCTACGGGCATCACCGCACCGCGCTGCTCTCCCCCGCGCGCGCCGCCTCCCTCGGCGAACCTACGCCCGAGGAGGCGGCGGACGACGCCGAGTTCTGGGAGGAGCTGTTCCTGCCCTACGACGAGTACGAGAACGACGCAGGCCAGGTCTGCAGCATCGCGGCGGCGCTCGACGCGTGCTCGGCGGAGGCGCTGGCCAAGGCGCTCGCCGACGAGCTCCCGGAGCACGTGTACATGGGCACGCTCGAGGACGCCCGGGAGCACGCCGAGCGCCAGCGCGTCGCGCTCTCGGCGTTCTACCGCGCCGCCGCCGCCTCGGGCCATCATGTGCGCACGAGCTGGCTCACCTGACCCTTCTCCGCAGAGGAAGCCGCATGGTTCGTGCAACGGTGCTCGGGATCCTGATCGTGCTGGGCGCCTGCAGGCGCAGTGAGGGCGACGACCCTACCGCCCTCACCGCGCCGACGGCCGACTCGGGGCCTCTCTTGGAGGATCGACCGAAGCGCGTCGAGGACTCCCTCGATGCCCTCGGCGTGGACCGCCCGGACGTCCCGCGGGTGGCCGAGGACGGCACCCGGCTCGACGTCGGCTACGCGCCCCTCGGGGGCCAGGCCCGGTTCGGGGTGCCGGCTGAGGGCGAGGCCGCGCAGCAGGCCCCCGCGCTGGAGCTGTGGGTGGTCGGACCGTCGCTCGACGGGCTCGGCAGCGGTCCCGTCAACCTGGTGGAGCTCGGCGGGGCCCAGGGCACCGAGCCCCAGGTGCTCCACAGCGTGACCTCGGGCACCGAGGCGTGGACTGCGACGAGCGGCCCCGGCAACGCGACCGACGCGCGGGAGGTGCGCGCGGCCGTCGCCGGGGACCTCGACCAGGACGGCTTCGACGAGGTGGTGATCGCCACCCTCGACGACGATCCCGAGGATCCGGCCATCGTTCTTCGCGTCGTGGACGATCCGGGGCAGGGCTTCGCGGAGCGAGAGGCGCGCGTCGCGCGGGCTCCGGGCTCCCCCATCTACGACCTCGCGCTCGCCATGGGCGACGTCCGCGGGGACACCCCGGGCCTCGAGCTGCTGGTCGCGGCGAGCAAGGGCGACCGCACCGAGCTGCAGGTCGTGCGCCTCGACGGCACCGCGGTGCTCGAGCAGGGCGAGATCCTGGAGATCGCGTACACCCTCGGCGGCGATCCGATCGGCAGCGCCGAGATCGCGGTCGGCAACCTCGACTACGACCAGGAGGAGGAGATCGTCGTGGTCGTCAACGAGACCGACGAGGGCACGGGCGGCGACAGCGGCATCGCCCACTACGCGATCCTCGACGATCGGAGCACGTCCTACCAGGTCCGCGCAGAAGGGCGGGTGGACGCAGGGGGCGTGCTGCTCGACGTCGCAGGGGCCGCGATCGGGGACGTCGACGGGGATGGCCTCGGCGAGGTCGTGCTCGCGGGCCTCGACGGCTTCGAGACCTGCGCCGGCCCGTTCGCGCTGCAGGGTGCCGTCGTGGTGCGTGACGACCTGGTTCAGGGGCTGTCGGTGCTCCGGTCGACCACGTTCGATGCGCGCGCCGGCTTCGGAGGGTGCCCCGGCAGTCCCTGGGCGCTTCGGTATGCCCACGTGACCGCGTTCGACATGGACGGCGACGGCCTCGACGAGATCGGGGTCAACCAGGTCGTCTACGACGACCTGACGAGCGGCTTCGAGCCGCTCCCCACGCCCGGCCTGGGGGCGGCGCTGCTCGGCGCCACCGACGGGGGCGCCCGCCTCAATGGGCGCGGCATCGTGGTGGCCCCCGGCGACTTCGACGCCGACGGCCGCGAAGACCTGGCGGTCTACAACCCAGCGCGCGAGCACGTGGCGATCCTGGGTCGGTCCCCGCTCGACGACGGCTTCGGCGAGCGCGCCCGCGTGGGCACGGCGCAGGCGTTCTCGCCGAGCGATGCCCTCTCGCCGCTCCTGCTGTCCGCCAACGTCGACGTGGACAGCGCCGTCCTCGACTTCTCGGAGGGGTCGTACCAGCTCGTGTTCACCGAGCCGGTGGTCATCGCGGCGCTGGCCGCGGCGCCCTGCGCCGACGGCATCGGCCAGAACGTCGACGCGTGCCGCACGTCGTTCGGCCAGGCGGACAGCCAGGCGGTCAGCGCCGAGCTGGCCGTCTCGGTGTCGGCCGGGGTCCACGTCGGCATCAAGGCCGGCGGCAACATCCCGTTCGTCGGCGAGGTCGGCACGAGCCTCAAGACGTCGGTGAAGACCACCGCTACACTGTCGCAGGGCATCGCCTACGAGGTGGTCACGTCGCGGGTGTTCAACACCGGACCGCTCGAGGACGGCGTCGTCTTCACCTCGATCCCCTACGACCAGTACACCTACGAGATCCTCTCGCACCCCGATCCCGCGCTGGTAGGGCTCGAGGTCGTGGTGTCGCTGCCCCGGGCGCCGGTCGTGCTCAAGACCGAGCGCAGCTTCTACAACGCGAACGTCATCGAGGGGGCCCTGCAGATCGACGAGCGCGTCTTCGACCACACCCCGGGGGTCCTCGAGAGCTACCCGGATCGGAGCCGCAAGAACCGGCTCCTGTCCACCTACGGAGGCCTTGAGAACGGCCCCGTCGGGGTGGGCGAGGGGACGGGGTCCACCCAGCTCGGCATCGAGGTCGCGGAGTCGGTGAGCCTCGGTGCGTCCCTCGGCATCGAGTTCGAGACGCAGTTCGAGGCCACCGCGGGTCGCGTGCTCGCGGGGTACACCGTGGGCTACGGCGTGAAGGCGAGCCTCACGCTGCGCAGCGGGGAGCGCACTTCGTTCGCCGCGCGGGTGGGCGACATCGAGGCCGCGCGGTTCGGAGAGGAGCGCTACACGTTCGGGATGATGACCTACCCGCAGGCGCTCGACGGGCAGTCGTTCGAGGTCCTGAACTTCTGGATCGAGTAGCCGCGGTCAGAAGTGCATGATCACGCCGAGCGCGGCTCCCTGCACGAGGGCGGTCGCCGTGTCGAACACCGCGGTCTGCGACCCATCGGAGGTGATCTCGGTGGTCACGACCTCGTCGCCGATGTCGACCTCGGTGATCGTGGAGGTGCGGGTGCGCGTGGAGTTTGCCAGGGTCACCCCGAGGCCGTACTCCGCGAACAGCGAGAAGTGCTTGTGCACGCGCCAGTCCGCCCCCAGGATCCCGCGCACCCCCACGCTCACCTGGCTGCTCCGGTCGTCGACCGAGGTGACCGTGTCGTCCTCGGAGACCTCGTCGGTGAACCGCCGCCGGCTGTGGTCGTCTCGAAGACGGGATCGGCGAACCGGTCGAAGTCGACGCCGGCGCGCAGCGCGACCCGCTCGGTGAAGGGCACGAAGACGGCGGCGCCGTAGCCCTGGTAGCCGCGCAGCACGGGGAGGGTCGAGAAGACGTTGTTGAGCTCCACGACGAGGCCGAAGTCGCGGTCCCACCCCTGGTCGCGGTCGGTCTCGTCGGCGGCGAGCGCCCCCGACGACAGCGTGATCAGCCCGATGACGAACGTGGTCCCTCCTGCAGTGGCAGGAGTCTACGGCACGCTACTCGCCGAGCGCCCAGATCCGGGCGACGAGGTAGGCCGACAGGGGCGTGATCCTCGGGGCCACCGCCAGCTCGACCGGCTCGTGCGTCGGGCGGAGCTTGTTCTTGAACGCCGCGAGGCGGGCGAAGCCGAACCAGCGGTCGCCCAGGCGGCTGCCCCACGCCCACCGGAAGATCGCGCCGAGGACGCCCGGCGCGGCCTGCGCGCGGGATCCGGCGAGCGGACAGGGGCCGAGGCTCACGTCGGCGAGCCCCTCGTCGGCGAGCTGCTGCAGGACGCCCACGAGCAGGGCCTCCATGCTCCCGGGCAGCGCGTGCGGGGACCGACACATCACGTCGAGGCTCGCGCGGCCGGCGGGGCCGGGGAGCACCGTGCAGAAGGCCTGGACGTCGCCGTGCGGCAGGTCGCGCGGGACGGTCGCGACGAACGTGCGGCGCCCCCACGGTGCACGGAGCACGGGCGCTCCCGACAACCAGCGGATCTGCCACGGATCGCGCCGCGCCGCGAGGAACGCCCTCCAGCACGCCTGCAGCGGGGCGTGCCAGGCCTCGGCGTCGACCTCGTGGACCACCACGCCGTGGTTGCGGGCGCGGTTGCGCATCTGCCGGAGGTCCGCGAACCGCTTGCCGCGCAGGGTGAAGTCGCCAAGCGCCACCCAGGCCTCGGTGCCGACGGGAAGCCGTGCGAAGCCGGCCGCGTCGGCGGCGGCCCGATCGGCGGCGCGCACGGGGTACACCGCCTGGCGGCGGTACCCGAGGATGGCGGTCTGCTCGCGGAAGCGCCGATAGGCCGCGGCGCGGTCGGCGCCGTGGACGCCGCCCACGGCAAGCGCGGTGGCCCCCTTGGCGGCGAAGCTGGTCCACGCCTCGGCGTCGCCGACGGTGGCGAGGCCGGGCTGCAGGGCGAGCCAGCCCTCGGGCGAGCGGGGCCCGCTCACCAGGCGCGCGTGGCGCACCGCGACGGGCGTGTGCGGGAACGCAGGGGCGGCGGTGAGCGCGTCGATGGCCCGTGCGGGGGCGGCGAGCAGGCGGCGCACGAGGTCGCGGTGCGGTACCGGCACGGGCGCCGAGACGCTGGCGGCCTGGGTCGAGACGAGCACGGGGCCTCCGCGGGCGCTGTACGGCGGGGGCGCCCCCCGAGAGCGTAGTCACCCCTCGGTGTGGTCCCCCGCGACACGGCGTTGCGGTTCGTCACGATGGCCGAGGGTCCGGCTCACGACCAGCGGAAGGCGCGACCCCAGGTGCTCTTCGCCGCGTCCCGGATCCGCGCCACCACCGGCGAGGGGACCGCGAACGCGTCGCCCTCCTCGTAGGGGTTGTAGTGGAACGCGTACAGCCGCGACACGAACTGCTCGAAGGGAAGCGACGACTCGCCCTCGACCTCCCCGTGCTCGTGAATCGAGGGCGCCACGCCGTGGCCCCAGTCCTGCCGGCCCTCGTTGTTCGGGTTGTAGAAGTAGACCCGCAGGACCCCCTCGGGGTCCGGGTTCACCCGCTGAACCGACACCGCGTGAGGGCCCAGGTAGAAGCCCTGCCCGTTCGTGATGCACAGGCCCACCGGGTTCGGGTACATCATCGAGTGCCCGTCGTTGTACTCGGGGTGGTGGGTCGCGTAGAACCGCCGCACGAACGTGTCGTAGTGCGCGACCGTGGTCTGGGCGCGGTCCAGGAACACCGAGGCGAACCCTCGCGGCACCCACCGGCCGTACAGCTCGGGGTTCACCCACTTGTGGCCGTCCTCGTGGCGCAGCGAGACCCGGCGCATCATCTCGTCGTAGAGCCGGTCGAGGTGGACCACGAGCACCATGCTGACCGGGTCGAGATCGTAGTCGATCCGGGAGGCGACCCCCCGCTTGAGGTAGTCCGAGCGGATCGGGGTGCCCTCGAACGTGACCTCCACGAAGCCGTCGCGGGCGGCGGAGACGAGCAGGTTGAGCAGGTGCCCCTGGGCGTGCTGCGCCCACAGGCTGATCGCGCGCGCCGCCTGGCAGGTCGGGTTGTTGCCCTGGCCCACGCCGAGCGGCTGGCCGAACACCTGGATCGCGCCCGCCAGCAGCACGGCGTTGGCCGAGGTCACGTCGTCGTCCAGGGTCGCGAGCAGGCGCGTGCGCACGGCGGGCTGCAGGTCGAGGGTCACCAGGCGGTCGAGCCCCACGCGGATCTCCGACCGCGACAGCAGGCGCCGGTTGAGCAGCCGGGACAGGCCGTACACGGCCTGGCACGTGGCCGGGTAGATCGCCGCGCCGATCAGGTTCGCCGCGTCCTGCGGACGATCCGCGAGGTCGGCTCGGCCCGCGTCGGTCAGCGCCAGCGCCAGGGGCAGGATCTCCGGCGTCTTCCGCAAGTGCCGCACGAGCACGGCGTGGTGCGCGCAGGCGAGCCCGGTGTGCTCCATCGACAGCGCGAACGCCTTGGCCTCGGCCTCGAGGGCACGGCGGTTCGCTCGGCGGAGCCACGCGCGGTACTCCGCCAGATCGGGCAGCTTCTTGGACTGCGCGGACGTCTTGGCGATCGCGTTGGCGAACGGGGAGAGCCGGTCGCGGCCGGGCAGCCACCCTGAAGAGATGTTGGTGGCCAGCCGGATCGTCTTGCGCAGCCCCTCGGTCTGGATGGGGCGCTGCGCTGCGACCTGCTCGATCTCGTTGATCACCTCGTCGCGCAGGTTGCGCATGCTGATCTGCTCGGCGATGAACGCGAACAGCGCGATGATCCGGTCTCGCCGGGGACCGGAGGCCACGCGGGTGGCCTCGGTGGCCTTGGGGAACAGGTACGCCAGGTTGAGCGCCATCACCTGCTCGAGAAAGGCCTGGGCGTCGCGGGCGCTCATGCGCTCGTCGGTCGCCCGGCCCTTGGCGAGGGCGGTCACCCGGAGCTCGGACAGCGTCTCGACGACAGGGTAGACCCCCGCGCCCTCGAGCCCGCCGGCGACGAGGGAGGGCTGCAGCCGACTCGGATCCTCCCAGGGGCCGCCGGTGAACACGCCCACCTCGTGAAACCGGGGAGCGCGCTCATAGAGCTGGGCAAGTCCGCCGACGTCGCCCATCAAGGTCTCGGCGACCTGAAAGAGCTCGGTCTGGTAGCGGACCCGCGCGAACGCGGGAGCCTTGGCGAGGGCCTCGAGGGCGTGGTCGAACCGCTGGGCCTGGAGGAGCAGCGGAGCCGATTCGGTCATTCCGGGGTCGACTCCGGGGCCAGTCCGATGTCGGGGGGCTCGGAGTGCTCGGGGAGCACCTGCTCATCGGACTCGGGCGCGCTCTCGTGGTAGAAGTCGACGTGCTCGTACTCGAGCAGCAGGTCGCGCATCTTGTGAGGGTCGCCGCCGTGGAAGAACACGGTGCCGTAGTGGTCCCCGTAGGCCACGCGCTCCGCGACCTTGGCCGTGATCGGCATGAACAGGTTGTGCTTCTCGTAGTAGGGGTGCTCGAGGAGCTGCTTGGGAACCTCGACGTGGCTCACCCGGCGCACCCGGGGGTACACCATGAGGCTCCCCGCGTACTCGTCGTGCTCCCGCCAGCTCGGGAAGAAGGCCTCGAGCTCCTCGTCGGTCGTGCGCGGGTCACAGCAGAGCGCGAAGCCGGCGAACGGGTCGAAGCCGTAGGCGCGGTGGATGAGCTCGAAGATGTGCCCGCCGGGGACCCGGGCGGCGACCTCGCCGAAGCTGATCCGGCCCTGCGGGTTGATGAAGAACTCGGGATGGATCATGCCGTACTCGATGCTGAAGGCATCGATGAGGTCTTGCACGGCGCGCTCGATGAGGCCGCGCTGGTCCTGGAGGACCGACGAGGCGGGCACGAAGTTCGAGTGCCCGAGGTGCACGTACTCCGTGATGTTCAGGAACCGGATCCGTCCCTTGTGGACGAAGACCTCGCAGGAGAACTCCTGGCCGTCGAGGTGCGTCTCGACGAGGCAGGGAAACGCATCGTCGGGCAGATTGTCGATGGTCTCCTTGTTGCGAAGGAGCTTGTGACCCAGGCTCCCTGCCGCCGCGAGCGGCTTGAGGTGCACCAGCTCGGCCTCGTCTCCGTCGATCTTGGAGGACGCGCGGTTCACCCGCTCGAAGAAGCGGAGCACGCTCGGGCGGTCGTCGCACTCCTCGAACGCGCCCACCCGGATGCCGTGCATCTGGGCCCGACGCTTCATCATGCCCTTGTCGCGGAACAACATGTACCGGACGAACAGTCGGGGGTCGTCGCGGAAGTAGCCGTTCAGCGCTCCGGCCCACTCCACGCACTCCTCGAACAGCGGCACGGCGACGCTGGCCCCCATGTCCCCGAGGCGCACCGCGAGCTCCCGGCTGCGGTCGTTGTGCCGGTAGAAGTCCCAAATGACGAACGGAATCCCGAACGGCTCCAGCTCCGACTCGAATCCCTCGGGGACCACGCACACGAACTTCCGCTCGAGCTTCTGCATCGCCTCGATGGCAGGCACGCTGTAGCCGAGCAACGCGAACGTCGCGCGGTCTTGGGTGTCGGTCTGCACGGAGTCTCCTACTTGTTCTCGAGGGCGTCGTCGTCGTCGAACGCGAAGTGGTACAGCTCGAAGCCCTCCTCGTAGTACGGCTTCAGGCACCCGTCGTTCCAAGCGAGGATCTTCTCTCGGTCACGCTCGACGATCTGGAAGCCGTACTTGAGGTACGCCTTCTTGGCCCAGGTGGCCTCGGGGTGCGCGATGAGGCACATGCCTCGGGCCCCGTGGCGACGGGTCTCCTGCTCGGCGAACTCGATCAGCTTGCGCCCGTAGCCCTTCCCCACGTGAGCCACGTCGAGGTAGATGTAGCCGAGGTAGGCCCAGTCTCCGAGGTACTGGATGGAGATGGTGCCCACCGGCTCGCCGTCGGCGCCGCCAATGTAGAAGTCGCGGCGGGCGAAGTTGACCTCCGCCCACTTGTCGTCCACGTCGTGCTCGCCCATGTCGTCCTCGTCGACGATCTGGCGGTACCAGTCCGCCGAGGAACGCACGAAGTCGGCCACCAGCGACATCTCGTGGCGCTCGGCGGGGCGGATCTTCAGGGGGGCAGGGTTGATCTCGGTCTGCATTGTCGTTCCTCTACGTGGTATATTCTGCGTTGATCGTGACGTATCCGTGGGTCAGGTCGGTCGTGACGATGTGGCTTCGGCCCTCGCCACGCCCGACCTGCAAGCGCACGGACGCCCGGGGAGCCTGAAAGACGGCCTTCAAGTCGGCCTCGGCCGCGTCGAGCACATCGCCCTCGCGGAACACCGGGACCTCTCCGATCCACAGGGCCGCGTGCTCGGCCGGCACCCCGGCGTTGCCGGCGGCGGCGAGCAGCCGCCCCCAGTTCGGGTCGCCGCCAGCGAGGGCCGTCTTCACGAGGCTCGAGGTGGCGACCGCCCGGGCGATCTCGCGCGCCCGGGCATCGGTGGGGGCGCCGACGACCACGAGGTCGAGCAGGCGTGTGGCGCCCTCGCCGTCCTCGACGATCTGGAGCGCGAGGGAGCGCGCGACGCGCCGGACGGCGGCTGCCACCTCGTCGGCGAGGTCGCCGGAGACCGGCTCCCCGGCGCCTGCCAGCAGCAGGACGGTGTCGTTCGTGGAGGTGTCGCCGTCGACGGTGATGCAGTGGAACGACTCGTCGACCGCGTCCACGAGGAGCGACTGCAGCACGTCCCGCGACATGGGCGCGTCGGTCGCGATCAGCGCCAGCATGGTGGCCATGTCCGGGTGGATCATGCCCGACCCCTTGGCGACCCCGCTGACGGTGTAGGGACCGGCGCGCACGGCCGCGACCTTGCGGGTCGTGTCGGTCGTGAGGAAGGCGTCGGCCACCGCGGAGCCCTGGTCGGTCGCCAGCGCCCCCGCGGCCTGCGCGATGCCCCCCTCCACACGCTCGATCGGCAGCGGCCGCCCGATGATGCCGGTGGACATCACGAACACGGGCCCACCGCAGGCCTCCTCCGCCGCCTGCTGCATGCGCACGGCGTGAGCCCGGCCCGTGGCGCCGGTCAGGGCGTTGGCGTTGCCGCTGTTCACCACGACCGTGCGGATCTGGCCGTGGGCCTCGACCACCTCCCGGCTCACCTCGATCGGCGCCGCCGCCATGGCGCACGTGGTGTACACCGCGGCCGCGTTCATGGGCTGCGCTGCGGTCACGAGGGCGAGGTCGAGCGAGCCCGACGGCTTCACGCCCGTCGCCACCGCGGCCCCCCGCAAGCCGGGGACCGACAGGAGGTCTGCGCCGCGGCGCAGCTCGGCTTCCTCGGCCGAGATGGGGAACCGCGCGGTCATGCGGCCTGCCCCAGGCTCGGGCGGACGAGGGCGACGCGCGGCGTGTCGCCGGCATGCTCGGGATCCACTCGGTAGGGCGGCAGCCAGTCGGAGCGCGTGAGCGCGAACCCCTGCCGCTCGAAGAACCGCGGCTTGCGGGTGATGCACACGACGTCGAGCCCGGCCCGGCTGCCGAGCGCGCACAGGTGCTGCACCAGCCGGGAGGCCAGACCGTAGCCGCGGTAGCGCGGATCGACGGCGAGGCCACGGATCTCCGCTTGGCGTCCCTCGTCGCCGACCGGCTGCAGCGCGCCCGCCGCCACGACCTCCGGGCCATCGCGGATGACCCAGTAGTCGTCGACGTCCCAGGGCACCGACCACACGGTCGCGGGGGCGCAGCCCTCGACGGATCCGATCAGGCGGACGAGCTGGGGAAGGTCTTCGCGTCTGGCAGGTTCGACGTCGGTCATGAGGTCACCTCGCGGACGGCCGCGGACAAGCGTGCGACCGCCTCCTGAAGGTCTTCGGGGGGGGCGACGAGCGGGGGGAGCAGGCGGATGATCTCGCCCTTGGCGGGGACGACGAGCAGGCGCTGTGCGAAGCACGCCGCCGCGAAGTCCTTGGCGCTGACGGGGAGATCGAGGTCCAGCCCGAGGAGCAGGCCGCGCCCGCGGACCTGCCGCAGGCGCGGACCGAGCGCGTGCTCGAGTGCGTGGACGAGCTGGGTGGAGCGCTCGCGGACGCCCGCGAGCAGCTCCGGCTGCCGCAGGGTGTCGAACACCGCCTTCGCGACGGTGGCGACGACCGGTCCGCCGCCAAAGGTCGAGCCGTGGCTGCCCGGCGTGATCGCGTCGGCCGCGCGACCCCCGAGCAGGACGGCGCCCATGGGCAGGCCGCCCGCCAGCGGCTTCGCCAGCGTCATCAGGTCGGGCACGATCCCGCTGTGCTCGTGGGCCCAGAGCGTGCCAGTGCGCGCGAGACCGCACTGGATCTCGTCGGCGATCAGCAGGGCGCCGACCTCGTCGCAACGCCGCCGGAGGGCCTGCAGCCACTCGGGGCGTGGCTCGCGGACGCCGCCCTCCCCCTGGACGGGCTCGACCACGACGGCCGCGACGTGGTCGTCGATGCTCTGCAGCGCTGCGTCGTCGTCGAACGCGGCTCGGCGGAAGCCGCCAGGAAGGGGCTCGAACGGCTCGCGGATGTCGTCGCGGTCGGTCGCGGCGAGCGCGCCGAGCGTGCGACCGTGGAACGCGCCGTCGAAGAACACGATGTCGCGACGCTCACCGGCGGCGAGACGCGCGAACTTGATCGCGCCCTCGATCGCCTCGGCGCCCGAGTTGGAGAAGAACACCCGCTCGGCGAACGAGTGCTCGACCAGCGCGTCGGCAAGCGCGATCGCGGGCTCGGTGAAGAACAGGTTCGACGTGTGGATGAGCCCCTGCGCGGCCGCGGTGAGCGCATCGCGCACGACGGGCGAGCCGTGACCGAGCGAGGTCACCGCGATGCCCGTGGTCATGTCGAGGTAGCGGTTGCCCGCCTGGTCCTCGAGCCAGCAGCCCTCGCCGCGGGCCATCACGACCTCCTGCTGGCGGTAGGTCGGGGCGAGCACGCGGCGCCCGGTGGCGATGAGGTCGGCGCTCATGCGGTCACCTCGGTCGCTTCGCCGGCGCCGAGGCTCGCGAGGCTGCCGACCCGCACGGTGCGGACGCCGGCCTCGAGCGCAGCCAGCGCCGCCTCCATCTTGGGCCGCATGCCCCCGCGGATCACCTCGCTCTTGATCAGATGCCGGATCTGCGGTGGCGACAGCTGCGTGAGCGGCCCCTCGGGGGACGTCACGGCGTCGACGTCGGTGACGAACTCGAGGGTCTCGGCGCCGCAGGCGGCGGCGACGGCCTGGCCCACCGTGTCGGCGTTGACGTTGAGCAGCCCGCCGTCGGGGCCGAGCGACACGGGCGCGAGCACGAGGACCCCACCCGGGGGGATCAGCCCGCGGAGCAGGGGGACGTCGACCCGCGGAGCGTCGCCGACGCGCCCGAGCTCGCCCTTGCCGTAGAACGCGGCCCGGAGCAGGCCGCCGTCGGCGCCGCACGCACCCACCGCGGTGACCCCGCGGTGCACGAAGTGCGCGACCACGCGCTTGTTGACCACGCCGCAGAGGACCATCGCGACGGCGTCCATCGCCTTGCTCGAGGTCACCCGCAGGCCGTTCACGGTCTCGGGGACCAGGTTGAGCGCCTGCTGCAGCGCGTCGATCTCGCGGCCCCCTCCGTGCACGAGCACGGTGGGCCCCTCGCGCACGAGCGCGCGGACGCGCACCAGGAGCTGGTCCACGAACGCGGGATCGCGCAGGTGGGCGCCGCCCACCTTCAGGACCTGGATCGGCTTCTCCGGAGGATTGGGGCTCACGCGACCTCCGACGGCTGCGGCGCGGTCACGCCGAGCCCGGTGAGCTCGTCGAGTCCGAGCAGGAGGTTGGCGTTCTGCAGCGCCTGGCCAGCAGCGCCCTTGCCGAGGTTGTCGATCGTCGAGGTGATCACGACGTGATCGGAGCCGTCGACGGCGGCCACCCCGATCTGGGCCCGGTTGGTGCGCACAACGGCGCGCACGCGGGCCGGACCGTCCTCGAGGACCTCGACCAGCGGCTCGTGGCGGTAGTGCTCCGCCAGGAGCTCGCGCACGTCGTCGGCCGATCGCCCGGGCACCTGCACCACGCAGGTGGCGAGCATGCCGCGGGCCATGGGGACCACGTGCGGGTTGAACACGAGGGCAGGGCGAGGCCCCGCCTCGCTCGGCCAGACGCGCGCGAGGGTCTGCTCGATCTCGGGCGCGTGGCGGTGGGCGCGCCCCAGGTTGTACGGCTTGACGTCGTCATCGACGGCCAGGAAGTGGGTCTTCGGCGACGGCGAGCGCCCCGCGCCGGACACCCCCGACTTCGCGTCGACCACGGCGGTCCCGGTGGCCCACCCTCGGGCGAACACCGGCGCGAGGGCCAGCGCGGTGCACGTGGGGTAGCACCCGGGGTTCGCGACGAGGGAGGCGCGGCGCACCTCCTCGCGGTTGAGCTCGGGAAGGCCGTACACCGCCTCGGTGGCGAGGCGGGGGTCTCGCTCGCTGCCGTAGGTAGCCGCGTGCAGGGCGCCATCGCGGAGCCGGAAGTCCGCCGACAGGTCCACGACCGGGCGGTCAGCGGCCCTGGCGGCGGCGACCACGCCAGCCGACGTGCCGTGGGGCAGGGAGCAGAAGACGACGTCCACGTCGCCCGGGGAGACGTCGCCCGGGTCGGTGAGGGGCACCGGCGGGAGCGCCGGATCGACGTCGCGCAAGGTCTGCCCGGCGTGGCCCCGCGACGTCGCGAAGGCGACCGACAGGTGCGGGTGTGCGCCGAGCAGGCACACGAGCTCCGCCCCGGCAGTGCCGCTGGCACCATAGACTCCCACCTGAAGCGGGCTCGGGGGCGGCGTCGAACTCTGGCTGACCATCCATCTCCTCCACGCACATGACACTTCGCAAGGGCTGTGCCATCACGAATACATTGGTTGGCTCGTTGGACGGGACACCCGTGACCCGAAACAAGGGACACACGTGTCCCGTTGTGGTAGATGGGACAGAGGTGTCCCGTGGATGAGTCCAGTCGGCTCGTCGTCCTGTGCTCCTGCGCGTCGCTGCGGCGTCCGTTCGAGGAGCGCGGCTACGAGACCCATGCCGTGCGCCGGCCCACCCAGCTCACCACCGCGGAGGCGGGCCTGGCGCCCCGGGCCATCGTGCTCGGCGGCGAGTCCGTCGCGTCGCTCGCCTGGGGCCTCATCATCCCGCAGATCCGGTCGGCCTGGCCGCTGGTCGACGTGGTCGTCTGGTACCCGAAGGCCGGGGCGGAGATGGTGCGCGAGGCCCTCCGGGCGGGCGTCCGCGACGTGGTGCTCACGCCTTCGCCCGTCCGGGCCCAGGCCCACATCGCCAAGATCGTGGACGAGCAGCAGCTCCTCCCGAGGGCCACCACCGACGCTCGCCAGCAGGGCAAGCCGGGGTTCGAGGGCATGCTGTCGCGCAGCCGCAACATGCACGAGCTCTTCGAGACAGCTGCCCAGGTCGCGGCGAGCCCCGCTGCCGTGCTCATCCTCGGCGAGACGGGCACCGGCAAGGAGCTGCTCGCCCAGGCGATCCACCGGCGCAGTGGGCGCGAGGGGCGGTTCGTCGCCATCAACTGCGCGGCCGTCCCCGAGACGTTGATCGACAGTGAGCTGTTCGGCCACGTGGAGGGGGCCTTCACGGGGGCCACCAAGGCCAAGCAGGGGCTGTTCCGCTACGCCGACGGGGGCACCCTGCTCCTCGACGAAGCGGGCAACGTGCCGCAGCCGGTCCAGTACCGGCTGCTCCGGGTGCTCCAGGAGGGCGCGGTCCGACCGGTGGGGGGCCACCACGAGGTGCCGGTCGACGTGCGGGTGATCGCTGCCACGAGCGTGGCCCTCGAGAACGAGGTCCAGGCGGGCACGTTTCGTGAGGACCTGCTCTATCGGCTCGACGTCATCCGCCTGGTGGTGCCCCCGCTGCGCGAGCGCCCCGACGACATCATCTACCTCTTTGCCCAGTTCGCCGGCCAGTTCGCCGACGAGTACGGCCTGCCCCGCCCCGAGGTCAGCGACGCGTTCCTCGACGCGCTGATCAGCTACCCGTGGCCCGGCAACGTGCGGCAGCTCGTCAACTTCGCCGAGCGGGTGGTGCTGACCGAGTCCGGCACGCGCCTGACGGCCCGCCGGCTGCGCGACATCCTCGACTTCGAGCCCCGCGCCGACGCTCGATCCGTCCGCCCGACCCTCGACGCGGACGCGCTGGACCTCGAGCTGCCCATGGAGGATGCGCTGCGTCCGCACGTCGCGGCGCTGGAACGCAGTTACCTGGAGGGTCTGCTCGAGCAGACCGGGGGCCGCGTGGCCAAGGCCGCCGAGCGCGCGGGGATCTCCCGGCGCACGCTGTCCCGGATGATGGTCCGCTTGGGCATCGACAAGGCGCGCTTCAAGGAGAACGGATGACCCTCCCGTACGAGGACCGCTTGCTCACCGACCTGCTCTTCACCTTCCGGCAGAGCCTGAACTCGGTTCCCGAGCTGGCCGGCCACGAGGCGAGGACGGCCCAGGTGGTGGCCTCGTTCCTCGGCCACTACACGCCCGACGACCTGCTCACGGGGCTCGGAGGCTACGGCGTGGCGGCCGTGTTCGCGGGGGAGCAGCCTGGCCCCACAGTGCTCGTGCGCAGCGAGCTCGACGCGCTCGAGTGTGCGTCGTCGGGGTCGCTCGCGCGGACCGCCGCCCATCGGTGCGGCCACGATGGGCACATGGCCATCACGAGCGGGCTCGCGCCGCGGTTCGCCCACCGCAGGCCGGCGCGCGGCCGGCTCGTGCTGCTCTACCAGCCCGCGGAGGAGACGGGGGAGGGGGCCCGGTCCGTGATCGACGATCCCCGGTTCTCTGCGATCCAGCCCGACTACGCCATGGCGCTCCACAACCTGCCGAACGTGCCGCGGAACACCGTGGTGCTGCGCCGGGGCACGTTTGCCTGTGCGTCTGCGGGGCTCGTGCTGTCCGTCAAGGGGGTCGCCGGTCACGCCGCCGAGCCGTCGCTCGCCAAGAGCCCGCGCGCGGCGCTCGCCGGCCTGCTCACCCAGCTCGTGGACCTCGACCGGCCCGACGAGGACGGGCTGCGGATGCTCACGGTGACCCACGCCCAGCTCGGCACGCCGTCGTTCGGGATCACCCCGGGCGACGCGCGACTGTACTGCACGCTGCGGGCGACCACGCAGCACGACCTCGAGGAGCTGAAGTCGGAGGTGCTCCACATCGCGCACCAGCTCGCGGGGGAGGAGGAGGTCGGGGTCGAGGCCGAGTGGCACGACGAGTTCCCCGCGACCGTGAGCGCCGACGAGCTTGTGGAGCTGCTGGAGCGGACCGCGCGGGCGCTGCACCTGACGGTCGAGAAGCGGCCGTACCCGATGCGCTGGTCCGAGGACTTCGGCCACTTCGGCGGGGTCTGCCCGTCGCTGTACTTCGGCCTCGGCATCGGCGAGGGGGCGCCGCTGCACCACCCGGACTACGCGTTCCACGACCAGCAGATCGTGACGGGCCTGCGGCTGTACGAGGGCATGGTGCGGCAGCTGCTCGACACCTGAGCGAGGCGTCAGCCTGCGGCGGGGTCCAGCAGGCTCGGCGTGACGCCCATGTAGGTCCCCTCGGGCCAGTACACGGTGAAGGTGGAGCCCTCCCCGGAGGTGCTCGTGAGCGACACGCGGCCCCCGTGGCGCTCGACGACGCGCTTGACGAGGGCGAGCCCGATCCCCGGCGTGTCGACCTCGTCGCGCGGGCGCAGCGTGCGCAGGGCCTCGAATACCCGCTCCCGATGTTGGTCGGCGATGCCCGGGCCGTCGTCGCGCACTTCGAGCACCACCCCGTCGGGGTCGCGGTCCACCGTCACGCGGATGTTCCCCTCGTCTCGGTCGTGGTGCCGGATCGCGTTGCTCAGGAGGTTGACGAGGACCTGGACGATCGGCGGCTCCGGCAGGCGCGCGGTGGGCACCCGCAGGTCGACCTCCACGGTGAACCGCTCGGGCGGCTCCACGAGCGTGACGACCCGGTCGAACAGCGCCTCGAGGTCCACCACAGTGGGCTCGGCGCGATCGAGGCCCGCCCGGTAGTAGTCGAGGAGTCCCCGAAGCATCCGGTCCAGCCGCTCCGTCCGGCTGTACAGGAGGTCGAGCCTCGTGAAGTACGCGAAGGCGATCAGCAGATCAGAGCCAACCATCAGCCAGAGCAGGCCCGGCGTCCACAGGTAGCAGTGGCCGTGCGGCATGAACGCCTCGGTTCCGAGCAGCTCGAGCAGCGCAGCGAACATGAGCACTCCGTGACTTGAACACACCCCCCGACGGACCGAGGGGTAAGAGTAACGGAGATCTCGCAACTATGGAGTCAGCAAGCGATATACGAGCGCTCGTGGTGGAAGACGACGACCTGGACTACCTGGTGGTCAAGGGAACGCTGCACGCGATGCCCGGCTGGGCGTGTGAGGTCCATCGGGCCGAGAGCGTCCCGGGCGCGCTCGCCCAGCTCGACTCCACCGCCTTCGACCTGTGCCTGTGCGACTACCAGCTCGGGAGCCACCTCGGGACCGACCTCATCCGGAGCGCGCGGCAGCGCGGGGTGCGGATCCCGATCCTGCTGCTCACGGGCTACGACGAGCGGGCGGTCGATCTCGAGGCGATGTCGGCCGGCGCCGACGACTTCCTGGCGAAGGACGACGTGGATCCACGGCGCCTCGAGCGAGCGATCCGCTACGCACTCGGCCACCGCGCGGACAAGGCACGCCTGAGTCGGCTCGCCGAGCAGGACGGGCTGACGGGGCTACTGAACCGCCTGGGCTTCGAGCGGCGACTGCGGGCGGACCTGTCGCCGACGGGAGCGCTGCCGAGCGACACCGGGGTCGTGTTCGTCGACCTGAATCGCTTCAAGCAGGTCAACGACCACTACGGGCACCTCGCTGGCGACTGCCTGCTCCAGGGCGTGGCCGCGCGCATGCAGGCGGTCCTCGAGCCCGGGGAGGCCGCGGCTCGCCTGGGCGGGGACGAGTTCGCAGTCTTGACGCGCCGGGCCCCCGCCGCGACGATCGTGCAGCGCCTGGCTCGGCGGCTCGAGGCGGCCTTCGCCATGCCCTTCGACCTCGGCGAGTACGGGATGGTCGAGGCGAGCGCGAGCATTGGAGCAGCGGTGGCCGGCGCCGACGTGGACACTCCGGAGGCGCTGCTCGAGCTGGCCGACCGGGAAATGTACCGCGCGAAGGGCCTTCGCCCTGCCGAGCCCGAGGAAGTGGCGTAGCCGGCTACTGTTCCGCGCCTGCGCCGCAGGACTCTCCCTCGGGGCACTCGACCACGCGGAGCTCGACCTCGGTGGTGCCGTCGTCCACGAAGCCGAGGACCTCGGCCGCTCCCCGCGACAGGTCGAGGATGCGGTCGTCGGCATAGGGCCCGCGGTCGGTGACCTCCACGGTGACCGACGTGCCGCGCGCGACGTCGGTGACCTCGAGCTTCGTGCCGAAGGGCAGGGTGCGGTGGGCGGCGGTCTTCGCTGCCGGGTCGAAGGGCTCGCCCGAGGCGGTGGGGCGGCCGGCGAAGCCCTTCCCGTAGAACGACGCCTGGCCCGTCTGGAGGACGGGCGGCGCGGAGGGGGCCTCGGACTCAGTCGGACCCCACGAGCAGGCCCACAGATAGATGATCGTGAACATGCCCCGCCCTTAACGAAGGGCCAGCGTGACGTCGCGATCGGCTCGGACCTCGGTGCCGCAGCGATCGACGAGCGTGACCGTCAGCGCGGCCTCGGCGGCGTCGAGCACGGGCGGATCGGGGTGGCCGAGGACCACGAGCTGGCCGATGAGCTGGTCGTAGTCGCCGTCCTCGCTCGGCACGAGCAGCCGGGGCCGGTCCACGAATGAGGACAGCTCCTCGCCCTCGGCGACCAGCGACACCGTGAGCGCGGGATCGTCGGGATTGCTCAGGTCCCCTGTCCCGGGCACGAGCCCCGTCGCCCTCACGCTGACGAAGACGTGGTGCCCACCCTGGGGCCCCGCGTAGAAGCCGAGCTCGGATCCGGGCTCCAAGGGCTCGAACGCCTGCTCCCCCGTTCCGAGCTCCAGCGACGCGGCGCCGCCGGCCTCCGCGCACAGATCGTCGGCCGGCCCGGCGTCGCATGCGCCGGCGGCGGCCAGTAGCCACGCGAGCCTCACGTCAGCGCGGCGTGATCTCGAGGACCGCGTCGTTGATCTGGTCGACGAGCCACAGATCGCCCTGCGCATCGAACGCCATGCCGCCGAGCGTGCCGGGCTCCCAGCCCGTCTCGAGGTAGTCGACGAGCTCGCCGTCGAGCGTGAACGCGAAGATGGTGGAGGTATCCGCGTCGCTCACCCACAGCAGGCCGTCGTGGAGCTCGAGGCCCGATGGCAGCTCCATGCCCGCGACCTCGCTACCCTGCACGAGGCGGGTCAGCTCCTCCCCGGTGATGCCGCGCATGTCGCACCCGTCGTAGTTCGGGCCGATGGGGCCGGCCGACTGGCCGGTGGTCGCGTCGAGCACCATGATCCGGTTGCGGCCGCTGTCCGCCACGTAGAGCAGGTCCGTGTCGCGGTCGTAGGCGAGGTGGCTCACCACGTCGGGAACGAACTCCACCTTGCCCTCGGCGAACCGCTGGATGACCCCGTCGGAGTGGTCCGCCCCGCCGCGGCCGTGGTCTTCGGCGAAGTCGTAGCGGGTGAGGGAGTTGTGCCAGCCGTCGAACACCCAGAACACGTTCCGCCGCTCCCACGCGATCCCTGCGCCGTCGGGGCTGTTGTGGAGCATGTCGAGGTGGCTCGCGTGGCCTCCGTCGAACGTGGACGAGTTGCCATCCCACAAGGTCGGGCCCATGAAGTCCACGGGCGTGCCGTTGGGGCCCTGCGTGAGCTCGTGCTCCTCGTGGGATGTGGCGAAGTTCCCCCGCTGGTTGAAGGCGAGCGCCGAGGGCTGCGCCAGGAAGTGGTTCCCGGACTCGGTCTGCGCGTGCGTGGTCGTGGCCGCCCCCTCGGGGTCCGCCACGATCGTGATCGAGTCCGTCTGGCGGTTCACCACCCACAGCTCGTCGGCCTGGGGGTGGAACTCGAGATCCCTCGGCCAGAACAGCTGCGTGGTCACGACCTCGCGGACGGCCACCTCGTCGATCGAGTGGGTGCCGTTGCCGAGCACCGGGATGACCTCGAGGGTGTCCTCCCCGGCGTCGTTGTCGGCCTCGCGGCCCTCTCCGCAGGCGATGGTGAGGGTGGTGGCGAGGGCGAGGAAGGCGAGTGGACGCGACATGGACTCTCCGGACAGGAGCGACAGGATAGCCGATCCAGCGCTTGCGGGGGGCACCCACGGTGCTGGTGGGCGCGTCCGAGGAGGGTTATGTCCGGCGCGCTCGGAGGTGACGATGCCGGTGGTCTCGATGGGGGTCGTGTCGGTGTTCGTGGCGGGGTGGCTCGGGTGCAGCGGTGCGACCCGGTCGGCACCTGCGCCCACGCCACGGATGTCGGTAGAGGAACTCTCGCAGGCGCTGCCCGCGCACGTCGGGAAGGTCGTGGAGCTCGAGGGGTACTTCTACGCCAACTCCGCAGGCGACGACTACATCCGCGTGATCCTGCTCGGCGCACCCGACAACGCCGCGCGCCGCGCGGACTGCATGACCCTGCCGAGCTCCCGCTTCAAGGGCCTCGAGCGGCACACCCC
>CAYMSU010000022.1:0-24195 GCA_964393165.1 uncultured Enterobacteriaceae bacterium
AGCCGGACCTTCGGGCTTCGCCCTGCAGGCCGGTATGCGAGCGAAGCCAGGTGAAGTCTCAGCCGCCCGCGAAGAACCAGACCGCGGCCACCGCGATGGCCAACAACCCGACGGCCACGCCCACCATCGCCACGAGCGACACGGCCGCCAGCCCGAACAGCAGCCCCTGGGGCCGCGCGCCTGTGTCCACCACGGGAAGGCGCAGGTCGAGCGGCCGCTCGCGCGTCTGCTCCAGCTCTACTTCGGCCTGCAGGACCGCATCCGAGGCCGGGATGGTGACCGTCTCATCGCTGGTGGCATGGTCGGGCAGTGACTCCTCGGGCTCGAGCACGGGCGGGATGTAGTCCGGGTCGTAGTCGGCAGCCCGCTCCCCCACGGTGATGACCGCGACCGTGACGTTGTCGTGCCCGCCGCGATCGCACGCTAGCTCCACGAGGCTCGCCGCCGCCGCCTCCGGCTCGAGGCCCGCCACCAACGTGCCAATCTCCCAGTCCTCCACCAGGTCGTGCAGGCCGTCGGAGCACATGAGCAGCGCATCCTGGGGCTCCAGCTCCAGCGGCTCGGCAAACACGTCGGGCACGAGCTCGCCTCCGTTGGCCATCCGGCTGTGGCCGAGGGCACGGGTGAGCATTCCCGCCTCGGGATGCTCCTTTGCGTCCTCCTCGTCGATCATCCCGCGGTCGATCAAGCTCTGGACCCTCGTGTGGTCGAGCGTGCGCCACACGAGCTGACCCCTGCGGATGTGGTACAGGCGGGAGTCTCCGACCAACCCCACGAAAGCCTCGCGGCCCTTGAGGATGGCCGCGACGGCGGTGGTGCCCATTCCCTGCTGGCCAATGCTCCGACCCTCCTCGAGGATCGCCTCGTTCGCCGCCATCATTCCGCGGTACAACCTCTCGCGCGGATCCTCGCCGGGGTCGCGCCCCACGAAGTCGCCCAGCACATCGACGGCGAGCCCGCTCGCCACCTCGCCGGCCTCGTGGCCGCCCATCCCGTCCGCCACGATCACGAACAAGGCTCCGTCGTCGAGCCACACGTGGCCTGCCGAGTCCTCGTTGTTGGTACGCACGTTCCCGACATCGGAGCGGATGGCCACCCGAAGCGGGAGGCCGAAGCTGATCCCGCGCTCCTCGTTCACGCGGACCTCACCATGACGGGCCCCTTAGCCAAGTGACTCCCTCATAGCGGCTCGACCCAGGCGGGCCACTGTGGCAACACGACCGGGTCATCGGAGTCGGGAACCCACGCCGGGTAACGGTTCACGATCCACTCGTTGGGTACGAACTGGTTTCGGACGTTGAGCCGGTGGAGCCCCGGCTCGACGCCAAACACGGCGAACCGACCGCTCCCTCCGGTGAAGTCGGCGGTGTCGTCGTACTCCTCGCCCTCGGGATCGAGGTAGCAGGCCTCCCAGGTCTGCACCGGGGCTCCCTGCTCGTTCAGCGCCTCCACGTCGACGCGGCCATTGGGAGCGAGCGGGCTGCGGCCCGTGTTGGGGTCTACGAGCTCGAAGAGCCGAACCTCGCCGAACACCACGGCACCCCCCGTCTTCGCGCCGGGACACCCCGCAAAGCGCTCCCGCTCCGCCTCCAGCTCCGCGAGCCGAACCGGGAACAGCACGTTGTCCTCGATGTCCTTCTCGCCGGACAGAGGACTCGTGCCGTGGAACATCGCCACCACACCGGCGTCGCTCCGGATCCCGAGGGCGATCACCTCGCTCGGGGGCACCTCGAACTCGAAGTCGCCACTACGGCTCGTGAGCGCGCGGTCGAGTGACTCCTCCCCGGAGGACGGGAGCCACAGGGTGACCTCTGCGCCAGCGAGCGGTTCGGCCTCGAGACCCCGATGCTCGAACACGCGACCGCGCAGCAGGACGTCGTCGGGTGAGCATGCAGTGGCCACCAGCACAGCGAGCATCGAACGCATGGCGCTCCCCTATTCGATTGCGTCTGCCGGCGCCGCCGCGCCCCTCGGGTCATGCAGTGGCGAGCAGCGCCCGGCTCGCTAACGCCCGGCCGATCTGGTGCTGCACGAAGTCCGACAACAGCCAGGGGTGAGCCAGCGCCACCGTGTGGTCGAGCGTCTGCGCCATGGGCGTGCGCCGGAGGGCCTCGAGCTCCAGCAGAGCATCGACGGAGACCGACGCCCCACCACCGCAGCGGCCGTGCACTGCCCCACCTGACTCGGCGTCGAACACCGCAGGCGCGTCGATGGGCTCGCCGCAGGTGGCGCACCTGGCGAGCGAGGGCGCAAAGCCGGCGAACGTGAGGGCCTTGGCCTCGAACGCGCACCGGGCAGCGTTGGTCGGGACGCGGGGACCCTCCAGCAGCCCCAGCCACGCCCGTAGCAAGCCGAACTGCTTGGGGTTCGCCTGCGCCTCCACCGCCAGCGCGGCCGCGACCTCGCAGCCGTAGCCGAGCATGGCAATGCGCTCGTACTCCGTCCGGGCCACGTCGGGCCCCCGGACCCGGGACGCGTCGTGGAGCACCCACCCCCCATTCCCCCCGCGGGCTCGCCCCACCTGGGCGAGCACCTCTGTTCCGGGGTCGAGGGTGCCGCCGAAGCGGCGCCGCGACGCTCGTGCATGGCGCGCAACGGCCCGCAGCACGCCCTCCTCGGCGGTCAGGAGCTGGACCCACCGGTCGGCCTCACCGAGGTCCGTGGTTCCAACCACGATCGCAGCGAGCTCCCGCCCGGCCATCAGAGCCCCAGCAGGGCTCGCGCCACGTTGAAGTAGATCACGATGCCCAGCAGGTCGACGAGGGTGGTCACGAAGGGGCCCGTCGCGATGGCGGGGTCGGCCCCGACGCGCTGGAACCCGAGCGGGATCGCGGCGCCGATGAGCCCCGCGGAGAGAATCGCGAGCGCGATGCTCGCCGCGAGCGACACCCCGAGCAGAGGCTGGTCGGGAAACCGCAGCACCCCATACACGCCGAGCAGCAGGGCGTACCCCACGGCCAGGATCAGCCCCACACGGGTCTCCTGCCACAGGAACGAGCCGAGGCGGTCGAGCTGAACTGCCCCCGTGGCGAGGCCCCGGACCGCGAGGGTCGCGGACTGGATCCCCACGTTGCCGCCCATGCCCATGATCACCGGGATGAAGCCGGCGAGCACGGCCATCGACGCCAAGGTGGTCTCGTAGAGCCCGATGATCTCGGCGGCGAGGATCCCTCCGCCGATGGTCGCGAGCAGCCACCCTGCGCGGTAGACGCTCTGCTTGAGCACCGATTGTTCCTGCTTCGGGTCGCTCACCCCGGCCATGAGCATCATGTCCTCGGCCGCTTCGTCGCGGATGACGTCGACGACGTCGTCGACGGTGACCACGCCGAGGATGTGACGTCGTCGGTCCACGACGGGAACCGCGAGGAAGTCGTACCGCGCCACGATGCGGGCCACCTCTTCCTGATCCTGGGAGGGGGCCACCGAGATCGGGTCCACGACCATGATCTCGGTGAGCTTGGTGCGCGGCGAGTGCGTGAGGAGAGAGCGGAGGCTGGTGACCCCGACCAGCCGCTGGCGGTCGTCGACCACGTAGACATAGTGGATGTTCTCGATGCTCTCGTGCTCCGCCTGGAGTGCGGCGATCGCCTGGCCGCAGCTCGCGTCGTCGGGCATCACGAACACCTGTGGGCTCATGATTCCGCCAGCCGTCTCCGGAGGCCACGCGAGGAGCGCTCGGACCTCCTCGCCGGTCTCGTCGTCCCGCAGCTCGGCGAGGACCCGCATCCGGAGATCGTCGTCGAGGGCGCCCACGATGTCCGTGGCGTCGTCCGGCTCCATGTGCTCGAGCAGCTCGACGAGAGCGTCTTCGCTCATCTCCTTGGTGACCTCCCGGCTCGCCGCGTCGGACAGGTGGGCGAGGACCTCGGCCGCATAGGTCCGATCCTCCATGTTCCGATAGAGCCGGCGCTGCTCGCTCGCCGTGAGGCGCTCCATCGCGGCGGCCACATCGGCCGGCGGGACCCCGGGGAGGAGCTTGCGCAGGGCTCCGGACGCGTCGCGTCGCACGAGGCGCCGCAAGAGCGCCTCCGTCCGCCTCGTGCGGCTCTGGAGATCCGCACTCACGGGACCTCCCCGTGCTCGTCATCGACGAACACAAGCCGCCGGGGAGCCTTCTGCTGGCCCTGGGGCCGCAGCCACTCGCCATTCCAGGTGAGCTTGACGTCTTCCACGGCGTCGACCTCGACCTCGATGCGGTGACCGTCGAACGGTCGCTCCGACCCACCGGCGAGCTCGCCGTCCTGGCGCAGCTCTCCGTCTACCCATACGCGGACCGGCGTGTTGCGGACGGCGCGCACGATGAGTCGCTGCGCGGCCCCCCCGCCCGTGGGGTCTGGAGTCGCAGACCGGAGCACGGGCAGCAGCGCGCTGATCGAGAGCATGGCCAGGGCCGCCGTGCTGATCAGCGCGAACACGCGAAGGACGGCGAGTGGGGGTCCGCTTCGGCGCGGGCCTCCTGCGGGCGCGGCGGGGGACGAGGTGGACGGGTCGGTGGCGGAGCGCCACGAGATCTCCCCCACCGTGGGCTCGAGGTCGAGAAAGGCCCGGACCGTGCGATGGTAGGCGGCCGCGTAGGGCCCTGCCGGGAGCGCCTCCAGATCGTCCTCCTCGAGGGCCTGCAGGTGGGCCGGGGGGACGCGGGTCGCCTCTGCGACGTCGTGCACGCTCAGGCCGAGCTCCACGCGCCGCTGGCGAAGGACCGCCCCGGGGCTCACGAGCTCACTCGAGGTACGGGGCCAGGATCGGCCCCAGACGCGCCTTGGCGGCGTCGCTGATCGCCTCCCGGGGCGTGAGGATGGCCGTCTCGAGCGCCCGGTGATGGGGAGGAGCGCCGTCGTGAGCGGCGATCAAAGGCACGACCCGCTCGACAACCCTCTTGGACCGGTCGACATTGGCCATCAGCACGGCAACCACCTGCTCGACGCTCACCGCGTCGTGACCGTCGTGCCAGCAGTCGTAGTCGGTGGCGAACGCCAGCGTGGCGTAGGACATGGACGCCTCTCGGGCCAGCTTGGCCTCGGGCAGTGCAGTCATTCCGATCACTGCTGCGCCCCAGGAGCGGTACAGCTCGGACTCGGCGCGCGTGGAGAAGGCCGGCCCCTCCATGCACACGTAGGTCCCGGCCGTGTGAACCGTCAACTCCTCGGCCGCACACGCTCGGGCGAGGTAGCCTCGGAGCGTATCGCACGTGGGGTCGCCGAACCCGATGTGGGCGACCACGCCGTCGCCGAAGAAGGTCGCGGGCCGGAATCGGGTGCGATCGATGTACTGGTCGACGAGCACTGCGTGACCAGGCGCGATCTCCTCGCGCAGGGAGCCGACCGCGGAGACGGAGATCAGCCAGCCCACGCCCGCCTGCTTGAGCGCGTGGACGTTGGCCTGGAAGGGGATGTCGCTCGGCAGCAGGCGATGACCCTTGCCATGGCGAGGCAGGAACACGAGCTCGGCGCCGCCGAGCCGGCCGTGAATCAGCGCGTCGCTCGGCTTGCCGTAGGGCGTATCGTACTCGACCGTGCGCACGTCCTCGAGCGCGTCGAGCTCGTAGAGACCCGATCCGCCAACAATCCCAATCGCCTGGCCCACGAAGCGCCTCCTAGGTTCGCGCTCGACTAACGGGTTGGCCGAGCTGACCGCACGCCGCGGAGATGTCGAGGCCCCGGGTGGTGCGGACCGAGCAGCTCACTCCCCGGCTGACCAGGTGATGCTGAAAGGCCTTCACCACGGCCTCGCTCGGGCGCCGCAGGTTCGGACGGCCCGGATTCTCGTTGTAGGGAATCAGGTTGACCTTCGAGGGAATGCCCTCGAGCAGCCGCATCAGCCGAGCCGCATCGTCGAGGGTGTCGTTGAAGCCCTCGAACATCACGTACTCGAAGGTGATGCGCTTGTGCTGGGGGAGCGGAACCCGCCGACACTGTTCGAGAAGCTCCTCCATCGACCAGCGCTTCGTCACGGGCATGATCTCCCGCCGCTGCGCCTCGGTCGTCGCGTTGAGCGACACCGCGAGGTTCACCGGCAGCGCCTCGGCGAGCTTCCCTAGCTGCGGCACGAGGCCCACCGTCGACACCGTGATCTTGCGGTGGGAGAAGTTCAGCGCATGGTCGTCCAGACAGATCCGCAGGGCCGCCACCAGGTTGGCGAGGTTGTGCAGGGGCTCCCCCATTCCCATGAGCACCAGGTTGCTGATCCGCATGCTGTCGCCCAGGAACGACTGGACCTGCAGCGGCTGCGACGCGATCTCGGAGGCGTGGAGGTTCCGGGACAGCCCCATGTCGCCCGTGAGGCAGAACGAGCAGGCCATCGCGCAGCCCACCTGGGACGACATGCACAGGGTGACCCGGTCTCCGTCGGGGATCAGCACGGACTCCACGACCGCGCCGTCGTGGAGCTTCCAGAGGAACTTCGCAGAGCCATCGGCCGAGTCGAGCCGGCGGAGCTCGTGCAGCTCGGAGACGAAGGCGCGCGAAGCAAGCTGCTCTCGATAGCTCCGACGCAGGGTCCGCATGTCCGGAATCGAGGTGACGCGGCGCTGCCAGACCTCCTTGAAGAGGCGCAGCGCGACGTCCGGCCCTGCGCCGAGCTCGTCTCGCACGAAGACCTCGAGGGCCTCCCGGTGGAGGCACCGCAGGTCGACCCGGCCCTCGCTGTCGGTCCGGGCTGGGGCGCGGGAGATGGCAGAGCGGCTCATGGGACTTCTGGAAATTCCGATACGGGACCGAGGCATCAATAACGAGGAGGCGAGGATGCATGCAGTGCTCGACCAGACGCTGCGGTCGGTACCGATGCTCGCGACCCTGGGGATCCGTGTCGAGGAGGCGCGGACCGGGCTGGTGGTGATGCGTCTGCAGGCCTCCGAGGCGCTGCGCGACCACAGCGGTGCCCTTCACTCGTCGGCGCTGTTCGCCCTCGGCGAGACCACGGCCGCGACCCTCCTCGGCACGCATCCCGAGCTGGAGGGACTGCACCACTTCCTGAAGAGCTCGCGGATCAAGTACTTCGGGACGTCTCGCGAAGATGTCGTCGCGCGGGCAGAGATGCGAACCGACGCGATCTCGGGGCTCATCCGGCAGCTCGAGATGGGCGCGGCGCCCGTCGAGGTGTCGGTGCCGGTCACCGATGGTGAAGGCCGCGATCTCGCCCAGGTGCTCTGCCACTTCTCGCTGGAGCGGCGTCGCTCCG
Source organism: uncultured Enterobacteriaceae bacterium (assembly GCA_964393165.1). GTDB lineage: Bacteria > Myxococcota_A > UBA796 > UBA796 > DRPG01. The sequence continues at coordinate 7,177 of CAYMSU010000022.1, forward strand.
TTCGATGACTCGTGCCTTGACCTGAGACCCGTCAGCATGCCATAGGGCAAGGGACGACCGCCAGTTCATTCACCCGGAGCACCGGCGCTCTGCGTCTCATGGGCGGAGGGTGAGGCTACCTCCTGGCGGTCCCCGGAGCTCGACCACCGTGCAGACCTCGTGGTGCCCAGTCCTCGGTGTCGTCGCCCCGGCCGCTTCGCCTTGCAGCTACCTCAACACCCCGCCCTTCGGGGTCCTCCAGGTCGAACCGGCAGCTCGTCGTGTTCCCGGGAGGCGCCGCCGAAGGCTCTGGAGTTCTGTGTGCCCTCCGAGATCATCTGCTCCACCACCGGCAGGGAGGTGCGCGTCGCGCTGATGGAGAACGGCCGCCTGGCCGAGCTCATGATCGATCGGGGCGACGAGCGCGGATTCGTCGGTAGCGTCTACCTCGGGCGCGTCGTTCGGGTCCTTCCCGGCATGCAGGCGGCCTTCGTCGACGTCGGCCTCGAGCGCGCAGCGTTCCTGTACGTGGGTGACATCTACCCGGACATGCTCAAGCTGCAGGCGCCCGCGCTCGTAGAGGACGAGGCGGTGCCGCCAGCCTCCGAGGATCGCCCGCGAGCCAGTGCCAAGGCCGGTCAGCCCGCCATCCAGGACCTCCTCAAGGAGGGGCAGGAGATTGTGGTGCAGGTCGCCAAGGACCCCATCGGAACCAAAGGCGCCCGTCTCACCACGCACATCGCGCTGCCCGGGCGCTACCTCGTCTTCATGCCCACGGTCGAGCACGTGGGCATCTCCCGGCGCATCGAGAAAGACAAGGAGCGGCGGCGGCTCCGGTCGTTCGTCGAGCAGCACCGCAAGAAGGGCATGGGCTACATCGTGCGGACCGTCTGTGAGGGCGCCCCCACGGAGGCCCTGAAGGCGGACATGGACTTCCTTCAGCGAAGCTGGGATCGAATCCAGGATGCCTGCAAGGGGCAGAAGGCCCCCTCGCTGCTCCATGCCGAGTACGGGCTGGTCCTGCGGGCAGTGCGCGACCTGTTCGACGAGAGTGTCGAGCGAATGGTCAGCGACAACGCCAAGATCTTCGACCGCGTGAAGAGCTTCGTCGAGGACGTCATGCCGGGCGCACGCGACCGCGTGCATCTGTACCGGGGCCTCGAGCCAGTCTTCGACACCTACGGCGTCGAGGCCGAGATCGCCCGGTCGATGGGCCGCAAGGTATGGCTGAAGTCGGGCGGCTACCTCGTGATCGATCAGACCGAGGCACTGATGGCGATCGACGTGAACTCGGGGAAGTTCGTGGGCAGCTCCTCGCTCGAGGACACCACGCTCCGAATCAACCTCGAGGCGGTCGACGAGGTCGTCGCGCAGCTCCGCTTGCGGAACATCGGTGGGCTGATCATCATCGACTTCATCGACATGGATCGGGAGCAGAACCGAGACAAGGTGTTCCGCGCGCTCGAGCAGGCGCTGCAGCGGGACCGCGCTCGCACGAACGTGCTTCGGATCAGCGACCTCGGGCTCGTGGAGATGACCCGCAAGCGGGTGCAGGAGGGGCTCGACCGGTACCTGACCGATGGCTGCCCTACCTGCGCGGGCACTGGCGTGGTGCGTTCGCAGACCACCCTCGCCTACGAGATCCTGCGGGAGGTGCGGCGCGAAGCCGACCGTAGCGCGGGGGGCAGCTCGGTCTACGTCAATACGACGCCGGGAGTGGCCGACCTCCTCTACGGGGATCGGTTTCCGGATCTCGAGGAGATCGAGCGCCACATCGGCCGCCGCGTGGTGATTCGCGCCATGGGGCACTTCCACCCCGAGCAGTTCGAGGTCTATTCGGCGTGACGGACCGGCTCGACGCCTCCCTGCCCCTCGGGTCATCGACCTCGCGTGAGTCTTCGGCCTCCCTGGAGTCGTCGACCTCCCTCGAGTGGATCGACGGCACGCTCACCCGCGTGCTCTACCACTCGGACCGCACCGGGTACGGCGTCGTGATGGTCCGTACAGCGTTTCACACCGACCTGGTGGCGGTCGGGAACCTCGCATCGCTGGCCGACAAGCCGGAGGGCGCCTTTCTCTCCATGGAGGGCAGGTTCGAGAACCACCCGACCCACGGGCGTCAGTTCCGCGTCGTGGGGTTGCTCGACGAGTCCCCCCATACGCTGGCGGGAATGAAGCTCTGGCTGTCGTCTGCGGGCATCAAGGGCGTAGGGCGGGCCTTCGCCGAGCGCCTCGTGGAGACCTTCGGGCAGGAGCTGCCGTCCGTCATCCGGACGTCGCCGGAGAGACTCACGGACGTCGAGGGAATCGGGCCGTCGCGAGCCCAGGCGATCTGTGAGGCCTGGTCGCAGCAGGACGACGGACGGGCGCTCACCATTCTTCTGCGGGGCCTCGGCCTCTCTCAGCGCCTCGCCGACCGGATTCGCGACCGGTACGGCGACGACGCAGCCCGCGTGGTCCAGACCCAGCCGTTCGACCTCGCGGAGGCCATCGGGGGCATCGGGTTTCGAATCGCCGATCAGCTCGCGCGGCGCCAGGGGCTTCCCGCCGACGACCCGGCGAGGGTTCGGGCCGCGGTGGGGTACGCGCTGGACCAGGCCGCAGACCAGCGCGGGCACTGCTTCGTTCCTCGAAGCGAGCTCCGCGAGGCGGTCGCCCAGCTCGACGTGCCGGTGCACGCCCTCGACCGCGCCATCGACGACGCGGAGGGCGCAGGCAAAGCTGTCGTGGAGGGTGAGCGTGTGTGGCACGCAGACCTCTATGCGGCCGAGCTGGAGGTGGTGCACGAGCTCGCGCAGCTACGGCCCGCGCCCACCGCGCCCGACCCGGACTGGGTCGCCCAGGCGGAGCGATACGTCGACGTGGCGCTCGATCCGTCGCAGCGCGAGGCCGTGCTCATGGGCCTACGCGGCGGGTTCGTGGTGGTCACCGGAGGCCCCGGCACCGGCAAGACCACGCTGCTGCGGGTGCTCCTGCGCGCGTTCGAGGAGCGCGGGGCAGGCGTGAAGCTGGCCTCGCCCACCGGGCGCGCCGCTCGTCGCCTGAGCGAGGCCGCCGGAATGCCCGCGAGCACGCTGCACCGGCTGCTGGAGTACCACCCCGGGGAAGGTGGGTTCCTACGGTCCCCCACCAACCCGCTCGAAGCCGACGTGGTCGTGGTCGACGAGGCGTCCATGGTGGACCTTCCCTTGTTCGCGGCGCTCCTTCGGGCGTGCCCCACCCAGCAGGAGGGGTTCTGCCTCGTCCTCGTCGGCGACGCGGACCAGCTCCCGAGCGTGGGGCCCGGTCAGGTCTTGCGCGACGTCGTCGCCTCGGGGGCCTGTCCGGTCGCGCGGCTGTCCACGGTCCACCGTCAGGCTGCAGACTCCGGAATCCTCACCGCAGCCCAGGCCATCCACTGCGGCGAGGTGCCGGTGTCGGGCGAACGCAGCGGCACCCGGGACGTGTTCCTGCTCGACCGGCCCGATCCGGAAGCGACGGCCCAGACCCTCGAGCGCGTCGTCTCGGAGAGGCTCGCGGCGCTCGGCTTCGCGCCCCTCGAGGAGGTGCAGGTCCTCACCCCCACCCGGCGCGGACCGCTCGGCACGGCCGAGCTGAACCAGCGCCTCCAGCAACGGCTCAACCCCGACCAGCCCGCGCTGCAGCGAGGGGACCGAGAGTACCGTCTGGGGGACCGCGTGCTCTGCGTTCGGAACCGCTACGATGTCGAGGTCTTCAACGGAGACGTCGGGATCATCCGGGAGGTGGGCCGACGAGGGCTCGAGGTGGACTTCGACGGGCGCGTGGTTCAGTGGGCCCGCGAGGACCTCGCGATGCTGGACCTGGCCTACGCGATCACGGTTCACAAGAGCCAGGGCAGCGAGTATCCCGCGGTCGTACTGGCCCTGCACCCCAGCCACGGGCTCATGCTGCGGCGGAACCTGTTCTACACGGCCGTCACGCGCGCGCGGCGGTTCCTCTGCGTGGTCGGGGCGTCTCGCGCATGGCACCGCGCGGTCCGGACGACCGGCGGAGACGAGCGCCATACCGGACTCGCCGAGCGGCTGGCGGGGCTCACCGGTCAGAGCGGCGGGCTTCAGGAGCGATGAGTCGGCTGCGCTCCGTGGTGTGGGTCAGCCCAATGGCCTCGACGCGCTCTCGTCAATCCGCCGCAAGCGCCTCGGCGTGGAAGCGGAGGTGCGTCTCCATGAACGAGGCGACGAAATAGTAGGAATGGTCGTACCCGGGGTGAACCCGGAGCTCCAGTCGCTGCCCGGCGTTCTCCGCCGCCTGTTGCAGGCGCTCAGGCTGTAGCTGCCGCTCGAGGAAGTCGTCCGAGGCCCCCTGATCGACCAGGATGGACCGGGGATGGCGATGTCCAGCCTCGATCAGGCGCACCGCATCGTACTCGCCCCACGCCTCGGGGCTGGGGCCGAGGTAGGCTCCGAGGGCCTTGCGCCCCCACGGCACCTCGCTCGGGCCGCCGATGGGCGCGAGCGCCGAGATCGACGAGTACCGGGTCGGCTGCCGCAGCCCGATCACCAGTGCCCCGTGACCTCCCATCGAGTGACCCATGATGCCAACCCGGTCGAGACGCAGCGGGAAAGACGTGAGCGAATCCGGGAGCTCGTCCGTCAGGTAGCTGTACATCCGGTAGTGCCGCGACCACGGCTCCTGGGTCGCGTCGACATAGAAGCCGGCCCCTTGGCCTAGATCGTACGCCTCGTCGTCGGGCACGCCGGGCCCCCGCGGGCTCGTGTCAGGGCAGATGACCGCGACCCCGAGGCGTGAGGCGAGCGCAGCGTAGCCTCCTTTGGTCGCGACGTTCTCCCAGGTACACGTCAGCCCGGAGAGGTAGAGCACCGCCGGCACTGGTCCGTCGACCGCCGACGGAGGCAGGTACAGCCCGAGCTCCATGCGGGTCGAGGTCGCTGCCGAGTCATGAGCCAACACGAGCTGCCGGCCCTCGAAGGACCGATATTCCTTCACGATCTTCATCAGTACTCCACCACGGAGCGAATAGAGATTCCCTCGCGCATGAGATCGAACGCCCGGTTGATCTTGTCGAGGGGCATCGTGTGGGTGATCATCTCGTCGATGCGCACGCGACCGTCCAGGTACCAGCGCACGATCTCGGGAACGTCAGTGCGCCCGCGCGCGCCGCCGAAGGCCGTCCCGCGCCATACGCGCCCAGTGACGAGCTGGAACGGTCGCGTGGCAATCTCCTCGCCAGCGCCCGCGACACCGATGATGATGCACTCCCCCCACCCCTTGTGGCAGCACTCGAGGGCGGTGCGCATGACGTCTACGTTCCCGATGCACTCGAAGGAATAGTCCGCACCACCGCCCGTGAGCTCCACGAGATGAGGTGCGAGCGGCCCGTGCACCTCGGCCGGGTTCACGAAGTCGGTCATGCCGAACCGCTCCGCCAGCGCTCGCTTGGCGGGGTTCAGGTCCACGCCCACGATCCGCCCGGCGCCGACCATGCGCGCCCCCTGCACCACGTTCAGCCCGATACCGCCGAGCCCGAAGACGATCACCGTGCTTCCCGGCTCCACCTTGGCGGTGAAGGCCACCGCGCCGATGCCCGTCGTGACGCCGCAGCCGACGTAGCAGACCTTGTCGAAGGGCGCCTCCTTGGCGATCTTCGCGACGGCGATCTCCGGGAGGACCGTGAAGTTCGAGAACGTGGAGGTTCCCATGTAGTGGTAGATGGGCCGCCCCTGGAACGAGAAGCGGCTCGTGCCATCGGGCATGACACCCTTCCCTTGCGTCGACCGGATCCTCTGGCAGAGGTTGGTCTTCGGATTCAGGCAGTACTCGCACTCCCTGCACTCCGGCGTGTACAAGGGGATGACGTGGTCGTCGACGGCTACCGAGCGGACCCCGGGGCCGACCTCACGGACGACCCCCGCGCCCTCGTGGCCCAGCACAGCGGGAAAGAGGCCCTCGGGGTCCTTGCCAGAGAGGGTGTAGGCGTCGGTATGGCAGATGCCCGTGGCCTTCAGCTCCACGAGCACCTCGCCCTCCCGGGGACCTTCGAGGTCCAGCTCCACGATCTCGAGAGGCTTCCCAGCTTCCATTGCGACAGCGGCTCGCGTCTTCATCGGTAGACCTCCAAGCCACAGCATAGCGCTCACGTCCGTCGACGCAGGAGCCCGAACTTGAGGTACTCACCCTCGGGATGCCCAGCGGCCACCGGATGATCCACAGGCTCGTGGCTGCACCAGTGCCAAGACCACGACCCGGCGGCGAGCAGCCCCTCGACCACCGCGTCGCGCCACGCGGCGCGGCTCATCCGGGACGTGCAGCTGCTGGTGGCGAGCAAGCCATCGCGCGGTACCCATGGCCCAATCCGGCGGTGAAGCTTGCGGTAGGCGGATCGCGCGGCCCCGAGGCGCTCCTTGTCGTGAGCGAGGGACGGCGGGTCGACGACGACCAGGTCGGGCCTCCCGTCGGGAGCCCACGCGAACGCGTCGCTGACTTCGAAGGCGTGGTCGTCGGGGTCGAGGCCGTTGAGTCGGAAGTTCTCCCGCGCATCCGCGACCGCCTCTGGTGCGAGGTCCACCGTGGTCACGTGTGCCGCGCCCCCGAGGGCCGCGGCCACCGAGAAGCCTCCAGTGTAGGCGAAGAGGTTGACGACCACCCGACCGCTGGACCACCGCTGGACGAGCGCTCGATGCTCGCGCTGATCGAGGAACAGCCCCGTCTTCTGCCCCTCGCGGGGTCGGACGAGCATCTTCACCCCGTGCTCCTGCACGACGAGCTGCTCCGGGACCTCGGGCCCGTGGAGCACGTCGCCGCCACGCTGGGCGTCCACGCGCTGGACGCCGAGGCGGCGATAGACGGTACGGACCCACGCGAGCCGGGCTACGCTCGCGACCACCTCGTCGAGCCAGGGCAGCCACGCTGCCGCGTAGACGCGCAGCACCGCGAGGTCCGCGTATCGGTCGACGACGATGCCGGGCAGCCCGTCGCCCGCCCCAGCTACCGCGCGGTACGCGTCGGTGTCGGCGGGGAGCAGCCGAACGCGAACCGCATCGGCGCGGAGGATCCGCTCGGCGAGGACCCGCGCGACCGCCTCGGGCCGCCCTCGTCCGAGCACGCGCACCGCGATCGGGCCTTCGTCCGACAAACCCCAACCGAGGCTCCGGTCCTCGGGACCAACGATCTCGACGACCGTCCCGGGCTCGGGAGCGCGCTCCGAGCCTCGAAACACCCAGGGGTGACCGGCTTTGACCGAGGCGGCCGCAGCAGGAGACACCAGAAATCGGGATGCATGGCGCATGGAGTCGAATAGCGCGCCAAGCGGTGCGTCAGTGGACCGAGAGACCGAGGAGCACTGATGAGGACCGCCCTGACGCTCATGTTGGCCGCCGCGACGACCTCCGGCTGCATCGTCTACGACAACTTCGACAACGACGTACCGGGCCCTGCCCCGGGCCCCGGGCCGGTGCTGAACGCTCCCCCGGTCGTGCTGGACGCCTACGCCGGCGTGTACTTCGACGACTACTACTACGACGACATCTGGGTGTTCGAGGCCACGGTGGACGACGCTGACGGCCCCCTCGACGTCATCGAGGTGTTCGCCGACGTCTACGACGACCGAACGGGCGTGCTGGTCGACAGCTTCGAGCTCTTCCCCGCGGAGAACGACCCCTTCTTCTGGTACTCCGACTGGTACGGCAGCTCGACCTTCCTCGACCCGTTCTACCGGAACTACTCCGTCGACATCATCGCGTATGACGCCTACGAAGGCTACGACGCCGTCACGGTGTGGGCCGACACATACTGAAGGGAGTGACCTGAGCGACCGAGCCACCCTCGGACCAGTTGCCGACACACTCGTGTTCGTGGTAGGACGAAGGCCAGCTGCGTGCCGGATCTTGGTTTCCCATACCCCTCTCCGATCCTAGGCCCTTCCTCTCCCCAGCCCCGTTCCCTGCCCACCGCTCGTCCCTCCTCCCCGAGCCCCTCATGCCGACCTCGTCCGACCTCGGTGACGCCCCCGGCCTCGTCGTTCGTCACGAATCGACCGTCCCCGTCCTCGAGCTTCCCGAGGGGATGACGTTCGAGGCTCTGCGCGCTTGGCTCAGGGCGGTGCTGCCGGGCAAGCTCGCGTCCATCGGCGGTCAGACCTGCCGTCTGGACTTCCGCGGGCGACCGATCGTCCTGTTCGATCTTCGCCGTCTGGTCGGCTTCCTGCGCCAGGAGTTCTCCCTCGAGGTGAGCGGCCTGTACGTGCGCGCAGACAGCATCATCCGCTTTGCGGAGCGAGAGCTGAAGCTGAAGCTGTTCGTGGAGCCGCCCGGTCCACCGACGGAGTCGACGGAGGCGGAGACTCCGCCCTCCGAGGGGCGTCCACCGTCGGACCACCTCACCCCGATCCCCGAGCGGTCCGCGGACGAACCTGTCGCGCGCATCCTGCCGGTGACCAGGACGCTGCGGTCCGGCAAGCAGGTGCGCTACGACGGCGACATCCTGGTCTACGGCGACGTGAACCCGGGGGCCCACGTGGTGGCCACCGGCAACATCGTCGTGTTCGGCGCCCTCAAGGGCGTAGCCCACGCGGGCGCCCACGGTGACACGGGCGCGACCGTGCTCGCCTTCGACATGCGGCCCACCCAGGTGCGCATCGCGCGCAAGATCGCGATTCCCGGACCCCGGCCCCCATCTGCCGTGACCACCCCCCAGCTGGCCGCGCTACGCGGTGAGCCCGACGATCTCAGGGTCGTCATCGAACCCTTCCAGGGCCGCTTCCCCGGCTAGCCCTGCCCTCCCCCGGAGAGCCCATGTCAGAGTGCATCGTCGTCACCTCCGGCAAGGGAGGCGTCGGCAAGACCACGACCGCCGCCAACCTCGCCACCGGCCTGGCCCTCGCCGGCAAGACGTGCGCCGTCGTCGACGCGGACATCGGTCTGCGCAACCTCGACGTCGTGCTGGGCCTCGAGAACCGGATCGTGTACGACCTCGTGCAGGTCGTCGAGGGTGAGTGCCGGCTCAAGCAAGCGCTGATCCGCGACCGGCGCGTGGAGGGCCTGTTCCTCATGCCAGCGGCGCAGACGCGGGACAAGCAGGCGGTCACGCCCGACGACATGCGGAAGCTCGTGGACGACCTCAAGGAACTCCACGACTACGTGATCATCGACTGTCCAGCAGGCATCGAGCAAGGATTCCAGAACAGCATCGCAGGTGCCGACCGTGCCCTGATCGTCACCACGCCCGAGGTCAGCGCGATCCGGGATGCGGACCGGATCATCGGACTCGTCGAGGCCCACGATCTTCCAGAGCCTCAGCTGATCATCAACCGATACCAGCCCGGGATGGTGCAGCGCGGCGACATGATGAACCGGCAGGACATCCTCGAGATCCTCGCGATTCCGCTCATCGGAATCGTGCCGGACCACTCGGACATCGTCGTGTCCACGAACCGAGGTGTTCCGGTGGTCTTCGACGAGCGGTCGCCAGTAGGTCAGGCGTTTCGTCGGATCACCGACCGCGTCATGGGCCTCGAGGTGGAGATCCCTCCGATGGACGGTGACCACAGCGTCTGGACGATGTTCCGCCGATGGATGGGTCTGCAGCCGGCCCGGGAGGCGGTCTGATGGCGAACCTGCTCCAGTCGCTCACCGGCATCTTCGCCGCCAAGGCAGATGCCCGAAGCAAGGACGAGGCCAAGCAGCGACTCAAGCTCCTGCTCATCCATGACCAGATCGACCTGTCGCCAGCCCAGCTCGACAAGATGAAGGACGAGATCCTAGAGGTGATCGGTCGCTACTGCGAGACCGACGCCGACGACGTCACCTTCGACCTGCGCAAGCAAGCCGAGGGGGTCGTGCTTCAGTCGACCATCCCGGTTCGTCGGATCACCGCCCGGGCGTGAGCCGGGCGCACAGACCGGGATACGACCCCCGGCATGGCCTCCGGCACCGACGCGCACTACATCCCAGCCATCTCGGGGATCGGGCTCGCCATGGTCCCTGCGTTCGCGCTCCTGCTCCCCGCCCAGGCTACCGGAGGGGTCGCGCCGCTGGTCATCGCGAGCATCGTGGCGCTGGCCGTCGGCGCGCCTGCGGCCGGCGCCGAGTGGCGCACGGCGAAGGAGCACGACCCCGTCGTTCGAGCGATCGGGAAGGGACTGGCCGACCTCGTGGGGATCGTCGCGGTCAGCGCGATGCTCGCGGCCTTGGTGCGCGCCCACGGCGCCCTCGGGGGAGCCCTGGGCCTCGCCGCGTGGGCAGCGGGCGGAGTCCTGGCAGGCCGCGGCGCGTGGACGGCAGTCCCCGCGGCCCTCGGGCTGCTCGTCGCCGCAGGGGGGACGGCGTGGCGGCTCTGGGCGACTCCGGAGCCCTTCACGCTGCTGGTTCCCCAGTGGGCGAGCTGGGGCTCGTGGCTCGGACCAGCAGTGCTGGCAGGACTCTGGGCCGGCGGCGTCGGTCACGGGCAGTGGTCCTACGGGCCTGTGCGCCGGCCGGGACAGTCGCGGGCGCCCTGGGCCGGCGCCGGCCTGACACTCCTGCTGGCGGCGGTACTGACCGTCGCTCATGCAGCCCGCTTCGAGGCCTCCCTCGGAGCGGCGCGTAGCGCGCTCGACGATCCGCTGGTGGCGGTCGCGGGCTTCCTCGTGCTGGCCAGCGCGGCCGCCTCGGTCGTCGAGCGGCCCACGGAGGCCATGTCTTCGCGGGTCCGCCTGGGTGCGGGTGCGCTCATCACGCTGTGGTTCAGCGTCCCCGCGTTCGGAGCCCTCCCCTTCGGCTGGAACGCCGTGCTGCCCTTCGCGATGGTCGCGGCAGGGGGCCTCGTCATGCGGCGCGCGACCCCCTCGGTCCGCCCACTGCTCGGTGTCGCCGCGGGGCTCGCGGCGCTCGCGGGCGTCGCAGCGTGGCCCGGGGCGCCTGACGGCATTGGCAACGCGTTTCTCGCCGGACTCTCGCTAGCGGCCGCGTTCTGGTGGGTCGCCACCCGCGCCACCCTCGCCCGGAAGGCCGTCCCGTGATCGTGAGCCTGCTCTTGGTCGTGCCCGCCCACGCGACCGTGGTCCTCGAGGCGCCAGCCCGCGTCGGCGACGAGACCGTGATCGCAGTCACCAACGCCGACGGCGATCCCCGCGCAGGGGAGACCGTGCGCGTCATCCACCGGCCGCGGCTCTCCGGGGAGCGGGAGATGGCCATCGGCATCACCGACGGGCGGGGTCGCGTGCGCTGGACGCCGGAGGCTGCGGGCATCGCCCGGATTCGGGCGGGAGAGGAGCCGTTCGACGTGACGGTGGCGTGGGCCGCGCCCCCGCCTGCGGTGCCCATCCTCCTCGGCCTCGTCCTGCTTGGCGGCACCGTGGCCGCAGGCTACGGCTTCGGCCTCGGTGCCCGACGCTGAGAGGCCCATGCGCATTGCCCATGCCACCGACATCCACTGGTTCGTGCCCCCCCGCCTGGCGGAGCTGGGCCCCAAGCGGGTGCTCGGCACCGCGAACCTCTACGTGCGGGGCCGTCGGCGGGACTTCTCGCGCGACGTGCAGCGGGCCCTGGTCGCCCACCTGCTCGCGGTGGCCCCCGACCTCGTCCTGATCACCGGCGACCTCACGAGCCAGTCGCTGCCCAGCGAGTTCGCGGTCGCGCGGCAGGACCTCGGGCCCTTGCTGGACTCGGTGCCGACCTTCGTGATCCCGGGCAACCACGACGTGTACACGCGGGGCGCGCAGCGGGGCCGGTTCATGGAGGGGACCTTCGGCCCCTGGATGCACCGGGAGCCGTCGGGGCTGCAGCGCAAGGACTACGGGAACGTCACGGTGCTGGGCCTGGATCCGAATCGCCCCCAGCTGCTGTCAGCCTCGGGGGCGGTGCCGGAGGCCCAGCTCGACGCGCTCGCGCAGGCGCTCGCAGACCCCGCGCTCCGGGACCGTGCGGTGATCCTTGCGATCCACTACCCGCTGCTCGATCGGCGCGGCGAGATCTACGACGGGGCACACCACGGCTTGCGCAACGCCCGTGCGCTGATCGCGGTTCTCGATGCCGCGCCGGTGCGGCCCGTGCTGATCGCCTGCGGGCACGTGCACCACGGCTACCGTGTGCTCCTCGAGCTGTCCGACGGGGTCGGGATCCCCATCTGCAACCCAGGCACCTCGGGCCAGGCCTTCTCCCCGGACCGCCGACGCGCCGCGGCGATGGCCGTGTATGAGCTGCAGCCGGATGGCTCCGTCGACTTCGCGCGGCACGTCCACGATGGCGCGGCGTTCGCTCCGGAGCCCGGCGGCGCCTGGTCCTCGGGCCGCTGACGCCCGGCAGAAAGCGCCCCCGTCACCATGCTTGTGCCCGTCGCACCTTGGCGGGCTGCCTGGCTCCTTGTAAACAGTCTCGGTCGCGGAGGCGCCATGCAGATCGAGATCGAGGGCCGGCCATCCTTCGGGATGGCGGTGGTACAGCTCGACCCTGGCGACACCATCTCTGCCGAGGCCGGCGCGATGGTGGCGATGAGCCACGATCTCTCCGTCCACACGGGCTTCCTCGGAGGCCGCCACGGCCTCTTCGCCTGGCTCTGGGCTGCGTTCATCGGGCTCATGCGTCGCTGGCTCGCCGACGAGAGCTTGTTCGTGAACACCTTCATGGCGAAGTCGAGCACCGGCAGCGTGATGCTCGCGCCCGCGATGGTCGGCGATGTCGAGGCCATCGAGCTGTCGGGCGAAGATCGGCTGTTCGTGCAGTGCGGTTCCTATCTGGCGAGCACCGAGGACGTGTTCGTGTCCGTCCGGTGGGCCGGCCTGTCCATGTGGTTCATGGGTGAAGGCGGCGTCTTCCTAATGTGCAGCGGCAACGGGAAGGTGCTGATCAACTCCTACGGTGCCATCGAGAAGGTCACGGTCAACGGCAAGTACATCGTCGACAACGGCCATGTCGTCGCGTGGTCGGGCGACCTCCGGTACCGCGTCCGGACCCTCGGGAGCCTGTACGCCACCATGTTCTCTGGCGAGGGGCTCGTCCTCGCGTTCGAGGGGCAAGGCACGCTCTGGCTGCAGACGCGCGACCTGCCCGCACTCGTCGACTGGGTCAACCCCTACTTCCCGAGGTAGCGGAGCGCTGATGGAGATCGTCGTCTCACACGGGCCATCCTACGCGGTGGCCACCGTCCTGCTCGAGCCCTCGGAGGCGGTCGTGGCCGAGGTCGGGGCGATGGTGGCGATGGACCCTCACGTCAGCATCACCACGTTCTCTGCGCAGTCGCTCGATCCGCCGCGGAGACGGGGAGGCTGCCTGTCCTTGCTCACGGCACCCCTCCGCGCCCTCCTGAGCCCGTTCACCGACCTGCTCGGGGGCGGCTTCTATCAGAACCGCTTCACCGCACCGGACCGGCCAGGCTCGGTCACGTTCGCCCCCAGTGTTCCGGGTGACGTCGCAATCACCGAGATCACGGAGAGCCGGGGGCTCATCCTGCAGAACCACGCCTTCCTCTGCAGCGCGCCGACCGTGCTCACGGAGACGACCTGGGACGGCGCGCGAGCCTTCCGCAGGAGCGAGGGCATTCACATGCTCCGCGCCTCCGGAGAGGGCATCATCGCGTTCAACAGCTTCGGGGCGCTCAAGGAGATCAATGTCGAGGACCACTACGTCGTCGACAGCGGCCACGTCGTCGCCTTCGAGGACTCCTTGCAGTTCGACCTGAGGGTCTTCTCCCGGGGCCTCATCAAGGCCCTGTTCGGTGGTGAGGCCCGCGTGGCGGAGTTCAGCGGCAACGGCCGGGTGTGGGTGCAGAGCCGGAACACGCGTGACTGGGGCCAGACGATCGGTCCGCGCCTGTCACGCCGCCTGAGGTGAGCGTGCGCTACGAGATCCACAACCGCCCGACCTACGCCTCCCTTCACGTGTTCCCGGAGCCCGGGGAGGAGGTCATCACCGAGGCCGGGGCCATGATGTCGATGTCCCCTCACCTGTCGGTGCAGACATCGCTGGCGGGAGGGGTGACGGGCGCCTTCAACCGCTGGTTGTCCGGCGAGTCGCTGTTCCTCAACACCTACAAGGCGGAGCAGCCCGGCCAGCGCCTCGACATCGCACCGCCCCAGCCCGGCGACGTGGCGCACGTCGCGCTGACCGGCGGCGCGGTCGTCTGTCAGCAGGGCTCCTACTGCGCGAGTACCCCAGGGGTGATGATCAACGCGAAGTGGAGCGGCTTCCAGGGCCTGTTCAGCGGGGAAGGCCTCGTCATGATCAAGTGCTCCGGTGTCGGCGACCTGTGGCTGTCGAGCTACGGCGCGATCCAGGAAGTGCAGGTGAGCGGCCAAGCCATCGTCGACACCGGCCACATCGTGGCTTTCGAGGAATCCCTCAGCTGGTTCCCGAAGCCCGTGGGGGGCGTGAAGTCCATGCTGTACTCCGGCGAAGGGCTCGTCATGCAGTTCACGGGCCACGGGCGGCTCTGGGTCCAGACGCGCTGCGCGGAGCACTTCGCAGAGTTCCTGCACCCCTATCGCCGTCGCAAGGCGCTCTGGAAGCGATACCTGGCCGTGATCAACCCCTTCCAGTGGCAGATTTTCTCGGGCCGCCGGAGAACTGGGTAGACTCCCGCAGATGCTCGCCCTCATCCCGCTACTCACGGTTCCGCCGCTCGCCCTGCGCAGCGCACCCTCTCGGCCGGACCTCTCGGGAGACGTCTTAGAGGTCGAGGTCCAAGGATTTCGGTTCCACTACACGACCAGCGGGCGTGACTCGGCCTCGCCAGCAGACGTCGACCAGAACGGGATCCCGGACGTCATCGACGAGATGGCCGACGCGCTGACGTTCGCCGAGCAGACGTACGAGGCCGAGGGCTGGCGGGGCCTGTCCCCCGACGATGGGGCGGGGGGCTCGCCGGCGATCGATGTCTACCTGCAGAAGCTGGACATCAACGGCTACGCGCTCCCGGTGCCCGGCTCTGACGAAGGCGGCTCCTGTCTCATGGCCCTCGACCCGACCACGCCGACCGCCGGAGACGTCCTGCGCTCGGTGGCGGTCCACGAGCTGCACCACTGCGTTCAGTTCCGCTACGCGATCGGCCTGCCTTCTTGGTTGTACGAGTCCGCGTCGACGTTCGAGCAGTACGATCATGTCGAGAGCCCGGCGCTCGCCATTGCGCTCGGGGTCCTGTACGTCGACGAGCTCACCACGCCGGAGCGCTCGATCACCAGCGAGGCGCTCCCCAACGACCCCTACACCACCTTCCTCTGGTCGAAGTTCTGGTCGGAGAACGGCCTCTCCGCGCCGGCGCTCGATCGTCTACCGGCGATGTGGGAGGCGCTGGCTCGGCCGCAGGGCGGATGGCGGGTAAGGCTCGACGCCGCGAGCCGCGAGGCCTTCGGCGTGCCGCTGGCGATCACCTTCCTTCGCTACGCGACCTACAACCGCTTCGCCTGCGCCGCGGACGATGGCGCGCACTACGTGCCGGACGCCCTGCCATGCATCGCCGAGGCGACCGTGCCGGTCGAGCCGGTGTCCGTAGGGGAGCCGGTGGTCATCCAGCACGAGGAAGGGCCGCTCACCGCGCACTACCTCGACGTCGCCATCGACGCACCCGGCTGGGTGGACCTCGTGTGCACGGGCGACGACGTGTACACCCACTGGCTGCGGTGGACGGGCCGCGAGGTCGCCCAGAGCGCGGTCGGCCTGTCGGCTCGGGCCCCCGCGCGGCTGTGGATGAACGAGGGCGACGTGGGGCGCGCGGTGGTCGTCGGGACCCAGGGGCGCCTCGACACCACCTGTGAGGCCGTCCCGGTCGCGGCGACGACGCCGACCAGCTGCACGACGCCCCCAGCGGGCGGAAAGCTCGCTGGCGTGGGCGCCGTCGTCGGCCTGCTCCTACTTCGCCGTCGCCGATCCCTGGGGCAGCCCGAGGCGTAGCCCGGTGGCCGGGCGAGCCACATCGGGATCGGCCCACAGGCGACGGGCCACGCGCGCCTCGCTCCCAGGCCTGTCGAATGCGCCCCCTCGGAGCACCCGGTACGTCCCGTCCTCGGGCCCGACGGGGTTGTCCGTGGGCAGCGCGTCATCGGCGTAGGCCTTGCTCGCGTACCAGTCCCAGGTCCACTCCCAGACGTTGCCGGACATGTCGCAGAGCCCGAAGGCGTTCTGCTTCAGCCCGCACACCGGGTGTGGTGCGCCACCCGCGGTCGCCTGCGTCCACGCGACCCGAGCGGCATCGTCGGCGCCCGCGTAGACGAGCGGCTGACCTGCACGGGCAGCGTACTCCCACTCGGCCTCGGTCAACAGGCGGTACCCGGACCGGGAGGTCTTCCACTCCACGGCGTCGTCCTTGACCTTGTAGGCGGGCTTGAGGCCGTCCCGCTTGCTCAGCGCGTTGGCGAACTCCACGGCGTCGAACCAGCTGATGCCGTCCACTGGGCACGTGGCTCCGCAGGCGGGCTGCCGGCTGGGGTTCACGCCCATGACCTCGGCCCAGAGACCTTGGGTGACCTCGGACCGCATGACCCAGAGGGGATCCACGGACACCGATCGCAGCGGGCCCTCGTCGCGCTCTCGGCCAGGCTCAGCCACCGACGAGCCCATCGAGAAGCGCCCCCCCGGCAAGAGCGCGAGCTCCACCCCGGACGGGCTCGTCCACACCGGCCTCGGAGGCGGGGCGGCAGGAATCGGAGGCGTCGCGAGGACCGCCGCCGCCTGCGAGCGTGGTGCGGGGCTGGCCTCCGCGGTCGAACCCGACCATGCCTGGTTCACCAACACCAGCTTGCCGAGCTCGTGGCCGGCCCCTCGAAGCTGGCCCGAGTGCGGCCGCTGCTCCGCGTTGTCCATGATCTGGAGCCGCAAGTCCGCGAACCATTGATCGATCGTGACGAACCGGGCGTCGGCCTCTGACAGCTGCTGGTGAAGGAAGTACGCGAACACGCTCATTCCCGTGTTCCGATACTGGTCCGCGACGAGCTCCTCACCGCCCGAGGTGAGCACCTCCCGGCTCCGAGACGACGCCATCTCGCGGGCCCGCAGCACATCGCGATCCGCGACCGGCTGCGGCAGCGACTCGAGCGCGCGCGTGAGGCTCCCCGAGAAGCAGGAGTCGGCCACGAGCAGCGCGTGGCGCGCCGGA
>CAYMSU010000023.1:0-23756 GCA_964393165.1 uncultured Enterobacteriaceae bacterium
GGGCGGCCGCTCGCCCAGGGGGCCCCAGGTTTGCGGAAGGTGAGCCCCGCGCGGTTCAGCGCCCGACCACTCGGGCACGGACGGACTCGAGGAGTCTCCGGGAGTGGGCGCGTAGGCGCTCGACGGCGCCGCTGGAGAAGAGTCCGGGGACTCGTCCGAGGAGCTCGGCGAGGGCGGGCGCCTCGGCGACGAGCGCTTCGGCCTCGGCGACGCCCCGTGCGGAACCGCAGGCTCCGCAGCCACCCCCTCTCGACGCTGAGGAGCGCTTGCCGCACTCCTCGTGGAGGTCGGAGGAGCAGGGGGCCGCGAGAACGTGGGCGGCTCCGGCGGAGGCGCGGGCGGCGCCTCCGGTTCTTCAGCCGCGGCCTTGGCGACGGCTCGCCGGGTAGCCTCGCGCACGTCCCGAATCCAGTGCTCCGGGGCGTGGGGATTGGACAGCGCCTCCCACTCTCCGGGAGCGGCCGTGCGCCCCGTGGGGGTATTCGGCCAGGTCAGTGGCGGTCCAGCAGCGGACCTCCCCGGGTCGGGCACGACCTGACCGGCGTGCTCCGGGGGTGGAGAAGAGACGGGCGCGGCGTGGGCCGCGCCTGCCTCGATCTCCTCATCGACAGACGAAGAAGCCATGGCCGACGCCGGACGTCGGGTGGGCGCCACCGCACCAGGCCCGGGCGCATACGGCCCAGCTCCGGGTGGGCGAAGCTCCACCTCGCCATCCAACACCTCTGCGATCCACCCCGCGAGCCATCGGGCAACCGCGCGGCGCAACTCATCGCGAAGACGGGGACGACTGGCCATGGCGGGCAACTAGCCTGCCCCGCCGCCGGTCTCGACCTCGCGAGTGACCCGCTCGTAGCAGAGCGTGATCCGCTCGATCGCGACCTCACTGCCGAGCGCGTCGAGGGGCGACGCGTTCCACTCGCAGGGCCATGCGTTGAACAGGTTCCACTTCACGATGAGGCCGGACGCGCCGTGCTGCTCGATCGTGACGGAGCGCCGAAACGCCGAACCTGCGGGCGCTGCCTCACCGCCGCCGGCCGCACCGGCCTCGCCACCGCCGCCGCCGCCACCGGCGTCGCCGCCAGCGCCAGCACCGGCGTCCGCGCCGCCGCCCGCCGCCGCGGCCGCCTGGGGCCACTCGACCGCGTCCATCAACCACTGCCAGAGCGTGTTGTTGGTCGCCACACCGAACGCCAGCGTCAGGTTCGCGTACTCGACGCGGCCCGGAAGCCGACGGATGACGTTCGCGACGCCCGCCTCACGCCAAGCCACGGTCGCAACGCGGACGCCAACGCCGCTGCACTGCGAGAAGTGGGCGTAGGTGCCCATCGGGCCGGCGAGTTTCCATCTGTAGTTCCGAATCAGGTGCTCATCGGTACCGGCAGGCATCGGTTACCCTCCCACAGAAACGTTGGTTCCACCCGCATGCTGACCGATGCGGAAGACGACGAACTCCGCCGGCTTCACCGGGGCGATCCCGATCAGGCAGACCACCTGCCCCGCGTTCACGACCTCGGGCGGGTTGGTCTCGGCGTCGCACTTCACGAAGAACGCCTCGCCGGGGCTGTTACCCATCAGCGCACCATCGCGCCACAGCGGGTACAGGAACGCCGAGATGTCGCGAACGATGGAGCTCCACAGCTCGCGATCGTTCGGCTCGAAGACGACCCACCGAGTGCCGTTCGCGATCGACTCCTCGACGAAGTTGAACAGGCGACGGACCGGGATGTAGCGCCACTCGCTGGCCGAGTCGGCGAGCGTGCGCGCCCCCCACACCCGAATGCCCTGGCGGGGGAAGAAGCGGATGCAGTTCACGCCGTTGCTGTTGAGCTCGGCCTGCTCCTCGCGCGTGCAGCGGTAGGTGACGTTGAGTGCGCCACGGATGGACTCGTTGGCCGGCGCCTTGTGGACACCCCGCTCCACGTCGGTGCGCGCGTAGATGCCGGCGAGGTGGCCGGACGGCGGAATCGACACGATGCGCCCGTTCGTGCTGCGCACGACGATCCGCGGGAAGTAGAACGCGCCGTAGCCGGAGTCCGACGTACGAGGACGCATGCCGATCGGGCCCGCTGGAGCAGCCGGCCGGGTCGGACGCGGCGGATCACCGCCGGCGGAAGAGCCACCGGAGCCACCGGGACCGCCGGAGGGCGGGGCGCCGGGACGGGGCAGCGACGGCGAGGGGGGCGCGCTCGGACGCGGCACGGCCACCTCGGCCACCTTGGTCAGGGACTGAACTACGTCTTCGGGAACCTCGGCCGATGGATCCAGGATCGCGAAGCGGTCGGCGAGCTTCTCGCAGTGCGAGAGCAGCGCCTCGAAGCTCTCCGCATCGGAGTAGCCCGGGGCCGCGACGATCGCGACCTCGTCCACCGTCTCGAGGGCCCCGAGGCCCTTCCGACCGACGGCCGCGATGCTGTCGTCGCCGACATTGACGACGTAGCAGCGGCGTCCGCCGTTGCGGTAGAAGCCATACACCGCCTCGGTGAGGGTGTTCGGCTCGTCATCCTCGGAGACGGTGCCGAACACGCGCTCGAAGTGCGACGGGTCCCGGATTGGAATTGGCTCGTGAAGGCGAGCACCCTTATCCGGTGCGCACCCGACGAACGCTGCGGTACTGGTCCCCACACCTTCGATGGGCCTGGGCCCCGAGGAGACCTCTTCGACGTAGATGCCAGGGGTGCGGTAAACTGTCGCCACTCTTATACCTCTGGAATCGGGAGGGTGATTGTGATGGGCTCTTCCAAGGAATGCCCAGGTGGCACCGTTGCGGTGTGCACCAGGTTCTTAGCGGAAACTCGAATGGTGACGGACTCCGTGCTGGGAACCCCCTTGAGAATGAAGATGCCGTCGTAGGAAGTCGTGACTGTTTTGTTCAGACCGGGCACCTGGACGGTCGCGCCGGCGATTCGGATGCCGTTGGGGCCCACCACCTTGCCGATGATGCTGCCCATGGGCACGAAGTCGAACTCCAGCTCCTGGCGAACCAGCGGTACCGGGGCCTTCGGCTGCGCCCGCATGACCGGCACAGAGATGCGGAAAGAGGGACGGGGGCTTGCCCCCACCGAGTTCCAGAGCATGGGAGACACCGGATGGAAGTCGACCTCCCAGTCCGCCTTGTCAAGGGCAGCGAATGCGAGCTCGCCGAGCCACCGGTGGGCCGAGATCGGGTCGTCGCCCCACGTGCTGATCACGTAGGTGGCCATGAACTGGTGAGGGTCGTCGCGGCGCGAGGACGTGCTCCTGGGCGTGGGGGCCAGCTCGTACAGGAAGACGCCGACCCCGTCGGACGACCCCTCGGCCCCTGGCGCATCGAACGAGACGGAGGGCACGTCACGGAGGACGCTCCCGACCCAATCCCGCAAGCGACGGTCAACTTCGTCGAGCAACGGCACCTCAGTACCGCGGCGCCAGGCCGCCTTCCATTCGCCCGGAGGTTTAGAGGAACGGTCTGACCCCTGTCAACGGGGGTCGCCACGAATCGCCGATGAGGGGGTGGGAACGCACCCAATCCTCTCCCCCTCCGTTCGCCAGGGGAAACGCGATCCTGGGGCGTACTGCCTCGGCGGGGAACCGGCGTCTCCCCGTGGGGCCGTGCTCCGTCCAAGGCGCCCGGCACTCCCGCGAGGATCGCGGCGGGGAGGCAAGCAGCCGAGACGGCGAACGCGGCCTGCCAGCGGCAACTGTGACGTGGAGGCAGCACGGCTTCCCACAGGAGACGCGCGCTGTATTAGTGTCGCGGCCGGCCCGGAGGGAACATGAGGCCCATCTTGATCTGGGGCTTGCTCGCAGGCTGGCTCTCCATGAGCTGCCAGGGCGGCTCCGAAGCAGAGCCTGGACGGGGCGCCGAGATCGGTGTGCCAGGGGTGTCTGGCGGCACCGCCGGCGACGTCGCCGAGGTGGAGTGCGGCACGGCCGAGTCGGTCGTGTCCAGCGATGGCGTCCGGCGACTCGCGCTGCTCGTCGGCGTCGGCGACTACAAGGCCGATGTCGTGACCGACCTCAAGGGCCCGCCCAACGACGTGCGCCTGCTGCGAGGGATCCTCGGCTCCAAGGCCTGGCAGTTCCCGGCGCAGAACATCTGCACGCTGGTGAACGAGGAGGCGACCACCGCCAGGTTCCGCGCCACCTGGAAGGAGTGGCTGCTCAAGGAGCTCGACCGCGGCGGCAAGTCCGTCGTCGTCTTCTACATGTCGAGCCACGGGTCCCAGGTCCGGGATCGCAGCGGCGACGAGGCCGACAACTACGACGAGACGTTGCTGTTCCACGACTCCCGCTACCAGGGCATCCGCGACATCGATGACGACGAGTTCAACGGCATGCTGGCCCAAGCCTACGAGAAGGCCGACAGCATGACGGTCATCCTCGACGCGTGCAACAGCGGCAGCAGCACCCGTGGCTTGGACCAGGCGAAGTTCCAGGCGCGGATGGAGCCCGCCGAGGACGACGCGCTTGCCGCGGCCAACAAGGTCGCGACGGGTGACGGGTCCGAGGGCTGGTCCCCGAAGTCCATGCCCGAGCTCGTGTCGGTGAGCGCCGCACTCGACGGCACGGTCGCCTACGAGCGCAACGGCAGCGGCATCATGACCGGTGCCCTCGCGGAGGTCCTCGCCAGCGCCGAGGAGCCCATGACCTGGGAGCAGGTCCGCAACCGCATCACGAAGCAGGTATCGGCGAAGAGCACGCAGACGCCGCTGGTTCAGGGCAACCTCAACCGCTTCGTCTTCGGTCTCGACAAGATCGAGCGTCCGATGGCCTGGACGGTCACCAAGGTCAAGGGCTCTCGGTACGAGCTCGAGGGCCTGCCCACCGCGGGCTGGAGCGAGGGCGCCCTGCTCGCCGTGTTCGACGGCAACGAGACCAACCTCAAGGTAGGCGCCACCGACAAGGGGCTGATCGTCCTCGACGAGATCACCGGCTTCTCGGCGGTCGCCCGTAACTACGAGGGCCGAAAGGTCGACGTGAAGGAGGGTGATCTCGTCCGCCTCGTGCAGCCAGGGCGGGACGCGCTCGCGCTCCAGGTCCACCTCAAGCCCGAGTCCGCACCGGGCGGGCTACCCGCTTCGTTCGCAGCGGATCTTAGGAAGATCCTCGACGAGGACCCCATCGCCAACCAGGTCGTCGACATCACCGACGGGAGCGGCTTCCTGGTCGGCCTGAGCGACGACGGCAAGCGGGTTCAGCTGATCGGGCCGGAGGGCCGCGTGCGCGCGTCGTTCCCGATGGCTGCCAAGGTCGATCTCGATCCCCTGCGCTGCAAGCTCGTGTCTCTGGCCACCCAGCAGGCGCTGCTGGCCATGCACTCCGAGGAGAGCCCGTACCTCAGCGTTCGCGCAGTTCCTGCCTCCGACGAGCCTGGAGCCTGTGCTTCCGGAGAGTGGCGCCAGGCCCATCCCGGGCAGATCCAAAAGATCCCGCCCTGCCGGCACTGGCGGTTCGAAGTCTCGCTCGACGAGAAGGCACCGCATCCCATGATCGTGGGCGGGGCCATCCTCACGAGCCAGGGGGACATCTACGGGTTCCCCATGGACGGCCGGAAGGTTCAGCTGAACCCCGGCAAGAGCGCCCTCTTCCCCTCCAGCTACCTCCGCCCGACCGCGCCCTACCACCTGCAGGACCAGATCGTGGTCTTCGGCATGCAGCCAGGCCACGAGGTGCCGTGGAACCAGTTCACGCAGTGCCACATGCCGCGGAGCGCGCCCTCGGGGGCCTTCGATGGCTGGTTCCGCAGCATGCTGAAGGGCACGCGGGGTGCGCCACCGCCGTCGAGCTCCGAAGCCCTCGCGTTCACGTCTGCCGTGCTGACCGTCGAGGTTCAGGCGAACCCGCTCTACCAGCCACCTCCCCCCGGCATCGACCCCACGGGCACCGAGCGCTTCCACATCGACGGATTCGAGGTCGGTCCCTACTTCACCGACATCCGGGCCAGCGCCCTCAACAAGCTACTCGAGAAGGCCGCGGCGACGACCTCGGACAAGGCGAAGGGGTCGGCCCCGGCAATCCGGGATCTGTTCCAGGGCGCAGGACTCCCCTTCCCGGATGGCGAGCTCTCGCTGTCCACCCTGGCCGACCGCAAGGGCCCGATGAAGGCCCACTTCAGCGACTGCATCGACGACGACAAGCGGGCGGGAGACGTCGTCGTGTACACCGACGACGCAGACCATGGCCAGGCGCTGATGGTCATCGACGATGCCCGTCGCTACGCGTGGGGCTCCTACAGCTGGTCCGAGGAGGCCACCGACAAGGGCGTCGGTTTCCAGTACCGAAAGGACCACACCGACTGGGAGCGCCTCGGGGCCTCGAACACGCGAATTGCTGCCTGCTGGCGGCACAACCGGCTCGCCGCCCAGTTCGACAAGGTCGGAGGGCGCCCCGGGTCGGGCGCCACCGACCCGTGCAAGGCCTGCTACGCGAAGCAATAGCGCGTCCGTCGTGCGCGAGGCGCCTACGCTCCGCGCCTCGCGCACGACCGGCCGACCCCCGGCCTACTCGTTCTCGTCGCCGTCGTTCTCGTCGCCGTCGGCGTCGTCCACCTCTTGTACGGCCGGCGCCTCCTCCTCGGGGACGCCCTGTGTCTGGCCCTGCGCCTGGGCTTCGGCCTCAGCCTCGTCCAAGACGGGCACGGACTTGGTCGCAGCCTCCTCGGTCGCGCTCGCGTCGTCCGTCGAGATGGTCTCCCACTCGGTCGAGTCCTCTAGCGAGTCCGACTCGACGTCGAGCCACTCAGTCTCATCCTCGTCGAGCTTCGCCACGTCGCGGGTGAGCTCGAGCGCGGGCAGCTCGTAGCCGAGGTCGAGCACGAGGTGATCGGCCTGTGGCTGCACGCTCTCCACCGTCAGGACCGTGTCCATGCCGGCGATCCGCGGCGTGACCGCCGTGGGGATCGAGCCTGCGAACGACAACTCCCGACCCACCAGCCGCTCCCGGTTCTCCAGGATCAGGTTCACCAGGTTGCCCGCACCCTTCGACTTCTCGGCGCTCACGTCGGCGACCGTGAAGTCCACCGTGCTGCCCGTCGCTGCCACCGTGAGCGAGGCCCCGAGATCCGCCCACCCGCAGGGATCCTCGAGCCGATAGAGCCGCGCCGAGAGCCGAGGGGACGCGTCGAGGTCGAGGCCGAGAGGCTCGGCTGCGTAGACCGCGTGGTCCGGCACGTCGACCGGATCCCCTTGCGCGTCGAACAGCCGCGGCACCACGTCGTCGGCGTAGGCCTTCTTGACCGCGCTCTGCAGCACCGCCTCGCCCACCTTCACGCGGAGCTGGTCCGAGGACGCACCTTGGCCGTCGGCCAGCCGCAGCTCCCCGAACCCGCTGTCGAGGTTGGTGCGCAAGCCCAGGGTGACCGAGCCATCGTGCGTCGTGAGGCCGAGCGCCGTAGGGGTGAGCTCGAGCCCCAGCAGCCGAACCTGTCCGAGCTCCAGTACCTTCACGTCGCCGAGCTGCTCGGTCACGAGCCGCTGCGCGGTGTTCGCGATGTGTGCCCGCACGACCTCGATGATGAGCTCTTCGACGGCGTCTGGCAGCTCACCCTTGGGGATCCGGATCCCCGTCTTCTTGCCGATGAAGTTCTTCACGACGTCGAGCCAGCCGCCCTTCGGGAGCACGCCCTCGATGACCGTGATCAACCGCGCGCCGAGGAACTCGCCCTTGAGCTGAACCTCCGCGTCGCGGAGGTCGCCCATGCGCACAAAGACAGCGGGAACGCCATCGTCCTGGGTGTCGGCAGCGACCTCCACCAGCCCATCGGCCTTCGCGTACACCGCGAAGACCTTGCGGTTGAGGAGCGTGCCGCGAATCCGGAGCTCGACGTGGGCCTGCGTGCTGCTCGGATCCGCCTCGACCGGATCGAAGCTCACGTTCTGCACGTCAGCCACGAGCTCGAGGCCCATCGCGCGGAGCCCCGGCACACCGATCTGCTCCTGGGAGACGAGCTCCGTCTTGATCTTGCCGAGCCGCATCATCCGCTCGAAGCCCATCTCCAGCGCCTTCGCGGGGATGTTGAGCGTGACGTCGTAGGTGTCGCCCCCAGGGTCGGACTCCCGCACCAAGCCGGAAGACAGGTCGGTGAAGCGCGCGACCGACGTCTCCTTGACCTCGTCGCACGACGGCGGCCCCATCAGGACGCCCGCAACCCCGCCGTCGCCCGAGCAGCCCGACAGGGCCAGCGGGAGCACCGCAGCCGAGGCCCACGGCAGCGTGCGGCGCAAGTTCTCTCCGAAGAAGTGCATGGAACGTCCTCCCAGGACCATTCTCGCCTCCAATCCAGGAGGGAGCAGTGCAGTTCACAGTTCAGACGGCGCGGCGTACTTGACGCGCCCGCGCGGGCGCGGCCATGCTACCACCATTCCCCTGGAGACTAGGGCGCGGAGCGGGCCAGGCGGACGCCCAGCGTGGGATACCGGCCCGCCGGCGCAAACCAGTTCCGGTAGGCCACTCGAGCGTGCCCGGGATCGTCGCCGTGGGCGCCTCCGCGACCTACCCGCTCGATCCCGTTGGGCGGCCCCACCGGGTCGACGAGCGCGCGCTGCGGATACGGCGCAAACCAGTCCCAGACCCACTCGCTCACGTTCCCCGTCATGTCGCACACGCCGAACGCGTTGGGACGCTTCCGACAACCCGGCTGCGGCCCCGCGGTGGCGTCGCCGAGCCAGCCGACGACGGGCCACCGATCGGCCCCGGAGAAGTAGTAGGGCTCGCCACCGCGGGCCACGTACTCCCACTCCGCCTCGGTCAGCAGCCGAAAGCCGTCGGACGAGCGATCCCAGCGCACGTCGAAGCCGTCGATGCGGTACGCGGGCCGGTAGCCTTCACGACGACTGAGTGCGTTGGCAAACCGCACCGCGTCGTGCCAGGACACGCTCTCCACCGGGCACTCCGCCCCACAGGCGTGGAAGTGGCTCGGAGACTCGCCGAGCACTTGCTGCCACAGGCCCTGGGACACCTCCTCGACCATGACGTAGAGGTCCGACACTGTGACCTGGTGCTGGATCTCGTCGCTGTCCCGACGGGGCTCGGTCGGCGGAGATCCCATGGTGAACGGTCCGCCACGCACGTGCACCAGGCGCTCACCCGAGGAGAGCCGAAGCGGACCAGCGGTAGAGCCGGTGGCCGGCGCAGGCTCCGGCGCTCGTCGCGGAGTGGCGCCCGTCGACTCGGTGGGATCCCCGGTGTCTGCGAGGTCGCAGGCCTCGAGGCAGACAGGCTCGGCGAGGCCACCCACGATCACGGGCTCACCGTCCCAGGTTCGTCCTTCGCCGGCGCGCCGGCTCGCCCGCTCCAAGGCCTCCTCGAGGTACTTGCCCTCCGGATCGGTGAGCTCCGCGTGGAGCGCCATCGCGAGCGCCCCCGCGTCGGGGACGTCCGAGGACACGGTGGAGAGCGCCAGGAGAACCCCGTCGCGCGCCGACTCGTTGGCGAAGCCCTGGTTCCCGCGCATGAACGCGTTGCGGACCACGTCGTGCACCACCACCACCGAGGCTGCGCCCGTTCGCACGAGCCCGTCGACCTCGATGTCGAGTCGTACGCCATCCTCGACCACCTCGCGGGGGCCCCGGACCTCCGTGCGCGCAGGGAGGAAGTAGTTCCGGGCGGCGCCATCCATCTCGACCACCGCGCCGTGCCCGGTCAGATAGAGCCACCCGACCGCATCGGGCCCCGCCGCGCTGAGGAGGGCTCCGAAGCGCGTGAGCGCAGCGGTCAGCTCCGTGGAGTCGAGATCCTGTCGGATCGTGACGCGAAACCCGAGCTCGCGCAGAGCCGCCCCCAGCTTCGCGACGTCGGCGGACGGTCGGGAGAGCGCCCCGAGGGGCGGCCGATACTGCTGATTGCCGATGAGCAGTGCAAGCTTGGGCGCACCCTCCGCAGCCCACGCGGCCGGCGGCCGGCAGAGCGCCAGGAGGATGACGATGAGGGCCCAACGGAACGGCACAGCGCCCCCGACACGCGACCGCCCCCACTAACGCACGCGGGAGGGGCCTCCGCAACCCGGAGACGACCCAATCCTGTCCGGCGCGAGACCGACGAACTCCGCCACGAAGTCGTCCGCCGGCGCGAGCCGGAGCGCCTCCAGCGGCCCTTGCTGAACCACCGCCCCCTTCCCCAGGACGTAGACGAAGGCTCCCAGGGCTTCGACGTCGCGCACGTCGTGGGTGGCAATCAGCGCGGGGCGCGCGAAGGCCGCGAGATGCTGCGCCAGCAGGCTGCGGACACTCCGCCGGGACGACGCGTCGAGCGCCGCGAGAGGCTCGTCCAGGAGCAGGAACGTGGGCTCCATGACCATGGCGCGGGCTAGCGCCACGCGCTGGCGCTCGCCGCCCGACAGTCGGCTCACCGAAGCCTCCGCCAGACCCCCGCAGCCGAGCTGCTCCAGGACCGCGGCCGCCTGTGCCCGCGGGCCCTCGGGAGCACGCCGCCCGTGGCGGGTCGAGAGACCGAACGCCACGTTCTCGAGGACCGACAGATGCGTGAAGAGCCCGTAGTCCTGGGGCACGTAGCCCACGCCTCGCCGCTCGATGGGCACGTGGATCCCCCGGGAGGTGCTCTCCCAGAACGCGCCGTCGACCTCGACCTCGCCGGCCTCGACCGGCAGCGCGCCCGCGAGGAGCCGGAGCAGCGTGGACTTGCCGCTCCCGTTCGGCCCCACGACCGCGACCGGCGCCCGGTCCCCCCGCAGCTCGACGTCGAGCCGGAAGTCCCCCCGCCGCGCACGGACGCTCGCGCGCCAAGCGCTCACCGGAGCTCCCGGACCGACACCATCCCGATCCCCCGAAGGCTCACGAGCAGGCCTGCGCCCACCGCGGTCAGCACGAGGGAGAACACGACGGCGAGTCGGACATCGGACTCGAGCGCCGTGTAGATGGCCAGCGGCAGCGTCTGGGTGCGCCCCGCGAGGTTCCCGGCGAACAGCAGCGTCGCGCCGAACTCCCCCAGCGCCCGCGCCCACGCCAGCGAGGCTCCGGCGACCAGACCGCGGGCCGAGAGCGGCAGCGCGACGCGCAGGAACGCTCCTGTGGCGGAGGCCCCGAGCGTGCGCGCCACGACCAGCGTGTCGGGGTCGACCTTGCGGAACGCCGACGCCGCCGCCTGGACGAAGAACGGGGCCGCGACCACGACTTGCGCGAGCACCACCGCAGAGGGGGTGAACGGGATGCTCCAGCCCAGCGCCGCCAACGGCGCCGCGAGCAGCCCATAACGGCCGAACGTCTGGAGCAGCGCCACGCCCACCACCGCCGGCGGGACCACGATCGGGAGCTCCACGAGGATCTCGGTGACCCGCGCCCCCCCGGAGTCGGACGTGGCGAGCCACCAGGCCAGCGGGGTGCCGAGGCCCACGATCAGGCCGAGGCTCACGGCCGTGGTTCGCAAGCTCGCACTTAGTGCGGGGAGGAACCGCGGATGCGCGAGCCCCGCCGCGATGTCCGCCGGCGTGGTGGACACCGCCAGGGCGGCGAGCGGGAGGACGAGCAACAGGACCAGCGCAGACCCCGCGGCGCTGCCCAGCGCGGGGAGCACGCGGCTCACGGTCCGGTCCGACGAATCGCGGTGAACCCGTGGTCCGCGAGCACCTGCTGCCCGCGCTCGGACAGGACCAGCTCGACGAATCGCTCGGCGGCGTCGGTCTCGGGCGCCCCCTCGACCACCGCGATCTCGTAGGTCGCGGGCACCTGCAGCGCATCGGGCACGCCCACCGTCGAGACCTCCGACCCGTGCGCGTCCGTGCGATAGACAATCGCCGCGTCGGCCTCGCCGAGGATCACCTTGGCGCGCACGAGCCGAACGTTGCTCTCCCGGGACGCGATCCGTGCCTCGACCGCGGCCGCGAACGACGGCCCCGCGCGCTGCAGCATCTCCTGCGTGTACCGCCCGATGGGAGAGCTCTCGGTCCCCACCACGATCCTGGATGCCCGTGGCAGATCCGTCAGCTCCCGGAGGCCCGCCGGGTTGGCTCGCGGCGTGATCACCACGAGCTCGTTCCGCGCGAACGGGGTGCGCTGCACGATCCGCCCCGCCGCGTGCAGCGCCTCGACATGGGCTCGGTCGGCGGAGGCGAACACGCTGGCGCCGGAGCCGTGCTCGATCTGCAGGCGGTGGACCTGGCTCCCTGCGAACGTGAGCTGCAGGTCGTGCTCGGGATTGGCGCGCTCGTAGAGCGGCGCCAGCGCCGTGAACGCCTCGGTGAGCGAAGACGCGGCGACCACCTCGAGTGGAGCCCGGAGATCCGTCCGCTGCACGCACGCCGCGACTGCGAGGACCCCGAGCGAGATCATCACGGGGCCCCGACGGGGATCGTGGACCCCGCGGCGGACACGTCGTAGCCAGGAGCGCCTGCGGCCTCGCCGGACAGCGCGGTCGGGTCGATTCGGTCGAGGAACCGCGCCACCGGTGGACGGTCGAGGTACGCGGCAGGGACGATCAGATCGAAGCGCTCCTCGGCGACCGGCACGAACGCGAGCCCTTGGGGAACCGCCGAGGCCTCGATCGCCACGCCGACGTCGGCCAGTCCGCGGCGCACGAGCCACGCCACCTCGTCGTGATCGTCGGCCACTGGCTCGGAGGAGACGGCGGGCACCTCGCGCCCGGCCTCCTCGAGCATCGCCGCGAGCACGCGGTGGGCACCCGCGCCCGGGCGCCGCCAGGCGAGGCGCAGCTCGGGCCGACCGAGATCGGCCACCTCGGTCACGCCGAGCGGGTTGCCGGCGGCCAGCACGAGGCCCTGCCGCCAGCGAGCCAGGTGCACGAGGAGCGCACGGCCGTGCGGCGCCCGCCCCCGCGCGAGGGCCACGTGAACGTCGGGCGCGTCCGCAGCCGCCAGGTGGACCCCTGCCACGTGCACGAGGCGCTGCTCCAGGAGCGCGAGCGCTTGCCCGCTGTCTGCCGGTACCCACACCACCCGGTCCCGCCCCGCCGCGCTCGCACGCTCCGCCAGGGCGCCGAGCAGAGGGGCGCACCCCGCCACGAGGACCGTGCCGCGCACCCGTGCCTCGTCGGAGAGGAGCTCCACGCTCCCCCGGCCCTCGCCGCCCGAACCGTGCACCAGACCGTCGGCGGCCCGACGGGGGTCGTGGAGGAAGTGGGCCACCAGGCGACCGTCGACGCGGCCGAGGAGCACCCGAGGGCTGGTCCGCCCGGGCGCGAGGACGGCCTCACGGAGCGCTCCTCCGGGCAGCCGGAAGAGGTCCTCGACCGCGCAGCGCAGCACCTTTCCGAGCTGGAGCGCGAGGACCGTGGACGGCACCTGACGCCCGGCCTCGACCGCGGAGAGCGCCTGCCGAGACACGCCGACCCGCCGCGCAAGCTCCGCCTGCGTCCAGCCTGCGGCCGCGCGGCGACGACGGATCGTGGTGACCAGCGAGGAGGGCATCTAGCGCGCTCGTAATGTCTACCCGACAGACCGCAACGCCGACATGACCTGGCGGAATGACCGGGGCGCGCCTAGTCTGTGCAGCGGGCGATGTGCCCCGTGAGGCTCATCCCAACAACGCACGCTGGGCGATGCGGCCAAAGGCAGGCAGGTGCCTGGGTTCGTGCTCCCGGAGGTACGCCAGGATCGCGGCGATGTCCGCGCCAGCCCGGACCAGGGCCTCGACGTCCGCGATGTCCTGGGTCCGGGAAGCCCGCAGCTTCATCAGCACCAGGACCTCGATGCCGACGACGGGGATGACACCGGGAGAGCCCAGCGTCACCTCCGCGGAAAGCGGCGGATCTTCGGGCAGCGCCGCAATCAGATCGATCACCCCCCATTGCACGACGTCTGCGAGCTCTTCGCGGAACGTCAGAAGCGGTGTGGTCGTGGCGAACGCAGCCGGCCCGACGAGGAAGTCCACGTTCTTCGTGGCCCGCGGATGCCCGTGGAGCCCCACCGCGAGCCCTCCTACCAGCACGTGGGGCACGCCCAGCTCGGTGAGCCTCTCCGAGACACGCCGCGCATCCTCGAGCACCCGTGGTGCGACGACCTGCGCCAGCGCTTCCCAGCTGCTCACGGGGTTCTCGCGACCAGGGCGCGAGTCCCGTCGGCATAGCGGACTTCCTCGTGCTCGACGCGAGATGCCTCTGTGGATCGCGCCGCCTCCGCCGGCGCGCGAAGCTGCGGAGGTCTTGGCCGTCGCCTTGGCGGGATCCGCGTCGCCCCCATCGGTCCGAGCACGAACCCGGGGGGATCGAGCGGCACGATGGCATCGTCCAAGCTCGTCTGGTGCAAATCCCAGTCGGCCTGCAGGGCCATGAACGCCTCGGGCTCCATGCGGAAGAAGGCGGCCAGGCGCATGGCGGTGTCTGCGGTGATGCCGCGCTTGCCGGAGAGGAGATCCGAGACACGTGAGCGTGGGATTCGGCATCCACGAGCGAGGTCTGCAGCGGACAGCCCGAGCGGCTCCAGGAAGCGGACGCGCAGGTACTCGCCAGGATGAGCTTCGGTGTGAGTCCACATGGGTGTCCTGTAACGCGGGACGACTTGTCCTGCCCTCCGATACACCACGGCCGTGCGCATGGATGCGGCTTCTCAGCGTTCACTTGCGGAGGACTGTCGAGTCACCCTCAAACGCGCACTG
This sequence comes from uncultured Enterobacteriaceae bacterium, assembly GCA_964393165.1. Lineage (GTDB taxonomy): Bacteria > Myxococcota_A > UBA796 > UBA796 > DRPG01. The sequence continues at coordinate 14,541 of CAYMSU010000023.1, forward strand.
CCATCTTTGGCGTATCAAAGGGACAATCATCGTTATAGACCCATCTCGGTCCACTTCCAGATGATCTCCTTCATCACCTCGCTCGTGCCGCCCCCGATCGGCAGCAGCCGGACGTCGCGGTACTGGCGGCAGATGTCGTACTCCTCGATGAAGCCGTACCCGCCGTGGAACTGCAGGCAGTCATAGGTGACGCGCTGCGCCAGATCCCCGGAGAACAGCTTCGCCATCGACACCGCCTTGGTGGCCTCCGCAGGCGGCAGATCGTTGATCGCGCGAACCGCCTGCCACGTCAGCGCCTTGCTCGCCTCCAGTGCTGTCAGGTGCTCGGCGAACTTGTGCTTCCACACCTGGAACTTCATGATCGGCCGCCCGAACGCCTCCCGCTCGTTGCCGTAGCGGATCGCATCCTGGATCGACAGCTCCATGCCGGTGTTGCCCATCAGCGCCGCGACCAGCCGCTCCCCCTGGAAGTTGGTCATGATGTAGAGGAAGCCCGCGTTCTCCTGGCCCAGGAGGTACCGGCGCGGGATCCGGCAGTCCTCGAAGTGCAGCTCGCAGCTGTCGATGCTGCGGGTGCCCAGCTTGTCGAGCTTGCGCCCCACGGTGAAGCCCGGCGTGTCCGTCGGGAACAACACCAGGCTCACGCCGGCGTGCCCTGGCTCCCCGGTCCGAACAGCGAGCGTGATGTAGTCCGCGGTGGCGCCGTTCGTGATCCACGTCTTCTGGCCATTGATCACGTAGTCGTCGCCCTCGGTGCGCGCCGTCGTGCGAAGCGCGGCGACGTCCGAGCCACAACCGGGCTCCGAGACCCCGAGCGCGGCCACCCGCTCCCCCGCAATCGTGGGGGCCAGGAACTCCCGCTTCTGCTCGTCGGTGCCGATCTCGTCGATGATCGGCGTGGCCATGTCGGTGTCCACCAGCACGCTCATCATCAAGCCCGCGTTTCGGCAGTGCGACAACCCCTCGACGAACGCGACGGTGTACCACCAGTCCAGGCCGAGCCCCCCGTAGTCCTCTCCGAACCGGATCCCGAGGACCCCGAGGTCCGCCAGCTTGTGGAAGACCTCCCGGGGAAACTCCCCCGCCTTGTCCCACTCCTCCCGGTGCGGGTAGAGCTCGTCCTCCGCGAACTTCCTCACCGTGTCGCGCAGATGGACGTGCTCGTCCGTGAACTCTGGGACCATCATCGACCCTCCTCCCGGGTCCCTTACCATACGCAAGCGTATGCCGGCAGGAGACCCGGGGGCTCGCTCGGTCAGTTCACCTGCAGCGTGAACGGCCCCGCCGCTCCGTCGTAGCCGTCGACCACGATCAGGAGGACCTGCCCGGCCTCCACGACCAGCTCCACCCGTGCCTGGAGGCTGCCCGCCCCGTCGTCGTTGCACGCGAGCTCGGCTCCCTCGCAGCCGTCGTAGACGGCGACCAGGGCGTCGTAGCCCGAGCCCTCCGTGTCGATGGTTACCGTGCCCGCCTCGTCCGCGACCCACTGCAGGACCACCTCCGGGGCGCCTGGTCCGCCGCAGCTCGGCGCGAAGTGGTCCGGCTGGCCCTCCGTCGTGCTGTCGCCGCCGCTCGGCACCCCGGTGACCAGCACGTCGTCGACGCACTCGGGCGCACACTGCAGGTCGGCCACGCAGCCGGCGTCTTCGCAGTCCACGAGCCCGTCGCAGTTCTCGTCGACGCCGTTGTCGCAGATCTCGGGCGCTCCCGGGCTGAGCCAGTCCGCGTCGTCGTCGCAGTCGCCATTCTGGCCCACCGCCCCGGGTGCCGGGGGCAGGCATTCGAACCCCAGGTAGGGGCCCGCCCCCCAGCCATCGCCGTCCTCGTCCCCATACCAGAACTGCCGCTGGCCGATCCCGGGGTTCCGGTCGTCGCAATCGGTACCCGTCGTGACCCCTCGACCGGGCTCCGGGGCACAGGCGTAGACGGGGTTGATGGGGTCGCCGAAGCCGTCGCCGTCGACGTCGGCGAACAGCGCTTGCTGCGAGTCGGGGTCGACGGTGTCGTCGTCGTCGTCGACCAGGCCGTCGCAGTCGTTGTCGAGGCCGTCGCACACCTCGCGCGCCCCCGGCGACACCTCCGCGAGGAGATCGTCGCAGTCGTCTCCCTGGGCGACGCCGTACAGCGGGGGGTGGCAGCGCTGGACCGTGGTCGCCGGGTCGCCGAACCCGTCCTGGTCGGCGTCGAAGTACCACGTGGTGAACGTCTCCGGATCGACGCCAGGATCCCGGTCGTCGGCCAGCCCGTTGCAGTCGTCGTCGACGTACCGGTTGCAGACCTCGGCTGCGCCCGGATGCCGCTCGGCATCGCGGTCGTCACAGTCGCCGACCACCCGCACCCACGAACCCTCGGGCGGGATGCAGCGGTGCGGCGACTGCTGCTCGGGGTCGCCGTAGCCGTCCCCGTCCGCATCGCGGAACCACGGCACCCGCACGAAGTCCTCGTCGACCACGCCATCGCAGTCGTTGTCGACCCCGTCGCACGCCTCGGCGCCGTAGGGATGCACCAGCGGGTCCTGGTCGTCGCAGTCGGCGCTGTTCGGCGCGAGCCCGCGCTCCAGGCCAGGCCCGTCCCGGCAGACCCACCCCACGGCCGCGTCGGCCGCGCCGTACCCGTCGCCGTCCAGGTCCGTCCAGGCGAATACCTGCTCGCTCAGCGAACAACCCGAATCGGGCGGTCCGACCGCGCAGCTCGTCAGCAACAGCGCAATCAGCATCGCACGATCCGGGTCAGACATCGCCGACCGCTCCCCGAGGGGAGGCGATCAGTCCTCAAGGCTCTCGCGAACGAAGATGAACCAGGCCTCGTCGTTGACCTGCCACGACGGCGTCTGCGTGTCCTTGCACTTCTTGTAGCCGTCGTCCTCGCCCCAGTCGGTGCCGTCGAGCTGGTTGGAGTCCTTGCCGCGGTCGTCGAAGTCGACCGTGAAGTCGTCCTGCTGCCAGCTGAAGTTGCCGCCCACGTTGTCCTCCCCCTCGAGGTACCCCGCGTCCCACTGGTCTCCCTTCAGCGCGACGTCGCCGTTCAGGTTGTTCTTCCGGGCCGGAGGAGGATCCAGATCCCACGCGCCGTTGCAGCAGCTGAAGTTCGACTGAGCGTCACCGCCGGTGGTGATCGTCTGGTACCAGGGCACCTCGTAGAACGACAGGTCCACGTCGAAGGTCTTGTTGTCGACGTCCTGCTTGCAGGCGAACCGGAGGTCGTGCTCGGCCGGGATCTGGCTGCGGAGCCCGTTGTACACGCCTTCATGGCGCCCGGTCGGGAAGAGCGTGGTCAGGTCGTCGTGGTGACCGATCGCGGCGTCGTTCATCGTGTACTGGAAGGTGCTCCCCACCAGCGTCCAACCACCACCGTCGGTGGTCATGTCGCAGTAGAGCTCTTCGTAGTTGAAGTTGCCGGTGTCGATGTCGTACACGCCGTCCGTCGTGAAGCCGTCGTTCAGGTACTCGAGGCAGCTCGCACAGTCAGCGCCGCTGCAGTCCTGGTCGGTCGAGTCCGCACACTCCTCGTGGGCCCCCGGGTAGATCGACGCATCGTCGGGCCCGCAGTCGATCCCCTTCGAGGCGGGCGCGAGCGGCGGATCCGGCGGCGGCTCTTCCTTGTTCGGGTTGAGGCACTGGAACACCACCTCGTCGCCCGCACCCACGCCATCCAGGTCCTGGTCGGCAAACCAGCTCTGCGGGATGTTCGCGAGGAAGTCGGTGTCGTCGCAGTCGCGGCGGTTGGTCACCGCGATGCCCGGCGTGGGCCGGCAGGCGAGGCAGTTGTTCTTCGGATGGCCAAAGCCGTCGCCGTCTGCGTCACAGGCGAACTCGCGGAGCGCCTCCTCGTCGAGCGGCGTGTCCGGGTCGAAGTCGTCGACGAACCCATCGCAGTCGTTGTCGATGAAGTCGCAGAACTCGATCTCCGCATCCGGGTTGATCTCGGCATCGCGGTCGTCACAGTCGAGCGCGTTCTCGACGAAGCCCGCCGGGAGCTCGCACCGCTGCGCGACCGCCTCCGGGTCCCCGAAGCCGTCCTCGTCGCGGTCGCGGTAGTACGGCGTGCGCGACTCGGGGACGATGCCCGGGTCGCGGTCGTCGACCCGACCGTCGCAGTCGTCGTCCTTGTCGTTGCAGATCTCGGGCGTGGTGGGGTTCGTCGCCGCGTTGGTGTCGTCACAGTCCCCCGCGACCTGGGTGAACTCCGGGCCAGGAGCCCGGCAGGCGGTCTGGAACTCGGCCGTGGCGCCGAATGCGTCTCCGTCGCGGTCCGGGTACCACGGCACCTTTGCGTGGGTCTCGTCGATCAGGTCGTTGCAGTTGTTGTCCTGCAGGTCACAAAGCTCTTCCATGCCAGGATTGATGCTGCCATTGGTGTCGTCACAGTCGACGCTGTTGGTGGCCTCGTTCTCTCCGACGGAGCAGACGTACCCGAGGGGCTTGTCGGAGCCAAACCCGTCGCCGTCAAGGTCCTGGTAGACGAAGACCTCGTCGTAGACGGAGCACTCCGGCTCGATTTCTTCCGGACAGCCCGCGAGTCCGGCGGCAAGCGGCGCAAGCCACAAGAGATGTCTCGACCCCATCTGGGCCCTCCCCATGCGCTGGGTGTTTCGGTCCACTTTCCTACCATAGGACGCGAGGCACTGTCGATGGGAATCATCTCAGAGGAGCCGGCGGGCTTTGATCTCCAGGTAGCGGTCCAGCATGCCGGCTGTGAGCGCCGCCGGAGACCCGTCGACGACCAGCGCCCCTCGGCGCCGCAGCCCCGCCAGCGCACGATCCCGCCAGCCGTGGAGCTCGGCGGCGGCGCCCCGGACGTAGCTGTCGAGCGGCTCCGTCGCTTCGGCATCGAGGAGCCGATCCATGCCCTCGTCGCGGATCCATGCCGCCAGCGGCAGGTGGCGCGACGCGAGCGCGTGCACGAGCTGCGTCGCGAGGTCCGCGCTGACCTGGTCGACGACCGACGTGAGCAGGACCACCAGGCTCCGACGACGGACCCGCTGGGTGAGGTACCGAAACGCCATCGCGTAGTCCGGCTCGTCGTCCGACGGCTCGAGATCGTAGGTCGAGCGCACCAGGCGACCCGACGAGCGCTTTCCCGACAGCGGCCGAAGCCACACCCTCGGCTGCCGATCGAAGGCGAGCAGCCCCACCCGGTCGCCGTGCCGCAGCGCTCGCTGACCGAGCAACACCGCGGCGTTCAGCGCATGGTCGAAGGCTCGCAGGGATCCCGAGGTCGCGCCCATCATCCGGCCGCAGTCGAGCAGGAAGATCAGGTTCTGGTTCGACTCCTGGCCGAACTCCCGACTGACGAGCTCGTGGCGCCGCGCGGTCGCCTTCCAGTCGATGTGCCGGAACGGATCCCCCGGCACGTAGGGGCGGAGCCGCTGGAACTCGTTCTCTCCCCCCGGCCGGCGCCGCGACCGTACGGGAACGCGCTCCTCGGTGCTCCGGCCGCGGGTGGCCGCGTCGCGCAGCCGCCCGAAGTCCGGGTACACCCTCACCACACCGGGTACTTCGTGCCGGACCTGGCGCTCCCAGAGCCCGAGCGGAGACGTCCAGCGCACCACGACGTCGCCGAAGCGGTGCTGCCCTCGCTGATCGACGGCCACGGTGTACGTGGCTTCGGTCTCCTCCCCCGGGTCGAGGACCGCCGCCGCCGGTAGCCCGCGGGGCTCGGCTGGCGCATCGTCCGTCCAGCGGAGCGCGCGAGGCCCGCCGCTGTCGTTCCGCAGCCCCAGGGTGACCTCGAACGGCCGGCCCACGACCTGCACCGGCGCGAGCGCCCGCCACACCGCGACCGCTCCCCGGGTCGCAGCCAGATCCGCGCCAGCCACCGCGAAGAGCACCAGATCCAACGCGAGCACCGGGAACACCGTCTCGGTGGCCACCAGCATGCCGAGCGAGGCCACCAGCGGGATCGCCATCAGCCCCACCAGGCGACCGGTGGGCACGCCCAGCCAACGCGACACGCCCCTCGCCGGGCGGAGGACGCCGTCGGCACGGACCAGATCGCGAGGGTCCGCCCGACTCACGCGTCGGACTCCCCGCCAGGCACCGGGACGTCCTCCAGGATGCCCCTTACGACGTCATCGTGGCGGGTCCCCTCGAGCTCCGCGTCGGGCTGAAGGAGGAACCGATGCCGCAGGACCGGCGCGGCGAGCTCCTTCACGTCGTCGGGCACCACGTACGCGCGCCCCTCGGCCGCCGCGACGACCTGGCCGCAGAGCAGCAGCGCGATCGAGGCGCGGGGGGACGCCCCGAGATCGACCGCGGGGTGTCGCCGCGTGCGCCCCACCACCTCGGCGATGTAGTCCAGGATCTCCGACTCCACACGGACGCGCCGCGCCACTCGCTTCATCTCGACGATCCCTGCTTCGTCGACCACCCGCTCGAGGCCCACCCGATCGAGATCCCCTGCGTCGAATCCCTCCAGGTAGTGCTCGAGCAGCGTGACCTCCACCTCCTTGGGAGGATGCTCGATCAGCACCTTCATCAGGAAGCGATCGAGCTGGGCCTCGGGCAGCGGGTAGGTGCCCTCCGACTCGACCGGGTTCTGCGTAGCGAGAGCGAAGAACGGCTCGGGCAGCGGCCGGGTCTCGCCGTCGACCGTGACCTGCCGGTCGCTCATCGCCTCGAGCAGCGACGACTGGGTCTTTGCCGGCGCGCGGTTGATCTCGTCGGCCAGCAGCACCTGCGCGAACACCGGTCCCGGCCGGAAGACGAAGCGGTCCTCGGCCTGGTTGTAGATGTTGCCCCCAGTGACATCGCTCGGCATCAGATCCGGCGTGAACTGGATCCGCTTGAAGCTGACCCCCAGCACCCGGGCGAGCGAGCGCGCCAGCAGGGTCTTGCCAATCCCCGGAGGCCCCTCGAGCAGCACGTGCCCCCCCGCGAAGAGGGCCACCAGCGCCGCCCGCACGGCGGACGACTGGCCGAGCAGCACCCGCTCCACCTGATCCTCCGCCGCGCGGAAGACGGAGGCGAACCGGGCCACCTCGTCGTCGGTGGTCGCGGGGGTCAGCCCCGTCGGCGCGTCACCTTCCACAGCTCCTCCATGCGTTTCAGATCCGAAGGGTGGTTCGGCCCCTGGGGTGAGTCCTCGAGGGCCTGGATGTCGGCGACCCAGGCTTCGGCGTGCTCGCGCGACATCCCCGCCCGCTGCGCGGCGAGCTGCAGCCCGTCCGGTCCGAGGCGGCCGAGCCACAGGCGCGCCATCTGCACGAGCGCGTGACGGGACGCCCCCAGCCGGTACCAGCGGGTGCCGAGCGCCTCGATGTGCTCGAGGAAGCTCTGGCGACCCTCTCGGGGAGGATCGCGCAGCGGTGCGAACGGCCACCCGCGCCACAAGGCCACCAGCGCCCAGGCGAGCAGAAGCTGGAACACGAACAGCCCCAGGTTGGCGTTGGCCACCGCCTCGAAGGGGTTCGCGCCACCGGACGGCGCGATGGCCGCACTCGTCGCGAGCTGCACGCGCGCCGGCGTGGGCAGCGGCCACCCGAACCGCGACTGCCCGAGGTACAGCAGGTCACCCACGAAGCGCTCGTTCTGCTCGCGCACGAACGAGGCGTTCCACAGCAGCCGCGGGTCTGCGATTCCCACCACGACGCCGCGCCCGACGTCCGCGTCGGCGACCGCCGCCCCCAGGACGTCGTCGCCGTCGACCGCGAGCACCCACGGTCGACCGCCGGTGTAGGCGGCCGTCACCCCTTCCGGCCACACGGGCACGGGCAGGTCCGTGCCGATCCGGTCGGCCCGCACCACCCCGCGCGGGGGCTCGAGCGCCACGCGGGCGCCGAGCTCCGGGAACGACGACCACACGGCCTCGTCGTCGGACGAGGGGGGCCCTGCAAGCACGAGGACGCCGCCCGCCTCGACCCACTCGCGGAGGGCCTCCCACTGCGGCGCCGCGGGATGCACCGCGGAGGTGTCGAGGAACAGCGCATCGACGGTGTCATCGACCGCCGCGAGGTCCGACAGGCGCCACCCCGCGTCGTAGCCGTGCAGCTCCAGCACCTCGCGCAGGGCGACGTCGCCGGAGGGCCCGAAGCGGGACACGCCCTGTGCGCTCGCCACCGGCGAGAGCCCGAGCAGGACGAGGAGCAGGGCTGCGCTGGCCCCCACGAGACGGGCCGCCGCCTCCAGCGCGCGCTGGGCCACCGGGGGCTCCAGCGGGTCGCCGCCCCACCGGTGGTGCTCGACGGCCCCCACGACTACGCGGAGCGCCTGCTGGGACTCCGGATCCCGCCGCAGCGCCCTGACGTACTCGCGGTCGGTCCGCGCGCGGTGCAGGCGCAGCTTCCTGGCCTCTCCGAGGCGGCGCAGCGCCGCCCCCCGGGCGAGCAGCACGGCCTGGCCGAGCTCGCCCCGGGACATCGCCTCGCGAGCGGCCGCCAGCAGGTCGTCACTCGGCATGTTCGGGACGTCGGGCAGCGCGTCGTCGGCCATCCCCGGCGGGGCGACCGTGGGCGGCCTTCGCGCTTCGCGGCGGCGCCGGCCCACCGTGCGCAGGATCATCACCGCGAGGATCGCGATCAAGACGGGCACGAGGATGGCCATGAGCCACTGCGCCAGCGCCTCCATCCCCTCCACGCCCGCGAGATCGTCGCAGCCCAGCGGCTGCGGGGGGACCACCGGCTCCTGGGCGACCTGCTGGGGGTCGGTCTCGTCGCACCCGCTGGGGGGTCGCGCCGCGCCCTTCGCGCCGTCGCGGCAGGTCTCCTCGAACCCGGGGCAACGCGCCGCGGCCTGGTCGTCGAGCAGCGCACACCAGGCCTGGACCTCCTCTGCGTCGGCGCCTGGCCGGTGGCAGAACCCGAAGGTGGGGTCGTCGAGCGCGGACGGCGGAGCCTCGGACGTGCCCCTCACGAGCCCCCCAGCCCGGCGGCGCGCAGCCCGACCTGGAGGTCCCACCCCTCGACCCGGGTGCGCGTGTCGACGTAGAGCAGCAGGCGATACACGCCGAACAACGGCTGCACCGCGAACATCCCGAGGACCATGTACGGCGTGGGATCCCCCGTGGCCCAGGCGCCGAGTGGCTGCCCCAGCTGAAACACGAAGCCGACCACGGCCTGCCCCGTCGCCTCGCCGGCGATCGCGCCCCACCCCGTGAGCACGGCCCAGCCGATCGTGCCCGCGAGCGCGTTGCCGAGGTTCAGGCTCGCGAGCCGCGAGCACCGACGCAGCACCCGGGCCACCCGCACCTTCTCGAGGAGCGCGGACTCGGTGGCGAACA
>CAYMSU010000024.1:0-23282 GCA_964393165.1 uncultured Enterobacteriaceae bacterium
ATCGACGACGCGACGGCCTGCGTCGTGGTGCAGAGTCCGAGCTTTCTGGGACCCGCCCAGGACCTGCGCGCGGCGGCGGAGGCCGCCCGCGCACGCGGTGCGCTGCTGATCGTCGTCGTGACGGAGCCGCTGTCGCTCGCGCTCTTCCAGGCGCCCGGCGCGCTCGGTGCGGACGTGGTGTGCGGCGAGGCGCAGGGATTCGGCGTTCCGATGAGCCTCGGCGGACCGGCGCTCGGCTTCCTGGCAACGCGCGACCGCTTCGTGCGCCAGCTCCCCGGACGTCTGGTCGGCGAGACCGCCGACACCCGCGGGCGTCGCGGATACGTCTTGACGCTGTCGACCCGCGAACAACACATTCGCCGCGAGAAGGCGACCTCGAACATTTGCACGAACCAGGGCCTGTGCCTGCTGTACGCGACGATCTACCTGTCGCTGCTCGGCCGCGTCGGCCTGCGCAAGCTGGCGCGTCTCAACTACGCGAAGGCGGAGTATCTGAAGCGGCGCGTCCGCGAGACGCCCGGGCTCACAGTGCCGCTCGCGGCGCCGGGCTTCAACGAGTTCGTCGTCGGCGTGCCGGACAGCGGCGCCGCCGCGCTGTCCCGTGCGTTCGACGCCGGCATCGTCGGCGGCCTCGACCTCGCGCCGTACGAACCGGAGCTGGGCCCCTCCGTGCTGGTGTGCGCGACCGAACTCGCGAGCCGCGACGCGATCGACCAGCTCGTCGCGCGCCTGGCCGACGCCGGCGCCGCCGGAGCCAACCCGTGAGCGACCCGCGCGACGATCTCGGGCCCGAGGACGTCGGCCACGCCACCCGCGGACTCACCTGGGAAGAGCCGCTGTCGTTCGAGCGCAGCGTGCGCGGCCGCGTCGGCTACTCGCTCCCGGATCTCGACGTGCCCGATGCCGATCCGGCCGACGCGTTCGACCCCGAACTGCTGCGCAGCGACCTGCCGGGGCTCCCGGAACTCTCCGAAGTCGACGTGGTCCGTCACTTCACGCGGCTCTCGACGTGGAATGCGGCGGTCGACCTGGGCCTGTACCCGCTCGGCTCCTGCACGATGAAGTACAACCCGAAGGTCAACGAAGCGCTGGCGCGGCTGCCCGGCTTCGCGGCGGCACACCCGATGCAGCCGGCCGCCCTGGCGCAGGGCTTCCTCGAGCTGGCGTGGCGCCTCGAACGCGCGCTCGCCGAGGTCTCCGGGATGGACCGCGTGACGCTGCAGCCGGCGGCCGGTGCGCAGGGCGAGCTGGCCGGCATCATGATGATCCGCGCGTACCACGAGCACCGCGAAGACCGACGCCACGTGGTGTTGGTCCCCGATTCGGCGCACGGCACCAATCCCGCGAGCGCGGCGCTCAACGACTACCGCGTGGTCTCGATCCCGAGCGGCGCCGACGGCATCCTGCACCCGGAGGCCGTCGCCCACGCGATGACCGACGACGTCGCCGCGCTGATGATCACCAACCCGAACACACTCGGTCTGTTCGAGACGCATATCGCCGAACTCTGCGAGATCGTCCACGCGCGCGGAGGGCTCGTCTACGGCGACGGCGCGAACCTCAACGCGCTGCTCGGAATCGCGCGGCCGGGCGATCTCGGCATCGACGTCATGCACTTCAACCTGCACAAGACCTTCTCGACGCCGCACGGCGGTGGCGGGCCGGGCTCCGGGCCGGTCGGCGTGAAGAACGTGCTCGCGCCGTTCCTTCCGGTGCCGGTGATCCATCGGCGCGAGGGCAGCGAGGGAGCGGGCTTCTCGCTCGACTACGAGTTCCCGCTCAGCATCGGGCGCCTGCACGCGAACTTCGGCAACGTCGGGATGTTCGTGCGCGCGTGGGCGTACCTGCGCTCGCTCGGGCCGGACGGGCTGCGGCGCTGCGCCGAGATGGCGGTGCTGAACGCCAACTACGTGCTCGCGAAGCTGCGCGGAGACTGGCACGTGCCGATCGATCGTCCGGTCATGCACGAGTGCGTGCTCTCGGACCAGGGTCTCGCCGCCACGGGCGTCACCACGCTGGACGTCGCCAAGCGGCTGATCGATTACGGCTACCACCCGCCGACGGTGTATTTCCCGTTGATCGTGCACGGCGCGCTGATGATCGAGCCGACCGAGAGCGAACCGCGCGACGGTCTCGACCGCTTCGTCGCGGCGCTCTCCGCCATCGCAGCGGAGGCACGGAAAGACCCGGATCGCGTTCGGACCGCGCCGCACCGGACCCGCCACAGCCGGCTCGACGAGACGCGCGCCGCGCGCCGGCCGATCCTGCGGTGGCAGCCAGACCCGCCCGCCTCGTAGGCTCTGCATCCCATGACTTCGCCCGCATTCGATCGCGTCGCCGGACCGTTCGCCGCGGTGCTCGCGTTCGCCGCGGTGCTCGCGATTGCCGCCGTCCTCACGGCCTGCGTCGGTCCGGACGGCAAGCGCCGTGTCCCGTTGCCCGGGCAGCTCGCCCCGGTCGAGAGCGATCGCGAGCGGGGCTATGCCTTCGACCAGGCCCTGCGCCAGCATCTGCCGCAGATCGAGGATCTGGTCGTCCTCGAGTTCGTCGGCGACCTCGGCCAGCGCCTCGTCGACGACCTGGGCGATCAACCCTTCGACTACCGCTTTCGGGTGATCCCGGATTCGTCGCTGAATGCCTTCGCGGTGCCGGGCGGCTTCATCTACTTCCACAGCGGCACGATCCTGAAGGCCAACAGCGTCGAGGAGCTGGCGGGCGTGCTGGCACACGAGCTCGGCCACGTGAAGGGTCGCCACTCCGCACGCATGGCGCAGGACGCGGCGATTCCGGGGCTGCTCACGACACTCGCCGGCGTCGCCGCTTCCGCGGCCACGGGCGAGGCCGCGCCGATGATCGCCGCGCAGGCCGCCAACGTCGCGATCCAGCTCCAGTACTCGCGGAACTACGAGGACGAGGCCGATCGCATGGCCGTCGACTTCCTCGCGCGCTCCGGCCTGCGCAGCGAAGGCCTGGTGCGCTTCTTCGAACGCATCCAGATGGAGCAGCGGCGCCTGCCGCCCGGACAGATCCCCCCGTACCTGTTCTCGCATCCGCAGGTGGAATCGCGGATCCAGGTGGTCCGTCGGGTCGCGGAGGAGTTTCCGGTCGGTGCGCCGCCCGCGCCCGCGCTCGAGCAGCGCTTTCGCGAGATCCAGGGTCGGCTCGCCTGGCTGGTCCGACACGATCGCGCGACGGCGCCGGCAGACCCGAACTTCGATCGCGCCGTGGCGGACCCGTTTCTCACGGCCGCGACCCGTCGGCTCGCGTCCGACCGGCCGGCCGATGCGCTCGCCGAGCTCGACCGCGCGGAGCGGGCGAGCCCCGAAGATCCCCGCGTCCCGTTCCGCCGCGGCGAACTCCTCGAAGCGCAGGGACGTCTCGACGAAGCGATCTTCGCGTACCGGCGCGCCGTCCATCTCGACCCGCACCAGACCGCGACGCTGCTGGCGCTCGGCCGCGCCCACCGCGCCGCGGGCAACCGCCGCGAGGCGCTGTTCTTCCTCGAGCAAGCCAGCTACCGCGCCGGTTCCAAGGGGCGCCTGCGCGTGCAGATCGACGGCGAGATCGAGCGGCTGAGCTTCCCGGTGGTGCTCGACTCCGGCTTCGCCACCGGCGACGCGACGCGAGAGCGCGACACCCTCATCGACAGCCGCGAAGTCGCCCTGCCCGTCGGCGCGTCGCGGATCGCTTGGTGGGCGCGGCTCGGCCCGCACTGGCGCGATCGCGCCTCGTACTTCCGCGTGCGTTGGGTCGACGGCTCCGGCGAGTCCAGCGCGAGCAAAAAGCCCGACCGACCGCGGGGACTGCTGATCGCGAACAAGCGCCTGCGCGACGACGACGACGCCGGCCCGTGGACCCTCGAATTGCTGTTCGGCGACGAGGTGATCCACCGCGAGACGCTCGCGGCCTCGCCCTGACGGAAACGCTCGGCACCGAACCTACGCCGATACCTCGGGATCCTGTTCCGCGAGGCGCTTGCGGGCCGCCGCCGCCCAGGCACCACCGGGGGCGCTCTGGAGATAGCGGCGCCAGTGCTCGCGGGCGCGACGCCGGAGCTCCAGCCGGTCGTACAGCAAGGCCGCGGCCAGATGCGTCTCGGCGCGCAGCGGATCCGCCCGCAACGCCGCTCGGTAGTGTGCCAGGGCCGCCTCCGGTCGCTCCTCCTCCTCGTCGAGGTTCGCCAGGTTCAGATGCGCCTCGACGTGCGACCCGTCGCAGGCGAGCGCGCGCTCGTAGCAGGCCCGCGCATCGCGACGCTGGTCCTGTTGGTGGTACACCGCGCCGAGGTTGCAATGGGCGTCGGCCAGTTGTGGATCGACCTCGAGTGCGCGCCGGTACGCATCGATCGCATCGGCGAAGGTCTCTGCCCGCGAGTCGAGCCGACAGCCGCGTTCGAACCATTCGAGCGCCGTCTCGGGCGGCGCCTCGGCATCGGCTCCAGCACTCGGGATGGCCAGCGGAGCCACATCCTCGGGACGCTCCGGCGAGAGCGCGAAGTCGATGACGCGCTGTCCATCCGACTCGTAGAGCGCATCGCCGTGGCGGACGACGACGCGGTCCGACCCGTCGAGCCACACGCGCAGTTGCGCCACCGGCTCGTCGAGCTCGGGGATCGATTCGCGGACCCCCGACACCGTCCTCCGGATCCGCCGCAACGGAATCCCGTGGTCCAGCAGCACCAGGATCGTCTTGATGCAGACCAGGTCGCGGAACCCGTACGCGGGAGGGTCGGCCTCGCGCGCACTCGGGCGCACCAGCTCGTGGCGCTCCCAAGAACGCAGCCGCGTCGGAGTGATCCCCATGATGCGCGCCGCTTCCCGAAGCGAATAGACCGACACGACGCGCAGTGTACGACGAGTCGAGCCATCCGCCTCGTCAATTTTCGCACGCGAGACGACGCGCGTCGGCCCACCGGAACGGTAGACTGCGCCTGGAAGCGTTCGCCGGGCTGGTGCCGGCCCCGGACTTCAAATCCGGTGGGGATCGCGGCGACGCGGTCCCGGCGGGTTCGATTCCCGTCCGCTTCCGCCGTTCGCGGCGAGCGACGGCGACCCGTCCGCCGGAGGGACGCCTCAACCGAGGATCAGATGCAGCTTGACCGCCAGCAGCAGGTTGCCCTCGAGGTGCACGCGGCGCTGGAGGAACGCTTCGGGACCGGAGAGCTCGCCGCGGTTCAGCGCGCGCCAGCTCTTCATGTCGAGGCGGACGAGGAGATCGGCCGTCTCGAGCCGGCCGTGGTTCCTGGAGACGACGGCGTCTTCGATGTGGACGGCGAAGAATAAGCCGCCCTCCCGTTCGAGCGCGAACTCGAGGCGAAGTGGTTCGTCGCCGTGTCGCGCGCGGCGTTGCGGGCCCGACGCGACGGCTTCGGGTGCCCATTCCCGCTTCCCATCGAAAGTTCGATGGATAGAAACCAACGGACCAGCGCGCAAACGCATCGGCTGCTTGCAGATCGCCACGAGACGAATGCGCGGTCGTCTCGGTGACCGAAGATCGCGTAAGACACTGGTGCGACGGTGCGAGGGACCCTGGCGTCCCCCGACACACGAGAAAGTGCCCCTACTCCTCTTCGAGGAGATCCACGCAGACGGCGCTCTCGCCTTCACGAAGAAAAAGACCGCTGGGCATCCGGAATGAGATAGTTTGCGAGGCCGCAACCCCATGGCTGACACGCTCGCGCGTCTCCGCTTTGCCGGCACCGTTACCGGAGCCGTCGCAAGGCTCGCTACCGACCTGGACGGGCTCACCCCTGGCCGGGCGGAATTCGCACCCACTGGACGACGAATCGAAATTTCATGAAGTCGCAAGAGGATCGAGTCGATGCCGTGAGCACCGATCTCGGAGGGGTTGAAGAAGGCGTCGCCCAGGAGCAGGTCGCCCTCGGGATCAGGCGGTTCGCCAGGCAACGGGTCGGGCGGGACGGTAGGCCAGCGCGCTTCCGGTCCGGACCGAGGCGCGCAGATGCGCGGCCAGCTTCGGGTGGAAGCGCTCGATGCGTTCGAAGGCCGCGCGCAAGCGGTTGCCGACGGCCTTGCGCGCCCGTTCATTGGGATCACCCAGGCGCCGGCTGCGTCCCCCGAGACCCAGCGCCCTGCCCAGCTCTGTCTCCAGGAACGAGAGCTCCGAGCGCGCCCGCTCGAGCCCCCCATGGTCGCCCTGCTGCTCCGCTTGGGAGATCTCCGCCTGGAGCGACGCGATGCGACTGCGGTACTGGGCGATGGCGGTGGCATCGAGGACCGCGGAGCCGGAGTCCACCCGATGCGCGGCGTCCCGCGCCAGCGCCTCGGACTGCGGCGCCCCGTCGGCGCTTTTGGAGGTGTCTGCGGCGACCTGCGGTCCGCTGTCGGAGAGCGGCTCGGCCAGCGCCACCAGCTCGAGGCAATGGACCTCGGTATCCGGGTGGGCGAGCAGGAAGCGCAGGTAGTGCAGGCCCTTGACGTCGGTGAGATGGGCACTCTCACCCTCGAAGCACAGGTGCCAGACCTCGCCCTCGACGCGGAAGGTGGGCTCCGTGCGGACGCTGTCGCGGCGGCACGTCCTGCCGTCGGCGGGCCGCTGCGCGGCGATCTCCTGTACGAGACGCAACGCTCGCGGCAGGTCGCGCTCTCGTGCCAGTGCGCCAGCCGTCTCGAGCAGCTCGCTTGCGGCCTGCCGATCGCCCGGCCCGTTGCGGCGATGCAGCACCCCGGCTAGCTCCGCGCGGGAGCGCACGATCCAGGGCAGCGCGCCCAGCTGCCGGCACTCCTCGACGGCGGCCTCCAGGTGCTCCCGGGCGTCCTCGAGGGCTCCGCAGCGGGCGGCCAGACCTCCCAGCAGCCGCGAGGCGGGCCCCAGGTACACGGCGCCGCCCATTGGCACATGGCGGCCGGCATGGGGAAGCAGAACCTCGTAGAGCCCCGGCGCGGCATCTGAATCGCCTACGGCGATGGCGATCTCCGCCAGCGTGGCGGCGCACGGGATCCGGGAAAGATCTTCGGGAAGTCCGCCGCGTTCGGGATCGCAGAAGCGGTACAGGATCTCGCGCGCCTGGCCCGTCTTGCCGGCCTCGGCCATGAGTCGGCCATGGCTGATCTCGAACAACGCCACCCCCGCCGTTGCCTGCTTCAGGCGGAGCGCGCCGGCCAGCATCTCCTCCGCGCGATCCTGCTCGATGCGCACGGCCAGGAGCTGACCGCCGAAGGCGCGGGGCCCGTCCTGGCACTGGCCCTGCTTCGCCAGCTCCAGCGCGTGGTGGGCCGCGGCCTCCGAGCCCGGGAGGTCCCCATCGAGCAGGGCCATCATGGCCCCGGCCGTGGCATGGAGCCAGTGATGATAGGGCTCGCCGAGTTCCCGGTTCTGCTGGCCCAGGCGCTGGTGGAGCCGGTTCAGAGCGTCTCGGTCGCCGCGCTCGAGCTGGTTCGGTATCTCGAGGATCGTGGCCGTGGTGGCCAGGGCGAGGTCACCCATGCGGCCGGCCAGCTCGGCCACCTCGCGTGCGGTCGCGATCCGGGCCTCCAGCCGGGCGGGTCCCTCCAGGGCCCAGATGTGCTGGGCCAGCACATCCGCCAGGGCCAGCGGATCGCCCAGGCGGCGGGCCATCTCCAGGGCGGGCACCGTGAGCGAGAGCCGGTCCGTGCGCGAGCCCGAAACCCGTGCCATGGCTCTCGCGCGCAGCGGATGGTCCCGCTCTGGCAGTAGCTCGAGCGCCTGCTCGAGCCAGCTCTTGACGAGGGGATCGAATAGCGTTCCCCCCAGGCCCACGCTCGTGGGGGGCGTCGGGTAGGCAAGGGCGGCGCGGGCCACGGACTCCCCGTCCCCCGAACCCAGGGCCGGCGCCACCGCTCGACGCAGGGTCTCCACGCACTCGTTGGCCGCGCCGGAGCGCCGCTGTGCCCCGGCGAGATCGATCAACAGACGCACCTCCTCCCGGTTGGAAGGAGACTCGCCACGGGCGAGCCAGTCCAAGGCCTCGCGGTAGTGGCGCGCGGCCAGCTCGTAGAGGCCGAGATCCGCCGCACGGGTGCCAGCTCGGCGTGCGTACTCAACCGCAGGCTTGGCACCGAGGAGCGGCATGGCCAAGGCGAAGTGGTGCGCCAGGGCCGCGGCCGAATCCTCGCGCGCGTCGTCCAGCTCCTCCAGGGCCAGGGCGACCGCGGCGTGGACCTCCGCCCGCCTCCGGGGTCCCAGCCCGGCCTCCACCACCTCGCGCAGCAGATCGTGGCAGAGCCGGAAGCGCGTGCCGGTCGGATCTTCCGGCTCGAGCAGGCGCGCCGCCGCCAGCTCTCCACTGGCGTCGAGCCAGCTTCCCCGAGCCTCCTCCAGGCGCAGGTTGCGGTCGCGGGCGCCCGCGCGGAGCCAGCCCTCCTTGGCGATCTCCGGACCGAGCACGCAGGCGACCTCGAGCCAGCTCCGGGCATCCTCGCCCAGGGGATGGAGGCGCTGCTCGAGTGTGGCACGGACGGTGTCCGGCAGCGGGCGGGTCTCGCCCGCGGGCCAGGGTGCGGGCTCGGGGGTCTCGAGCCAACGGGCGAGCTCGCGCACGAACAGGGGGTTCCCCCCGGTCCGGGCGTGCAGGGCGGCGGCGAGGTCCGGCCGATGCCCCAGGCCCCGGAGCAGGTTCTCGACTTCGACGCGAGCGAGGCCGGCGATGTCCAGGAGCCTTCCCTTGCGGCCGGTCTGGTCCAACAGCTTGCGTTGCGCCTCGTCGAGGTCGCTCGCCGCGGACCGGTAGGCGGCGACCACGGCGATCGGCCGGCTCTCGATCAGCGGCAGCAGCAGGCGCAGTGGCTCCAGCGCCTGGGCGTGCACCTCGTGGAGATCGTCGAGTAGCAGCAGCACCGGGGCCTCGGAGGCGACGCTCGCCACCAGGCGCCACAGTCCGTCGAACATCCGGAAGCGCTCGCCGCTGCGTTCCAGGCCCGGAATGTCGGGCGCCTCGGTGGGCCTGCCGGCCGTTCCCGACACCAGCGGCGACGCGGCCAGCCGCGCGGCATCGACGCCTTCGCCCCGTTCTGCTCGTTCTGCCTGTTCTGCCCGTTGGGCCCGCGCGTCGGATAGATCCGGCAGCCCGCGGGCGATCTGCATCCAGATCCAGTCCGGAGGCGCCGCGGTCCCAGGAACCCCGGCCCCTGCGATCACCCGAATGCCACGACGCTTTGCGTCTTCGCGGACATCGGCCAGCAGCCGGCTCTTGCCGATTCCGGCCTCTCCACGCAGTGCCAGCCAGGAGCCGTGGCCAGCGTTCAGGCGATCGAGCAGGGCCTCCAGCTCCCGGCGTTGGGACGCACGGCCCACCAGCGGGTCGCTCCCGTGGGCCGTGTCGGAGCCCTCTCCGATGGGATGGGGGCCATTCGTGGTGGGTTCTTCGGCACTTGTCAAGGGAGACGGATCTCCTGTTTGGAACGGATTCGAGCGTCAAATGCAGGTTAGCGTCGGCCGTGACACCGATCGCCTCGGGATCCCACTACCTACGTGGAGAAGACGCCAGCTCCGAGGATCGACTCATGCCCTGTTGCGAGAATCCGCCGACCCCGCCTGCTCCTGCTGCCCGCGGCACCAGCGTCGGAAGTGGGCATCGGCACCGCCTCCGCAACTTCGCAAGTACCCTCCTGGTGCTCGGGGTGACGCTGGGGCTGCTCTCGGCAGCCGCGCATGCCACCCAGATCGGCTTCGCGATGACCGACCTGGCGGACTCCCCCGGCGGTGGGGACCTCTGGGAAGCCCGCTACCAGCTGGCTGCCTTTGACGGGGATGCGGGGTCGCTGCTGTCGATCCGCTTCGACGCAGAAGACACCCATGCCCTGGAGACCGCTGCGCTCGCCGATCTCGGACCCCAGTGGACGGTGCTCACGCCGATCCAGCCAGAGCCGCTGCTGGGATCCGACGGACGCTTCGAGCTGTTGCTCGCCGTCCCGGTACCGGCGTTGCCCATCGAGTGGGTGGTGCGCTTCCAGTGGCAGGGCGCGAGCCCGCCGGCCGCCCAGGCCTTCGAGGTGTTCGACGCCCAGTTCGCGATCACGGAGATCGGGACGACCCTGGCCGTCCCCGAGGGTGGCACCGGCCTCCTGGTACTTGCAGGCATCCTGCTCTTGCTGTGCCGACGGGTGCTCCCGCAGGCGGGATCGCACAGCCAGAAGGACCCGGCGCCGGCTCCGAATCCCTTCCGGGATGCCGGGGCGACGCTGCCACGCCGCTCGTAGCGCCTTCCTGATAGAAGGAGCAGCGAGCCTCGATGAGCATGGGCGCCAGCCGTCTCACGGGGATCGCAGTCACGTTGGCATCGCTCGTCGTAGGCTGCACCCCCAAAGAGTATCTGGATCCCGATCCCCGCCTGGTGCTGGATCGGATGGATCTCGTGCGCGAGACCCGCATCGATCTCTCGACCTTCGAGTACGAGATGCGCGTGCACTGCCGCAGCCGGGTCCACCCCTGGACCCAGGTGGCTGTGGCCATGCGCAGCCGCAGCCCGGCGACCGAGGTGCTGGACGGCCGCTTCCAGTGCCACGAGGTCCCGGCCGGGGGCTCTGTGCCGGCTGCGGACAACATCGTGTTCCGCCAGGACCGCAGCCAGCCCTTTGCGTTGGAGAAACTCGAGTGGGTGGCCGCGGCCTGGGGCCCGCGGGGTCTGCTCGAGGAGACCCGGGTCGGGCCGCACTCGTTCGAGCTGCGCTACCAGCTCGACCTGAGCCACTCCGGGCCCGACGGGGTTCCCGACGTCGGTACCCGGGCCATGGTGGTCTCCCAGGCGGACGCTCTGGTCGTGCTCGACGGCTCCGTGCGCACGACGCTTCCCGCGGGTACCTCGGTGGCCAACGGCACCTCGTTCAGCTTCCGCGCGGACCGCTCGCTGCCGTTCCCCGTGGATGGCCTGGTGTGGGCCCTGGACTTCGACGATCCGCTGTCGGGTGCCCTGGCACTGACCCGCACCCTCGATGCCCTGGGGCATCCCCTGGCCGGCGTGGACGTGGAGGGTCCGGCCGGCACGGGCCGGAGCGACGATCCCAGTGGCTGGATCACTCTTTCCAATGGAGCCGGCCCCCAGCAGTGGCGCTTTTCGAAGACGGGCTACCACCCGGTCTGGCGAACGGCATTGCTGGACCCGGGCGAGCGGCTGCTGGTGCCCGCACCCCGGCTTACGCCTCGAGCGGATCCTCAGCTCGTGAGCCTCTTGGATGGTGGCGTCGTGACGGGCGGCGAGGGTGGGATCGGAGTGACTTTCCAGGCTGGCGCCTTCTCCGACGACACCCTCGCCGCCCTCACGGCGCTCACCGGCCAGACGCTTCCCGCAGCCTTGCCGCTGGGCTGGAGCCCACTCGCCGCCTTCTGGCTGGATCTGGCTGAGGAGCCTGGGATCTCGCCGACTGCGCAGATCGATCTCGCCGGTCCCCTGCGCGTCGGGGACGTGTCGGCGTTGGTAAAGCTCGACGAGACACAGGGCGTCTGGCGTGTCGAACGCACCCTCACCGGGACGGGCGACTCGCTGGAGCTCGATCTCGCCGGTGCCGGCGCCTTTGCAGTGGTGGTCGCCGATGACGGCGCCGGTTCGCCCGCCGCGCCGGCGCCGGGGGAGCCGCTTGCTGCCGGAACCGGGGCGCCGGCGCCCACCGAAGGGCTGAGCGCGACCGGACGCGTGGATCCGGCCGTGGCGGCGGCCACCCGCGACGGATCCGCCCCGGTGGCACTGGCCGAGGTGGTGATCACGGCAGGCAGTCCCCTTCCCAGCGCCAGCGTGCTCGAGACCCGCGTCGCAGAGAGCTATACGCTGCGCGACGGCAGCTCCCTCGTGACGCCGGGCTATGACGCGGCGGTGGTCGCCTATCAGCGCCCGGGCGACGATGATCCCACCACGCTGTCGCTGCACTTCCCCATGCGGCCCACGCGCAGCATCGGGACGGACAGCCTCGAAGAGGCCCGGGTGGATGTCTCGGTGCGGACACCCGAGGTGTTCGCAGGAGAGCGCTTCGACCCGACCGGAGGCTCGGCGGTCGCGCCGGGCGTCCAGGTGACGGCCGCCGCGGGCGTGCTGGCCGGGTCCGAAGGCGTGCTTTTGCGCGCCGCCGATCCCGCCGGCTTCGCTTCCATGGCCGAGGCCTTGGGGACGCCGGTGCTGGCCTTCGACCTCGATGTGGCCGGTGTGCTGCCGGGGGCCGCCCTGGACGTGAGCTTCGCGGCCCAGGAGCCCGACGCACTCTTCCTACTGGCGCGCATCATCACGGTGAATGGGCGTAGCCGCCTCGAGCCCCTGGCTCGCTTCGAGAGCGATGCCGCTGGCGTGCTGTCCTCGCTGGAACCCACAGACGGGTCGGGTCTTCCCGGGCTCACGGGCGCGGGCCAATTCGTGCTGGTCCGTCTCTTGGCACCCTTGGGCGTGGTGACCGGAACGGCCCGAGGCGCGAGCGGCCAGCCGAGCCCCGGCGTCGAGATCTCGCTGCCCGTCGCCGGGCTTGCCACCCGTTCGGACGCGGGAGGGGCGTTCCGCATCGCCGCTCCCCTGGGCGACACCGAAGTCGTGCTGAGGGCGCCCGCCAGCGGAGACGAGACCCGGGTGGTGGTGTCCATCCCCGAAGACACCGGCATTGCGTTGCTCGACGCCGCCACGACTCCCAGCGGTCCCCGGGTGGTCACCACCAGCCCGGCCGATGCCGCCACCGGGGTCGACCGCGTCGCCGCCATCAGCGTCACGTTCAGCGAGCCCGTGCTGCCGGCCACTCTCGGGGCGGGCGCACTGGTGCTCCTGGACCCGGGCGGCGCTCCCGTTGCGGGCTCGCTCGGGCTCGATCTGTCCGGACGCGTGGCGAGCTTCCTCCCGACCGATCCCCTGCTGCCCGCCTCGGAATACCGGATCGAGCTGGCCGCCAGCGTCTCCGACGGCGAGGGTCTGCTCATCGAGGGGCCGCGCAGCTTCGGCTTCCGCACCGAGCCCCCCTCCGGCCGCGGCGTCGGCGGGATGCTCTACAGCTGGGAGCCCGGCGCCCTGGCCGAGAGCTGCGCCAACGTTCCCGGCCTCGACGAAGACAGCGATCCCGGTGAGTGCAGCTGCTCGGGCGTTCCAGGATTCGACGTAGCCGATGGGACCATCTCCTGCGTGATCGGCACGTCCGGCACGGCCGAGCCGGACGCGCCGGTGATCCTGGTCAACGATACCACCGGGGCCACCGCCACGGTCGATGCGGGCCCGGACGGGAGCTTCAAGAGCTTCATCCGGGCCGACGTGGACGACTTCCTCTCCGCGGTGTTCGTCAACGCCAACGGCAGCGACATCCGCATTCCGCTCTCGCGCCAGCTGTTCGACGACGGCGCCGTGGGCCTGTTCGAGAGCGGGGGCATCCTCGAGGCCAGCAACGAGGAGGCTGGCGTCGTCCGCATCCTGGTGGAGCCCGGCGCCATCGACGGCAAGTCGAAGGTCCGCCTGGACACCGCAAGTGCCGGGGAGCTGCTGAACCTGATCCAGGAGTCGCCGCCGGAGCAGGGACAGCTGCTCGGCGGCTTCCGGCTCTCCATCGACGGCGACCTGCCCGAGCCTCCCCCCGACGTCGAGTTCCCCATCGACCCGGCGGACATCGACCTGCCCCCCGGAGTCTCGCCCGAGGAGGCTAGCTACGCGCTCACCTCGCCCACCGAGATCGACGGCGTGACGGCCTATCAAGTGATCGACAGCCTGAACTTCGAGCTGGACGACGAGGGCAATCCCGTCCTTGCCAGCCGCTCCTTCCCGTTCTTCCTGTTGGCGGTGGCGGCGGCGGGCGGGGGCGGCGCCTTCGCCGGGGCCGTGCTGTTCACTCCCGTGGCCCTCGCCGCAGGCCCCGCGGTGACCGTGAGCGGAAAGGTCTATGCGACGCAGTTCCTGGACCCCGAGGTCCAGTCCACCGCGCTCGAGCTGAACGGCAACACGCCGCCGCCGGGCTCGAAGCCCCTGCCCGGCGCAACCGTCACCTTCAACACCAGCATCCAGACCGTGGGCCTGAAGGGACGCGTGCGCCAAGGAGCCTTGATCGCCATCACCGACTCCCGGGGCTTCTATGCCATCAAGGCGCCGGTGAACCGCTTCGAGGCCGCGGGCGCGGCGCTCACGGCCAAGCACCCGCTGTATCCGGGCCGCGTCGCGATCAATGGCTTCACCCTGGACAACATCTTCTTCGAGGCCGCGAACGCCACCTTCGCGAGCCCGGGCCAGGGCTCGATCTACAGCAAGAACCTGTTCATTCCCGGCGCGGGCGGCTCCAACGCATCGGACGGCCAGCGCCCGAACCTCTCCGTCTCGCACACTCCCCTGTTCCCGCCGGTGAACACGCCCGTGGAGCTCAAGGTGCTGGCCCTGGACAACTTCTCCCAGCCCGAGCTCGAGGTGGAGTTCGTGTCCGTGGAGTCGCTGGTGCCCGGCGTCCCGGTGGGCCCCGACGACCTGTCCCTGGGGACTCCGATTCTCGAGAACCCCAGCGGGCAGGCCACCCGGGCCACAGCGGTCTACAGCAGCACCAAGGCGGCCCGGGTGACCCTGCTGGTCAAGGCACTGGACCAGTCGGGCAACGCCGTGGAGGCGCCGCACTTCATCGACTTCGGTGGCGTGCTGCCCAGCCCGGGCTCGGCGGAGCCCACGGATCCCAACGACGACGTGGGCCCGCGGGTGGTCCAGGTCTTCCCCACCATGGGCTCTCGGGGGCTGCCGCCGGGAGAGCCCATCCGCCTGCGCTTCTCGGATCCGATCCCCCCGAACCAGGTCGAGGGTCAGCCGGACTGGCTCCAGCTGACCGGCGTCGCGGCCGACGCGCCGAGCCCGCCCGGCGTGTCCCTCAGCGCCGACGGGCGCGAGCTCGTGGTTCGGGTAGCCGATCTGCTCCCGGACAACGACTACGTGCTGATCGTCTCTGCGCCCCTGGTGGACGTGAACGGCACGCCCTTCGACCAGGATCCCGAGACGCCGGAGTCCGATGACTTCCAGCTCTTCTTCCGCACCGGCGAGCAGCGCGACGGGGACCTGGGCGTCGAGTTCGGCGGCGGGGTGGTGAGCCAGGGCGTCTACGCCTTCGCCCTCGAGCGCGGCGGAGCCCTCGACGGCTCCCTCGAGGTCTTCGATCTCTCGGAGCCCGGCGCCCCGGACAAGGTGGGTTCGCTCTCGGTGCCGGGCTATCCCCGGGATCTCACCCTGATCGGCCCCTACGCGTACGCCCTGCCGCCCGAGAGCGGCCCCGTGCCCCTGCCCAGCTCGGCGGACTTCTACTCCAGCCAGGAGCTGGTGCGCACGGGCAATCTCGTCGCGGTGGTGGGCGGGCGCATCCAGGGCGGCGACGTGGGCTCCCAGTACCTGTGGATCGCCGACGTGAGCGACCCCCTGGCGCCGCGACGCCTGGCCTCCCTCACCGTCTCCCTACAGCCGGGCACCGTGATCTCCAAGGTGCGCTTCGACCCGCCAAACCTCTACTACCTGGAGAGCCAGGGCGACTTCCAGAGCGTGAACGTGGTGAACCTGCAGAAGTTCATCTACGGCGCGAACCTGCGACAGGACCAGTTCCCGGCCATGCCCGAGACCCGCGGGACCTTCGGCGACGACCTCAACGCCGATGGCGACTTCGTGGACCCGGGCGAGACCCTGCCCATGCCCGGCCGGCTGCCCGAGCGCTTCGTGGGCTGGGAGATCGCGTTCTCGCCGCTCGAGTTCCCGGGCACCACCCAGCGCATCCGCGATTTCGACGCCCGAGGCGGGCTCATCGTCGTGGCGCTCTCGGGCGGGTCCGTGATCGACTCCCTGGGACAACCCGACCCGGGCCAGCCCGTGCCTCCCGTCTTTCGCACCCTGATCGACCAGGGCCTGAGCCTCGATCCTGCCGCTGCGTCCCTGGCGCTTCCGGTGGATCCCAAGCGGATCCTGTTGCTCGGCAGCCGGCTCATCGGCCCGCCAGGCGAGGAACGGATCGCCCGCCTGGCCGTGGTGACCCTGCCTCCCCAAGCGTCGGGGGCGCCCAGCCACGTGCGGGTGGTGGACCTGACCGATCCCCTGGCCCCGGGCTTTCTGCCGCTGGAAGGGGACGGCATCGAGATCCCCGCCGTCCACGGCATCGTGCAGTCGGCAACGCTGCGAGACGACGGCCGGGTGGCCATCGCCACCAGCAACGACCTGCTGCTCCTCGAGCTCGAGCGCCTGGTGGGCTCCCCGGACGCGGGAGGAGTTCCCGAGCAGGACGCCATCGTCGGCGTGGTGCCCGGTGCGGGCAGCGGCGCGCAGAGCTTCGCCAGCAGCTCGGCGGGGATCCACCTGACGAACCTCGGCGGCAAGGCGCGCTTCTCCCAGACGGCTCCGGACATCGAGTTCGTGTCGTTCCCGGCGGTGGCTCCCTTCGATCCCGCGAGCCAGGTGGACGCCTCCCTGGGTGCGCTCGACGAGCTGGTCGCGGGCATGCGGGTGGAGCGCTCGCTCCAGCTCTCGCGCTTCCTGGGTCTGCCGGGCATTCCCTCGGGACTGGACCCGCCAGCATCGGCCGACCACTACTACGTGCTGGTTCGCGCCCCGGGCTCGGCGGGCGAGGAGATCCAGCTGTTCCTGGAGAGCATGAACAGCGCCGCGGCGCCCCTGCGCCAGAAGGGGCTGCTGTTCCCTCCCGTGCGTGCCGGCAGCGAGCAGATGGTGGAGGAGCTGAAGGACGCCCCCAGCCAGGGCGAGGCACCGGTGCCCACCCTCCCGGCGTTCCGGCTCTCCAGCGACAAGCGCAGCCCCTACTACAACACCTACCTGTCGCGGCCGTTGGCCCTGGTCTACGAGGAGCTGAAGCCCGAAGACCTGGCCGGCCTCCAGGAGACTCTCGAGCGGGCGATCTTGTGGAGCGGCCACCACGTGCGCGCGGGCATCGATCCCAGCGAGGAAGCCAACCCCGTGCTCGGGCCCTTCGCGAGCCGCGTGGACGGGGACGCCCTGGAGACACGGGCGGGCACCCAGCGCATCGCGCGCGCCCTGGCCGCCGACTACCTGAACGGTCCCAACCCGCTGCCCGCCCGCGGCGGCCTCGCCGCCCCCGAGTTCATGGGCGCAGTCACCGCCCACAACGGAGCGGTGCGCAGTGGCACAGAGGATCTGTTCCTGCGCGGCCGGCGCATGCACCTGTCCTTCAAGCGCTTCGTGGACGCCCAGGGCCTCTTCGAGGGGCCCTTCGGACGAGGCTGGGACTTCAACTACAACCAGCGGCTGATCCCGCTCACGGCCGACGTGCTGGAGACCGGGCGCAAGGTCCCCCTGGTGATCCGAGGCGGCGAGGAGCAGGGCGACGAGGTGGCCGGGTCCGGCGACCTGCTGTGGACCAACGGGACCGGCCGGCTGTTCCACTTCCGCCGCTTCGAGGGTTCCCAGCCGCCCGACGCGTTCGAGGAGGATCCCCTGCTCCAGGAGCTCGGCTGGCTGCTGAAGGCCGAGGTCTTCTACCTGCCGCCTCCGGGCATCTTCACGCCCCTCGTGCAGTTCCCCGACGGCGCCTACGCGATGCTCCACGAGGACGGGAGCCAGACCTGGTTCGGTCCGGACGGGCGCCTCACGCGCATGTACGACCGCTACCCGGAGAACCGCATCGACCTCTTCTACGACGGGAGCGGGCGGCTCTCGCGCATTCGAGGCGACAACGGCGGCCACATCGATCTCGGCTACTACCGGAGCCAGGACGATTGCTTCGGCAGCGACGTCGAGTGCACGGACGAGCCCCGGGCGGTGGGCAAGGTCGCCTTCCTCGCGGACCACACCGGCCGCAAGGTGCGCTATGGCTACACCAGCGACGGTCGCCTCGCCCGGCGCGAGGGGCCCCAGGTCACCGTGGCCGGCCCGGACGGATTCACGGGCTGGCCCGCCGTCAGCTACATCGAGAGCGACGGCCAGGACCCGAGTCAGAGCGCAAAGGCGCTGCTCGGGTTCCAGACCGCAAGCGATGCGGGCACTCCCATCGTTCGCGCCAACCAGCTGGGGCAGAACGGCCGCGACACCGTGCAGGCCGCAGAGGTGCCCGGGGGCATGGCGAGTCTCCAGGTGGGGCAGGCCAACGACGCCGCGACCCTGGCCCAGGGGGACGCCACGGCGATCGCCACGGACGCCAGCCAGCGCACGACAGAGTACAGCTTCGACTCGCGCGGCCGGGCGCTCGGTACGGTGACGACGCCTGCCGGAGACGAACCCGCCGCCGCGGCATTCGAGTACAACGACGACGGACTGGTCACCCGGGTGACCCACCCGCTGGGCAACGTGATCGAGTACCACTACGACGAGGTCGCCCCGATCCTGCGCTCCCGCGGCAACCTCGTGCGGATCCGGCGGCTGCCGGCGCCGGGCAAGCCCGGCAACACGCTGGAGGCCGTTGCCGAGTACGACCCGCGCTGCAACTTCCCCTTCCGCAAGACCGACTTCAACGCCATCGAGTACGAGCTGACGCTGACCTCCGATGGCTGCAACACGGCGGTCATGCGCGTGGTCGGCGAGCAGGACTTCGAGCAGTTCGGCTACAACGGCTTCGGCCAGCTGGAGTCGCACCGCGCCCTGGGCGGGATCACGCGCTTCTACGACTTCTACGACGACACGGGATTCGTCGAGACCGAGACCATCGGGACGGACATCACCCGCTACGAGTACCAGGGCGATTCCGGCAAGCGCGGGTTCCCCACGCGCGTCACCGACCCGGAAGGCATCGTCACCGAGCTGGTCTACGACGAGCGCGGGCTCCTCGTCTCCCGGACACGCAACGACACCCTGATCAGCGAGCACGGCCACGACGAGCGGGGTGGCGAGACGGTGACCGTGCGCCACGTCGGAGACAACGAGACCCTGCGCATCGAGCGGGTGCTGGACTCGCTCGGGCGCCTGCGCCTCCACACGGTCGAGCAGGTGGAGGTGGAGGGAGGCACGCAGGATCTCGTCACCAGCTACGGCTACGACGGGCTCGGCCGGCTCCAGTCCGTGGAGACCCCGAGCGGCGAGACCCACGTGATCGGCTATGACGGCTTCGGCCGCATGGCGAGCCTGGTCGTCGGCGGCGGAAAGCACGTGGAGAGCCGGGAGTACGACGCCAACGGAAACCTGGTGAGCGAGACCATCGACGGCCAGGTCTTTGCGTACGGCTACGACGGCCACGACCGGCTGATCGAGGTCCGGGATCCCAACGGCCGGGTGGAGACCCGCAGCCTCGATGACGGCGGCCGACTGGAGGGCGTCCGCGTGCAGGGTGCAGACGACGAAGTGCTGTTCGAGGCCAGCTACGAGTTGAACGACCAGGGCTTCGTCGAGAAGGTGCACCAGGCCAGCTCGGATGGACCGGTGACCACCAGCTACGCCTTCGATCCGTCCGCACGAAAGCTCACCCAGACGGATCCCCAGGGCGCCCAGGCCGACTACCACTTTGCCGCCGACGGCAAGCTCGACCGCATCGAGCGGCCCAACAGCGTCTGGGACGTCAGCCTGGACGGCAACGGTGACCCTCTCTCCGTGGTCGTAAGCGAGCCCGGCCGCACGGTGAGCCAGACCCAGACCCGAGACGAGAACGGATTCGTCACGGACATCAGCGATGCCTTCGGAGAGAGCGTGCACTTCGACGTGAATCCGTACGGACGCATCGCCTCCCGCACGGATCGCGAGGGCGGGACCATGAGCTTCAGCTACACCGCCCTGGGCGAGATCGAGTCCACCACCACGGCAGCCGGCGTCACCACGCGTTTCGAGTACGACGGGAACCGGGAGCTGGCCGCCATCATCGACGGGGCCGGCAACGCGACCCGCTACGCGTACGATGACGGTGGGCGCCTGGAGACGGTGACCCACCCCAACGGGAGCGAGACCGTCTATACCTACAACGGCGAGGGCTGCCCCGACGAGGTGACCTTCCCGGGCGGCGTGATGGAGGAGAACAGCTACGCCGCCGACTGCATCCTGAGCGGGCGGAGCCTGTCCGGTCCCGAGGGCAGCGTGAGCGAGACCCGGAGCAGCGACGCGCTGGGCAGGACCCGCACGTTGGTGCGCCCCGAGGAGGGCGTCTCGACGGAGTACCAGTACGACCCCCTGGGCTACGTGAGGCGCTTCATCCAGGATCAGAACGGCTTCAGCCATCAGCTGGACCAGGGGGCCTCGAATACGGGATTCCGCACCTCGCTCACGCTCCCCTCGGGACTGAGCATCTCCTATCAGCGAGACGCGGC
The DNA here is from genome assembly GCA_964393165.1 of uncultured Enterobacteriaceae bacterium. GTDB lineage: Bacteria > Myxococcota_A > UBA796 > UBA796 > DRPG01. Next base: position 20,131 of record CAYMSU010000024.1, read on the forward strand.
GGAAAGGCTGACGGCGGTACTGCCCCAGGATCTCGCGCCGGTGGTGGACGCCACCAGCTTCCAGGGGGACCAGTTGGTGGCCACACGCAGCTTCGGCGGCGGCGTGCTGCGCTCGGAGGCGAGCTACGACGCCGCCGGACGGCCGCTGGGCATCCGCTACGAACGGGCGGATGGGACGGCGATCGAGGACCTGCGCCTGGTCTACGACAAGGAGGGCCGCATCGTGGCCCGGCAGTTCGTGGCGCGCGGCGGCGTGGCGGAGTTCTACGAGTACGACGCGGGCGGGCGGCTCTCCCGGGTGGACCGCGACACCCGGCCCGAGATCGAGGGCGAGGCCCTGCGTCAGCTGCTCGGATTCGGCGAGCCCCTGGGCCTGCCGGGCGCCTGGGTGCCGGGCCGCTACGGCCGGCGCTTCAGCTACACGGCGACCGACGTGCGGGACCAGACCATCGACGTGAATCCCGACGGGCTCGAGGTGCCACCAGCCGTCGCCGTTTTCGGGGCACCGGACGCGAACCTGGCGGTCACCCAGCTCGATGCCGTCTCCACCTTCCCGGACGTCCGGGGCCATCTGTCGAGCCTGCCGGTGGTGGCGCGGGCCGTTGGCAGTGCGGGTCCGCTGGTGGAGGCGACTCTCGCCACGGACTTCGACGTGCGCGGCCAGCTGTCGGCCGCCTCTCGCCTGGACGGCTGCGAGGTGGAGTACGGCTACAGCCCGACCGGGCTGCTGGTCCACCGCTCGCTCTCTGGGGTCACCAGCGACTGCGTGGGCGCGAACCTGGATCTCGTCTGGGACGGCGGCAACCTCGTCGAGGTGCGCTCGCTCCCCGATGGCGAGCTCCTCCAGCGCTTCTACTACGGGGACGACGGCGACGAGCTGCTCGCCGCCGACCTGACGGTGGGAGCCGGGCTCCAACGCTTCTACTACGTCAGCGACGTCGGGCGCTCGGTGGTCGCCCTGGTGGACGAGAGCGGCGAGATCGTGGAGCGCATGCGCTACTCGGCGTGGGGGCAGCCGGAGATCGAGCTGCCCGACACGGAGCCGCCGAGGATCAGCCGGGTGAGCGTGGACGGCACCACCATCTTGGTGGAGTTCACCGAGCCCGTGCTGCCGGAGCTCGCCGTTCCGGACAGCGGCCTGGCGATCGGCTATGCCGACCTGACCGATCTGTTCACCATCTCCGGGACGCCGGTGGATGTCGAGATCCCCGTTTCCTTCGTCGCCCAGGCCGAAGGGGCCGCCCACGGCACCACCCTGCGCTTCGAGCACCCGGATCTGCCGCCGCAGGTGTTCAGCATCACCATCGCGGCCGGCCGCCTCTTCGACGCCTGGGGCAACCCCAATCCGGCCGAAGGGCTGACGTTGAACCTCAACGAGTCGCCGGCCTTCCTGGGTCCGGCGCCGGGGACCACGGCCCCAGAGCGCATCGGGCGCAGCAGCGTGGGCAATCCCTTCCTGTTCCATGGCCAGTACTTCGACTACGAGACCGGCCTCTACTACATGCGGGCCCGCTGGTACGAGCCCAGCTCGGGGCTGTTCCTGAGCCAGGATCCCCGGGGCTACGGCGACAGCCAGAACCGCTACGCCGGGTTCCGCAACGATCCGGTGAACCACCGGGATCCCTCGGGCGCCTGGAGCCTGTGCTCGGCACTCGGGGCGCGGGAGTGCTCCACGATCGGCCAGGAGATCAAGGGCATCGCCGGCCAGTACAGCTACCGCCGCGACGGGGTGTACGGGGGCGTGGCCGCCATGGCCGTCGGCCTGGTGGGGAGCGTCCTCGACGTGGGCACCGGGACGGCCCAGGGCCTCGAGATCGCCAGCCAGGCCAAGGAGGGGCCCCAGGGCCTCGTCGATATCGCGAAGGCCGGCAGCTTGATCCTGGGCGACATCGACGTGGTCACGGGCACCATCGGGCTGGGCCGTCTGAGCGGCGGGATGCTGTTGAGCGCCGCAAAGCAGCTGCCCGGATCCCCCGCGCGCATGAAGGCGTACACCACCTCGGGTTGGGAGTGGACCCGCGACTTGGCAGCCCAGCGCATCTTCGGTCGCAGCGCCGTGGACATCCTGACCGACTACTACGGCTACACGCTGTTCGAGGCCCGTGCGTTCACCGGGAGCGTGCGCCGGCATGGGCTGGTGATCGAGACGCGCCAGGGGACGAACCGCACGAAGCTGGCCCGGAGACGTCAGAACATCTCGGCCTTCGGATACCGGAACAAGCCCTTCGGCGTCTACGCCAAGACCGGCGACGACGGGCTCGTACGCCAGTACTGGCACCCCCACGATGCGAAGGACGTCGAGGTCTTCACCGGCGATATCGACGTCTACGCGATTCGCGACAAGAGCGGCCACCCCATCACCAACGATGCCCGTGCGAAGGGCTACTTCGAAGAAATCAACGCCGAGGTGAGGCGGACCGGTGCCCGGGACAGCGTGCCCATCCAGCACTTCCACCAGCAGCAGGCCGTCTACAGCCAGGGAGGCGTGGGGAAGGGGTTCACGGCCGATTCACGGGGAGCCACCGCGAAGCTCGACTACAAGACCCTGGAGAACATCGGCCACCCGGGACACACGGTCACGATCCGGACGGACGCCAAGGGCAACGTGCTCGTTCACCGCACTCCGGGCTGGAACGTGGACGCGGGCATCCGGAAGCTCTCGGACGAGTACCGCCGGCGGGGGGCCGTCACGGGTTGGGGAACCGCCTTCGGCCTGCCGGAGACCTGGTTCCGCTGGAAGTGGGGATCGTGACGATGCCCCGCCGCTACTCCAAGCGGCCCCTCGTCCGGGCCGTGTTGGTCGCGTGGCTCGTGGCCTTCGTGGCCCCGGCCAGCGCTGGCGAGGAGCTGGTGTCGCTCCGCTACCGGGTGCTCGGCAGCGAGCTGCGCGTGAGCCCGGCGCAGCTGGCGGTGCCGAAGGGCATCCCCGGCTCCCTGGCGACGGAGCTGGTCGGCGCCGAGGGCATCCCCGGTGCCGCGGTGGAGGGCACCTTGCGCGGGCCGAGCTTCCCGGCGCGCAGCATCCTCGGCATTCCGGGGGAGCCCCTGCTGCTGCCGCCCCTCAACCTGGTGGGGGAGTACCGGCTCGACGACCTGCGCCTGGTGGATCCGGCGAGCGGCGAGGTGCTCCTGGAGGCCACGCCGCGCAGCGT
>CAYMSU010000025.1:0-12146 GCA_964393165.1 uncultured Enterobacteriaceae bacterium
GGTAGCGTATGGTCATGTTATCGCCTTGGCTCGCCGTGCTCCTCGACCTCGCCTGGGCGGGCCCTCGAGCCGTCGAGGCCGACCGCCGAGCCATCGTCAAGATCCTCGACGCGCTCCACCGAGCCGCCACCGAGGCCGACGAGGCCACCTACTTCGCCCTCTTCCGCGACGACGCGCGCTTCGTGGGCACCGACGCGACCGAGGTCTGGGACCTCGCGGCGTTCCGCGCCTACGCGGCGCCCCACTTCGCGGAGGCCCCGGCGTGGGGGCCGTACACCCCGGTCTCTCGCCAGGTCGACGTCGGGCCGCGGCGGCGGTCGGCCTGGTTCCACGAGCAGCTCACCCACCCGCGCTACGGCACCCTGCGGGGCTCCGGCACGCTGCTGCGCCGCGGCGGGGACTGGCGGATCGCGCAGTACGTGCTGTCGTTCCCGGTTCCCAACGACGTGGCGCCCCACGTGGTCGCCCTCGTCCAGGAGGGCCCCGGATCGTTGCCCCCGCCGTTCACCGCGGCCGCGATCCGGCGGGGCTGCGGAGCCGGGCGCGCGATCACCACGCGCACCACGCGCACTGCCCGCTCCACGGGTGAGGGCGGCGAGGAGGTGCGCGTGCAGCGCACCACGTTCGAGGCCGAGCGCGACGGGCAGGCCATCTTCCGGGTCGCGGAGCTCGACGCCGAGGGCGCGGTCGTGAAGGAGCACGAGCCCGTGCAGGCGCCGTGGGAGGCCCTCCGCGACCATGCGGCGTTTCCCGCGGGCGCGACCTGGGCCGAGGAGCGGATCGCCGTGCCCGCCGGCACCTACGACACGCGGCGGTACACCGTGTCGCGCGGCACCGAGGAGCACCGGTTCTGGTTCTCGCTGGCCCACCCCGGTCCCCCGGTGAAGCACGAGGTGCGTGAGGGCGGTCGCGTACAGCGCGTGAGCGAGTGGCTCGCCGACCGAGGTCCGGAACCGCTCCAGTAGACAGGAGGGGCACTGCTCCTCGCGCTCGGCCCGCGCTTCGCGACGGACCGAGGAGGGGCGGGGGGCCACCGCGGTCGGGCGCAGACCCTCGCCTGTCGCCGCGGCGTCGCGCAGCGCGCCACCCGGTCCCCGCCGCGCCCGGCCGTCCCGGCCGCCCGCGGAACGCTGGCTTTTCCCAGCGCAAGCACGCCTGCGGGCGCCATCCGTCGCCTCCGTCCACGCGACCTGCGGTAGGGTGCCCGGCGTGACGCCTGCCTACCGGTCCCTTCGTGCGCTCGTCGCCATCGCCGCGGGGCTCGCCCTGCTCGCGGGGGCCGCCCAGGTACTCGTGCCCTGGGCCCCCGTCCCCACGTCGTGGGTCACGTTCGCGATGGCCCTGGTGGCGCTCCTCGGCGGCGTGCGGATCGGGCTGATCACCACGGGGCTGTACGTGGCGCTCGCCCACTTCGGCCCGCTGCCCGCGCGGCCGGCCGGGATCGACGCCCTCGTGGGCGTGGATGCGCCAGCGCTGGCCTCGCTCGGCTACCTCGTGGGGCTGATGCCGGCCGCGGTGGTCACCGGATGGATCGCCCACCGCGACGGCCTCGTGAGAATGCTCTCGGCCGCGTTCCTCGGCCACGCGATCGCGTTCGGGGTCGGTGCGGCAGGGCTGTACCCCTACCTCGGCCCCGACGATGCCCTGCAGGCGGGCCTCCGGCCCTACTTCTGGCCGTCGCTGCTCACGAGCCTGATCGCGGCGATCCTCGTGAACCTGTTCCGGTCCCCTCGGGCCATGGACTGAGGGCGGACCTCCGGCCGATCCGCCGACCGGTGGTTAGTCTCGCTCCATGGTTCAGGCCACGTCGCTCCGCGGACCGCGCGGGCTGCCCGGCATCGGCAGCCTGCTGAGCTACGCGCGGGACACCCTGGGGTTCCTCGAGCGCCTCCGGTCCCGCTACGGCGACCTCGTGCCCTTCACGCTCGGCGGCGAGCGCGTGCTCCTCGTGGCCCACCCCGACGACGTCGAGGACGTGCTGGTGCGGCACGCCCCGTCGCTGCACAAGGATGTGCTGTACGAGCTCCTCCGGCCGTCGCTCGGCAACGGCCTGCTGACCGCCGAAGGCGAGGTCTGGCGGCGGCACCGCAAGCTCGCGGCCCCCTCGTTCACCGCCCGGCACGTGCAGGTCTACGGGGCCACCATGGTCGACCTCACGCAGCGGTTCTGCGCGGGCCTCGTGCCCGGCGACACCATCGACCTGCACGACGCCATGATGACCCTGTCGCGCGACATCGTGCTGCGAACGCTGTTCGGCGAGGACCTCACGATCGACGCGGCGGCGGTGCAGGATGCGCTCGAGGCCGTGATGGTGGCCTTCGTCTCCGAGGTCCAGGGCATCCACCGCCTGCTCCCCAAGCAGCTGCCCACCCCCACCCGGCGCCGCCAGCGGCGGGCCATCGCGGCGGTCGACCGCCTGATCTACGACTGGATCGACCAGCGCCGGGCGCGCGGCCTGGGGGACGACCTGCTCTCTCGCCTGATCGCGGCCCGCGACGACGGCGGCGTGGGGTTCGACACCCGCGAGCTGCGCGACGAGATCATCACCGCCTTCGTGGCCGGCCACGAGACGACCGCGCTCACCCTGACCTACACCCTGCAGCTGCTGCACGAGCACCCGGCGAGCGCCGCGCGCCTGCACGAGGAGGTCCACGACGTGCTCGGGGGGCAGGCCGCGACCGCCGAGCACGCGAGCCGCCTGCCGTTCACGCGGGCCGTGGTGCAGGAGTCGATGCGCGTGCTCCCGCCCGCCTGGGCGGTCGGCCGCGAGGTGGTTCGCCCCATTCAGCTGCGCGGGCTCGACGTCGCGCTCGGCACCCAGCTGGTGGTCTCCCCGTGGGTGATGCACCGCGACCTCCGCTGGTTCGACGACCCCGCGCGGTTCCGCCCCGAGCGGTGGCTCGAGGCGGATCCCCACCCGTGGCCGCGCATGGCCTACCTGCCGTTCGGCGGGGGCCCGCGGGTGTGCATCGGCAAGCACTTCGCGATGCTCGAGGCGGTGCTCGTGCTGGCCACGCTGGTGCAGCACGTCTCGCTGCACCCGCACGGGCCCCTGCCGCGCCTCGTGCCCACGGTCACCCTCCGGCCGAGCCGACCGGTTCCGGCGAGGGTGCGGCGTGCGCCAGCGCCGAGGCGCTCCGGCAGCTGACGATCGCGGGCGCTTCGCCCACCAGCGCGTCGTTGGTGGCCGCGTCGACCATGAACAGGGCGAAGTCCACGCGCCGCGTGCGGTTGCTCTTCAGGACCGGATCCTGGACGTGCCGCGACCAGATGGGCAGGCCCTCGCTCTCGCCCTCCTCGAGGTCGCTGCCGCGCACCACCGTCCACCGGCGGTCGCTCGCGAAGATCCGCCGGCAGGCCTCCACCTGGTCGTCGACGTCGGCGAACCGGACGAGCCGCGCGAGCCAGGAGAACGCCGCGAGGAACATCCGAAAGCCCGTGGAGTACTCATCCTTGCCGTCGCGCGTGATGTGCCACCCGCACGAAAACACGAGCCGCGCGTCGGTCTCGGCATGGTCGAGCACCGCCTGCGCGGTCCCCGTCGAGTACTGCTGCACGCCCCAGGGCACGAGCACGGTGAGCACCGCGTCGCAGCCCTTCACCGCCCGCGCCACCACCTCGCGGTCGTTGGTGAAGCCGGGCACGATCTCGATCCGGTCGGCGAAGGCCGCGAGCTTGGGCACGCTCTCGGGGCGGCAGACGCCCACGACCTCCCACCCGCGGTCCAGCGCGTGCTGCACCATGTACTGCCCGAGCTTCCCTGATGCGCCGATCACACACACGCGCATGACTTCCTCCAGTCTGCGAGCTCGGACATCGCGTCCGAGGTGACGCCTATGTAGGCCTGCAGGAGTGCAGTGGGAATGGCCCAGGTCCGCATGGAGGATATGCGTTCGCGCATGGACTGGCGGACCGTCCGATTCGACTGGAACCGGGCCCGGGCCTTCCTCGTGACGGCCGAGGAGGGCTCGTTCTCCGCGGCAGCTCGCGCGCTGCAGGTCGCGCAGCCCACGGTGGGCCGGCAGGTCGCCGGCCTCGAGGAGGAGCTCGGTGTCGTCCTCTTCGAGCGGGTAGGCAACACCCTCGAGCTCACACCCGCGGGTACCGAGCTGCTCGAGCACGTCCGGGCCATGGGGGATGCGGCGACGCGCGCGTCGCTTGCGGCTACCGGCCAGTCCGCAGACATCGAGGGCACCGTGAGCATCACGGCGAGCGAGCTCATCGCGGCCTACCTGCTGCCGCCGGTGGTGGCGCGCGTGCGCGCGGCCCACCCGAGCATCGAGGTGGAGATCGTGGCCTGAAACGAGCTGCGGGATCTACATCGGCGCGAGGCCGACATCGCCATTCGCAACGCGACGCCCACGCAGCCCGACCTGTTCACGCGGAAGCTCGGGGTCCGCCGGGCGAGGATGTACGCGACGCCCGACTACCTGCAAGGCCTGGGCGAGCTGAAGGGCCCCGCGGACCTCGCTCGCGCCGAGTTCATCGCGTTCGACCGCACCGACCGCTACCGCGACCACCTCGCGAGCCTCGGCATCGTCACCACGCGATCGAACTTCCCGATCCTGACCGCCAACCACCTCGTCCAGTGGCAGCTCGCCCGGCAGGGGCTGGGCATCTGCATGGTCATGGAGGAGGTCGGGGATCCGGATCCGCGCGTCGTGCGGGTGCTGAACGGAGAGCCGTCGGTCCCGGTGCCCATGTGGCTCACGAGCCACCGCGAGCTCCGGACGAGCCGGCGGATCCGCGTGGTCTTCGACCTGCTCGCCGAGGCGCTCGGGTGATCAGGCGTCGGCGCTGAGCTGCGCGCAGACAAGGTTCAGATCCGCGACGATCCGCTCCCGGGTCGTGTCCTGCAGGAACTGCGGCCAGACCGGGATGGGCGACTTGAAGGTCGTCTCGAACTCGACCTCAGACGTACCCTGCTCGGTCTCGCGGACCTGGACGGTCCCCTCGGCGTCGAGGTTCGAGTGGTCGTCGGTGCGCCACCAGACCTTGCGACCGTCCTCGTCGACGTCGTAGCGCGGCGACCACTCCTGGCGAATGCCCAAGGGCCCCCGCTGCTGCCAGCGGACCTTTCCGTTCTGACGGTCGATGTCGGCGTGCTGCATCATCGCGGCGAGGCGCTCGGGGTTCGAGAACGCGCTCAGTACCTCGTGAGCGGGCGCGTCGATGTCGTTGCGGTAGCGGATGCGCACCCTTGGGCGCTCCCGCGTCGCCAGGCGGTAGATTCCGTAGCCCAACGCGACCACGCCGGAGACCCCGGCGGTGACCAGCGCTGCGATGCCTGCTGCCGAGCCGTTGTTCTGTAGGGCATTCATGTGTCCTCCGTGGTTGCGGTTCACTGAGGGCGTAGGGATTCTGACCACGACTTCAAGCGAAGCCGATTCACGACCGTTGCCGTCGGGAGGGGGCACGCATGCTACAGTGGCCAGCTCGACGGAGGTGTGGCGTGACGCGCGGATTGTGGGCGTGGGGGCTGATCCTGGTCGCGGCCTGCGCGGGCAGCGAGGAGACCGATGAGGCGTCGCCCGGGGACTCGAGCGACACCGCCACGGCGGGGGTGCCGCTGGCGGACTCGTGCCCCGGCGGCGTGGCCCCGCTACCGTTCGACCCCGCCGAGGGCGGCCTGCAGTTCGGCGACCTCGCCGGCGACTTCACCGTCGCCGAGCTCGACGGCAGCACGTTCACGCTGTCGCGCAACTGGACCGGCTGCGACAGCTTCGTGTTCGTGACGTACTTCGAGGGCGCCGAGGGCGACGCGCTGTGGTCCTCGGACGTCTCGCAGCTCCTCGTCGATGCCCCCGCCAACGTGCACTTCTTCTTCTCGAGCGACGAGCGGGGCCCCGCCCGGCGCGAGGCCCGCGTCGAGCAGATCCGTGACGCGCTCGCGCTGCGCCCGCGCCAGCGGGATCGTGTGCACTTCGTGGTCGACCGGTTCAGCGACATCGAGGGGTCGGTGGGCGCGCTCGCGACCGACTACCTGTCGTGGCGCCAGGGCCCCGACGCGGGCGTCGACCTGGGCGACCGCGGGGTGGCGGGCTCGCCGCTGCCCTACTTCCTGGGCATCGACGGCGACCAGCGGTGGGACGCCGGCGGCAACGTCGACGAGTTCGTGGGAGGGCCACCCTCGCTCCACTTCGCCGCGTGGCTGCCGCACTTCTACAACCACAAGCGCGACCTCGCGCACCGGCTGGGGGAAGAAGCGGTCACCGAGGTGGTCCTGCTCGACGAGGTGGTCACCGACCGGGTGTTCATCCTCGAGTCGGCGCTCCCTGCCGACCTGTCGAGCTTCGACACGCTGGAGTTCGACGTCGGTGTCAACTGCGCGGAACGCAACCCGTTCGCCTGCTCGGAGTGGGATCGAATCGCCTCGATCCAGCTCTGCCTCGATGGGGCGGAGTGCACCGACCGGCGCGAGCTGGTCCGCTGGATCACGCCCTACTGGCGTCGCGGTTCGCGGCGCTGGGCGATGGATGCCTCGCAGCTCCTCGGCCTGCTCGACGGGGGCCCCACCACGTTCCGCGTCGAGATGGGTCCGGGGTGGGAGCGCCCGACCGAGCGCCACACACGCATCACCGCGCGGCTGTCGACCCGCGGCGGGCCCCGGGCCACCGGTGCGGAGCGTGTGTATACGGGCGGCAGCTTCGGCCTGGCCTACGACGAGAGTCACCCCCCCGTCCTGTTCACGCCGCCCGCGAGCGCGTCGAAGGTCGAGCTGATGCTCATCCTCTCCGGCCACGGCCAGTCTTCCGACGGCTTCGCGGCCGTCCGCGGCAAGGCGCTCGACCTCGTGGCCGAGGGCAAGGGCACGGTGTCCACGGTGAAGAACGAGAACACCGGCGAGGAGCTCCCGCTGCTGTCGGGCGCAGGGGAGCGCTTCACCTTCTCGGCACCGGCTCCGTTCACCCGCGCGGGGCGCACCATCGAGCTGCGCGCGCAGGGCTACGCCTACAGCAAGGGCGGCACCGTCACGCTGCGACTCCAGCGGGAAGACCTCGACAGCGGCAAGACCGAGGTCGTGGCCGAAGGGAGCGGCGCCCTCGAGCCGGCGGGCAGCGACACTCCGGGCGAGTGGCAGGTCGACGTCCCCGTGCGAATCGACGTCGACGAGCGGCGCTACGCGTATCAGCTCGAGGCGGACTTCGACCTCGGCAGCTCCGACGTGCAGGTCCTGGCGATCGGCGTGCGGCAGCAGGGGGCGAACTGCGCGGAGTGGTGCGACCATCGCCACCAGTTCACCATCAACGGCACCGAGGTGCCCGAGGTCCGGTCCGAGGGATCCCTCGGCACCCTCGACTGCGCGCTCGAGGCGGCCAACGGCGTTCCTCCGGGGCAGTGGGGCAACTGGGCCCCGCTGCGGGCGTACTGGTGCCCGGGCCTGCCGGTGGCGCCGATCACGCGGGATCTCACGGAGCACGTGACCCCGGGCGAGCCGAACGAGCTCGACTACGCCGCGACGTGGGGCACGAGCCAGCCGGCGGGCGGCAACATCGCGCTGTCGGCCTACGTGGTCTGGTACGAGTAGGCGCCGTGGAGCCCTGGGAGGCCGCCCACGCCGCCGCGGTGGCGGCGGGCTCGCCCACCTACGTCGATCCGGCCACCGGGTACCAGGTCTTCACCGAGGCCTTCCTGGCGGAGCGAGGCCGCTGCTGCGGGTCCGGTTGCCGGCACTGCCCCTTCGGCCACGAAGCGGTCCGGGGGGCGCGCCCGCTGCGCCCTGCGGGGCAGCCGAGCTGGCGCCACACCGGCGCCCAGGCTCCCTGTGGACCCGCGGACGTGCTGTTCTGGAGCGGCGGCAAGGACAGCTACCTCGCCCTGCTCGCGCTCCAGGCCGAGCAGCGGCCGTGGATCGTCCTGCTCACCACCTACGACGCACGGACCGACGTCGTCGCGCACCAGGAGGTCACGCGCGAGGCGATCGAAGCCCAGGCGGAGCGCCTCGGGCTCGACCTGCTGATGGTCCCGCTGTCTCCCGAGGTCCCCTACGAAGATGCGGTCGTGCACGGGCTCGAGGTGGTCGCCCGGCGCGCCGCCGGGCGTGGGGGGATCGGGCGGCTCGTGTTCGGTGACCTGCACCTGGCGCACATCCGCGCGTGGCGCGAGCAGGCCCTCGGACCGGTCGCGCTCGAGCACGGCGCCACGCTGGCGTTCCCGCTGTGGCACGTCCCCTACCCCGAGCTGTCCGCCCGCCTGGCGCGCTCGGGAGCGAAGATCACGCTCTCGGCGGTGCCCGCAGGGCATGGCGAGGTCGGCGACCCCTACGACGCGGCCTTCGTGGCGTCGCTGCCCCCCGGGGTAGATCCGCTCGGCGAGAACGGAGAGTTCCACACCTACGTGTGGCCCCCCGCCGCCGATCAGCGCTGACGGCGCCCCACTGCGCGCATCAGGAGCACGATCCCCACGGCGCCGACCGTCGATCCGATCAGCCCGCTCGGCACGGTCGCCGAGAGCTCCGACACCATCTCGCCCGAGGTCTCCGCCAGGCGCCGCTCGAGCTCGTCGATGCGGGTGGCGAGGGAGCTCAGCGCCGCCTCCGTGGAGACCTTGGCGTCTTCCCCGAGCGTGTCGAGGCGGGCGTCGATCTTCCCGCCGAGCTCGTCGAGCCGGGCCTCGAGGGCCTTCCGGTCGGCGCTCATCGCCTCACCGACGTCCCCGACCTCCTCGGCCACCGACTTCAGGTTCTCTTCCTTCTCTGGGGCGTCGTCGTTGCCGCAGCCCCCGAGCAGGCCCGCCACCGTCAACAGGCTCACGATGGTCGTGCACACGGTCTTCATCTCGATTCCTCCCAGGGACCGTCGGGCCCCGTACGGCTTGCATAGAAACGGATGCACCCGCTTGAAGATTCTGTCAGCCCCGGGGGCCCGGGAGTCGTGGCCCGCGGAGCCCCCGGCAGATAGCCATGGGCGTGCACCGGTTCAGGGTGTGCACGGGGGTGGGAGGAGGGCAGCCCACGTGGAGCTCGGCGGGTTCGCGGTAATGGAGCTGATCGGGGAGGGAGGCGCAGCCCGGGTCTTTCGTGCGGTCCACGAGACCTCGGGCCAGCAGGTCGCGATCAAGCTCTTCCGGCACGAGCTGCTCGCTCAGCAGGAGCTGCTGGAGCGGTTCCACGGGGAGATCCGCCTGCTCGAGGCCTTCGAGCACCCGAACCTGCTGGCCTGCCTGGCCGCCGGCGAGCAAGACGGCGTGCCCTGGTTCGCCACCCAGCTGTGCGCCTCGTCGCTCGCCTCCCGGGTCATGCGCGAGGGCCGCGCCGATCCGCCCACCCTGGTGGGCTACGCGCTCGAGGTGCTCGACGGCCTCGACTACCTGCACCGCCGCGGGGTGGTGCACCGCGACGTGAAGCCCGACAACATCCTGCTCGACAAAGACGACGTGGCGGTGCTCGGCGACTTCGGCATCGCCATGGATCCGGCCTACCGGCCCACCCAGCTCGGCGCGGTCATGGGCACCCCCTCGTTCACGCCTCCCGAGCAGCTCGACGACCCCACGACGGCCACGCCGAGCTCGGACCTGTTCTCGCTCGGCTCGAGCCTGTTCGCCTGCTGCACGCTGCGCTCGGCGATGCCGCTGTTCGTCAAGCGACTGCGGGAGGATGCGCTCGCCAGGCTCCCCGAGGGTCTGCGGGAGGTCGTGGCGCGCGCCACCCATCCAGACCCCTCGGCCCGCTTCGCCACCGCCGAGGCGATGGCCCGCGATCTCGCCGACCTCACCTGAGCCGGTCTCAGAGCCGGTCTCAGAGCGGGTCCCGAAGCATGCGATGGGGGCACTCGGCCGCCAACAGGTACAGGGCGACCGGGCTCGCGAGCTCGAGCCGCCGGCACGCCCGGGCGAGCGTGTCCTCGACCTGCGCGAGGGTGAGCCCCAGCGCCTGCGACAGCCCGATCGCGCTGCGGTTGCCCGCACGGATCTCGGCGAGCATGGGCTCCCCGATCAGCGGCGGGAGATTGGCGGACTCGAGGGCGACCAGCTGGTCGCGCACCGAGCGGGACACCCACATGCCGCCGGACACCACGCACTGGACCGCCTCGACGAGCTGCTCGACGGGCGCGTCCTTCATGATGAAGCCCGACGCGCCCGCCTCGAGGGCCTGCTCGGCGAACAGGCCCTCGTCGTAGCCGGAGAGCAGCAGCACCGGGAGCTTCGGATAGCGCGCGCGGACCCCCTTCGTGAGCTGGATCCCGTCGGGGCCCCGCCCGAGCTGCAGGTCCGTGATCAGCACGTCGGGCCGGTGCTGCTGCAGCTTCTGCTGTGCCTCGGCGGCGTCGAGCGCCACGTGCGGCACGTCGACCCCCGTGGCCTGCAGGAGCTCGCGCAAGCCCTCCAGCACGAGGGTCTCGTCGTCGACAAGTAGCGCGGTCACGGTCCCGGGGGGCATGGTCCTTCTCCGCTAGCGGCAGGTAATGGATCCGCTGCAAGCTTGCAGGGTCCGTCACCAATCCAGGTCGGGTCTGGGTTGAAAAGCGTCGCCTCGCTTCCTGTGCAACGGCGAAGACCGAAGCAGGGGGACTCTGTGCTTAGCTACCTTCTCGCCACTGTCGCGCTCGCCGGCCCCGGACCGCGGTCCGACGCGGACATCGCGGATGCGATCGAGACGGAGCTGTTCCTGCAGGAGGGGGTCGCCGCGTGGCCGATCGACATCGACGTGCGCAAGGGCGTGGTCACGCTCACGGGCACGCGGCCGCACCTCCTCGCCGCGGATCGCGCGAGGGACGTGACCGCCGCGGTGAGGGGGGTCCGGAGCGTGGTCGATCGCCTCGAGGTGGCGCCGCTCCCGCGCGACGACGAGGACATCTACGACGACATCACCCACCGCCTGGCGGAGAACCCGGTCACCGAGGCCTGGGAGGTCGACGTCGGCGTCGACGAAGGCCGGGTCAAGCTCACCGGCACGGTCGACTCCTGGCACGAGAAGGACCTCGCCGCCCGAGTGGCGCGCAGCGTCTCGGGCGTGCATCGCGTCGACGACGACCTGACCTGGCGCCCGGAGAAGGATCGCGCCGACCCCGAGATCCGCGCCGAGATCGTGGACGCGGTGCTGGACGCGGTGCGGTGGGACGTGCGCCTGCAGGCGCCCGCGATCGACGTCGCCGTGCGCAAGGGGCGCGTGAAGCTGTCCGGGACGGTCGGCAGCCACCAGCAGAAGCTGCTGGCCGAGCGCCACGCCTGGGTCACCGGGGTGCACCAGGTCCGCACGAACCAGCTCGAGGTGCAGGCCTGGGCCGACGTGGACGCCCTCGACGATCCGGCGCCGGATGCCGTGAGCGACGAGGGGATCGCCGACGCAGTGGTCGACGCCTGGGTCTACGATCCGCGGGTGGCGGCCTGGCAGCCGGAGCTTCAGGTCCACGACGGGGCCGTCACGCTGCGCGGGATCGTGCCGAGCTTCGAAGCCCGCCAGGCAGCCGAAAAAGACGCCCGGAACACGCGGGGCGTGCGTCTCGTGCGCAACCGCCTGCGGGTCCGCCCCGAGGAGCCGGTCCCCGACGACACCCTCCAAGGCCGGGTGCGCGAGAGCCTGCAGGCGGATCCGAGCGCGGCGATCGACGACGTGACGGTCCGGGTCCGCCAGGGGGTCGTGGAGCTCGGCGGCACCCACCGTCCGCACCGCGTGGGAGCAGCGCCGCGCCGAAGATCTCGCGGCCGCGATCCAGGGGGTGGTGTTCGTCGACAACGACATCGAGGTCGAGCCGCTGGTCGACCGCGTGCCCCGCGCGGACGCCCCCCGGTCGTCGTGGCCCGACGCCGACCGCGCCCTGCTGGAGACCGTGCGGTCGCAGCTGTACTGGTCGCCGTTCGTCGATCTCGAGCAGCTCGAGGTGACCGTCGACGCGGGCGAGGTGACGCTCGGTGGCACCGTCGACTCCTGGTTCGAGCGGTACCATGCGCTGGATAACGCACGGGATGCAGGCGTCGCCAGGGTGGTCGACGAGCTCACCCGCGCCGGGGATGGCTGATCACTCCTCGCCGGCCGGCGCTCCGGTCGGCGGAAGCTCGTCGTCGACCTCCCCCACCTCGGCGCCGTCGACGACCTGCCGCTGCACCGCGCGGCTGACGATCGACGCGGAGCGAGGGGACCCCGTGGGCACGGTGACGTCGCCCGGGAAGCACGGCAGGCGGAAGACGACCGTGGTGCCCTGCCCCTC
>CAYMSU010000025.1:12156-23074 GCA_964393165.1 uncultured Enterobacteriaceae bacterium
GGGCGGGTGGTCGCTGTCGAGCGAGATCGACCCGCCGCGCTCGAGGAGCACCTGCCGCGTGATCGGGAGTCCGAGACCCGTGCCGTCGGCCACCTCGGGGTGCAGGCGCACGTTGCGCTGAAAGACCTTGCGCAGGTAGACCTCGCCGATCCCGAGCCCGTTGTCGGTGATCGTGACCTCGAGGTCGTTCGCGTCGGACGCGGCGTGCCGCACGTCGTAGTGGATCCGCACCCAGCGCTCGGCCTTGCCGAGGTCCGCGTACTTCACCGAGTTCGTGACCACGTTGACGAACGCGAGCTGGAACGCGAGCACGTCGACGGACACGTCGGGGATCTCGCCGGGCTGCTGCACCACCACCTCGTGCCGCCGCGCGATCGGGCCCAGCTCCTCGAGGGTCTCCTGGTGCAGCCGCTGGAGGCGCTGGAGGTGGTCGGTGCGGGACCGCCCGCTCTCGACCAGCGCGAGCTGCCGGATGTTGTCGAGCAGATCGGCAGCCCGCGCGAGCGCGTTCTCCATGACAGTCAGGTGCTGCTCGACGGCCTCTGCGTCGGTGCGCACCTCCGGACGCCGCACCGACTTCAGGCCGAGCCCGATGGTGTGCAGCGGGTTGCGGATCTCGTGCGCGATCGTGCGCGCGAACTCCTCCATTCGGCCAGACAGCCGCGCGGTGTCCTCGACCTCGGCGTCGCGGAAGACATCGGCGGTGACGAAGCCCGCCGCCCGTAGGCCGGTCGACACCCGCTGGAAGACCTCCACGGTGTCGGCCGGGGCGGCTGCGTCGGAGGCCGCCGCGAGGAACCGCACGAACTCCGCCGACACGAGGTGCGCCAGACCGTCGAACTCCGCGAGCAGCTCGCCGATGTCGTAGCCCTGGGACTTCCGCAGGGTGGCGTGCAGCTCGAGGTGACCGAGCATCTGCCGCCGGGTGCCGCTGAGCGGGCTGCGCGTGTACTGCGCGATGCTGCGGAGCACCGGGGGGATGTGGTTGCGGATGGCCTGGCGAGGCAGGGCACGAATCACCCGCGTCTCGACCTGCTCCTCGAGCCAGTCGATCCAGCGCTCGACCAGATCGTCGGCCACTTGCTCGAGGTGGCTCGCCATGGCGGCGGCGAGCTCGTCGGTCGTGAGCGCCATGGGCCGGCTTAACCCGCCCCCTCCTGCACAAGGTGATCCGGCGCCCGCGCCCGCTCGTACAGGCACCGTAACGATACGCCCCCAGCCACGTACTGACGGGCACCACGGAGACGGACTCGATGGAGTACCTGCAGGCGACGCTCGATCTCTACCGGGAGGCCGCCGACACCCCCGACGACACGCTCTGCTGCGTGTCCACGCCGCCTTGGCGGATGCCCGACCTCGACGTGCCCGACGTCATGTTCGACATGAACTACGGCTGCGGCACCACCGTGCACCCCCGCGACGTGCCCGACGAAGGCGCGATCCTCTACATCGGCGTGGGGGGCGGCCTCGAGCTGCTGCAGTTCGCCTCGCTGGCCCGCCGCCCGGGCGGCGTCATCGGCGTGGATCCGGTGGTCGAGATGCTCGGGGCCTCGGCGCGCAACCTCGCCATCGCGCGCCAGACCAACCCCTGGCTGACCGAAGACACCGTCGAGCTCCGTCGGGGAGACGCGCTCGCGCTGCCCGTCGAGGACGGCACGGTGGGCCTCGTCGCGCAGAACTGCCTGTTCAACATCTTCAAGGACGCCGAGCTGACCCTCGCCCTGCAGGAGGCTCACCGCGTGCTGCGGCCCGAGGGAGCCCTGTCGCTGTCCGATCCGATCTGCGAGGTGCCGCTCCCCGCGTCGCTGCGCGACGACGACCGGCTCCGCGCGCAGTGCATCAGCGGCGCGATCCCGCTCGACGCCTACCTGCAGCGCCTGGTCGACGTGGGCTTCGGCACCATCGAGATCCGCGGCCGCCGCCCGTACCGCTACCTCGACCGGCGCCGCTACCCCATGCTCGCCGAGGGCGTGCTCCTCGAGTCGGTGGAGGTCGTGGCCTACAAGCACCCCGTCCCCGACGACGGGCCCTGCATCTTCACCGGGCGCACGGCGATCTGGTACGGCGAGGCCCCGGTGTTCGACGACGGCAAGGGGCACGAGCTCCGGCGCGACGTCCCCGCGCCGGTGTGCGACAAGACGGCCCGCGCGCTGGCCGCGCTCGGGCTCGACAGCCTGCTGATCACCGACTCCACCTGGCACTACCACGGCGGCGGCTGCTGCTGAAGGAGCCCATTCTTGTCCGCGCTTCCCCAGATCCCCCCTCTTCCCCTCGCCGATCGCCCGAGCTTCCGCTCGCTCGTCGGGCGCGACCTGCTGCGCACCGGCCTGCAGACCCTGCAGATCAACGTCGGCAAGCTCTGCAACCAGGCCTGCCTGCACTGTCACGTCGAGGCGGGGCCCAAGCGCACCGAGATCATGACCTCGGCCACGGTGGACCGCCTGCTCGAGCTCCTCGACCTGCCGAACCGGGTCCGCGCCGTCGACATCACCGGCGGGGCCCCCGAGATGAACCCCGACTTCCGCCGGCTCGTGGTGGAGTGTCGGCAGCGTGGCCTGACGGTCATCGACCGATGCAACCTCACCGTGCTGCTGATCGAGGGGCAAGAGGACACCGCGGAGTTCCTCGCCGCCCAGGGGGTCGAGGTCGTCGCGTCGCTGCCTTGCTACTCCGAGGCCAACGTCGACAAGCAGCGGGGCAAGGGCGTGTTCGGCCAGAGCATCGAGGCGCTGCGCCGGCTCAACGCGCTCGGCTACGGCAAGCCCGGCTCCGGGCTCGTCCTCAACCTGGTCTACAACCCGGTCGGCCCCTTCCTCCCCCCGGCCCAGGAGAGCCTGCAGGCCGACTACCACCAGCGCCTGTACGACGACTTCGGCATCGTGTTCAACGAGCTGTTCACGATCACGAACATGCCGATCGCCCGCTTCCGGTACGACCTCGAGCGGGCCGGCGCGCTGCAGGGGTACATGGAGACGCTGGTCAACGCCTTCAACCCGGCCACCGTCGACGGGGTGATGTGTCGGGATCAGGTGAGCGTGTCGTGGGACGGCCGGCTGTTCGACTGCGACTTCAACCAGATGCTGGAGATCCCCGCTCCCGCCGCTCGCACGATCTTCGACGTCACCTCGCTGGACGACCTCGTGGGCGCCCGGATCGAGGTCGCCGACCACTGCCTCGGGTGCACCGCGGGGGCCGGGAGCAGCTGCGGCGGAGCGCTGTCCTGACGCCCCGATGACGCCGTAGGAGTCCTTCCACGGTAAGCTCTTCGAGCCTGTGTGGAGCCCGCCCATGCGTCTGCTGTCGCTGTCCTTGTTGCTCCTCGCCTGCGATCCGACCGTGGAGCTCGGCGGTCCGGACCGCGAGCGGGTCTCCGACCCGGTAGACACCGCGACCGGCCCTACCACCACGTCGAAGTCCCCCGTCGACACCAGCGAGCCCCCGCCGGCCGACTGCGTGCCCGACGAGGCTGCGTTCGAGGCCAACGCGCGGCCGGCGATCGAGGCCAAGTGCGCGAGCTGCCACACGAGCCCGCCCGAGTTCGGCGCGCCGTTCTCGCTGCTCGACTATGCCCCGCTGGTCACCGGGGAGCCCGGCCGACGGATCGTCGACCGCATGGTCACGGCCCTCGTCGACGGAGCCATGCCGCCGGCCAACGCCGAGGCACTCACCCACGCCGAGCTCGACACGCTCACGTCCTGGGCCTCGTGCGGCGAGGTCCACCCCGACCCCGGCGACGGCCTCGTGGCGTCGCAGCCGGTATTCGAGCCGCCCCCGGATCCGCCGAAGGGCGCCGAGGCGATCGAGATCACAGGCGTGGACTTCGTGGTCGGCCCCACCATGCTCGATCGGTACCAGCGGTTCCGCTTCGGCGAGCTCGTGACCGAGGACCGGTTCATCCAACGGATCGAGCCCGTGGTCGACGAGTCGCGGGTGGTCCACCACATCACGCTCCAGAGCAGCACCGGCCGCTACCTGTACACCTGGGCCCCAGGGACCGACGCCATCCACCTACCCGACGGAGGCCTGCGGCTGCGCCCCGACGACGTGCTCACGGTGGAGATCCACTACAACAACGGGGCTGGCCTGCCCGACATCACCGACTCGAGCGGCATGCGGCTGTGGCTCGTCGACGACGTCGACACCGAGTACACGATGGTCGAGCCGAGCACCTGGGCGATCGGCGTGCCCCCGAAGGGCACGGCGACCGCCACAGCGACCTGTGAGGCGAAGAGCGACTTCACGGTGATCGCGGGCATGCCTCACATGCACGAGACGGGCAGCACGTTCGAGACGGTGCTCCGGAGGGCCGACGGCACCGAGGAGTCGATGCTCGAGCTCACGGGATGGGCGTTCGAGGCCCAGTACTTCTACGAGATGCCGTTCGAGGTGTCCGAGGGCGACATCGTCGAGGTCGTGTGCGGCTACGACAACCCCTACGACCGCTGGGTCACCGCGGGGCAGCGCACGCAAGACGAGATGTGCTTCAACTTCATGTACGTGACCCCGCCCGACGCCCAACTGGACTGCCCCTTCTTCTAAGGCGGCGGTTACCCCCCGGAGGTGGACGCCCCCGCCCCGTCATCGTCGCTGCTTCCCGCCCTGGGCCGGGCCGTGCTCGGCCTGCTGGGCCTGATCGTGGTCGCTCACGCGCTCGACCCGCGGGGAGCGCAGGATCTCGTGGCGTTTGCCGCAGCGGAGCAGGTGCGCGCCGCGGGGCACCTCTCCGCCGTCTACCCGGCGCCCGACGCGACGAGCCTGTTCGACGTCGCGCCCGCCTTCCGGGCCGAGGCCTCCCGGTGGCTGCCGGATGCGGCGATCACCGCGTTCGTGGCGCCGCCGCCGGCGCTCGCGCTCGGGGCCCTGGCCGCCACCGGGGGCCTGGGCACGGGCATCGCCCGCCTGCTGCTCACGCTCCCCGCCCTCCTCGGCCTGCTCGCCCTCCACCGCGCGTCGCGGGGCGGGCCCACCGCCACCCTGCTGCTCCTCGGGGTGGCGCCGCTGCTCAGCTACACCGCCGCCCTCGGGCAGAGCTCGGGGCTGCTGCTCGCGGTCGTGGCCGTCGGGGTGCTGCCCCCCGAGCCCCGCCGCGACACGCTCGCCGGCCTCGTCCTCGGCGCGATCACGGTGCTCAAGGGGTTTCCGATCCTGCTCGTGGCGGTGGCCCTGGCCACTGGCCGGCGCCGCCTCGCGGCGGTCGCCCTCGCCACGGTCGCCGCCGCGGTCGCGGGCGGCATGGCGGTCCTCCCGGGCGCGCTGTGGGCTGACTTCCTGGCCACCGCCGCGGCCCTGTCCCGCCAGGTCGTCGGCGACTGGAACAACGCCTCGCTCGACGCGCTGCTCGTGAGCGTCGCACGGGGGAGGCCCCACCCCGAGCTCGTGGCACTGGCCGGTCCCCCGGCACTCCTCGCGCTCGTCGTCCGGGTCGGGCTCGTGGGCGGCGCGATCGCCGCGCTGATCCGCGCGGACCGGCCCGCCCCGCGGTGGGTCGCCGCGACCGTGGGCATGCTCGCGCTCACCCCGCTGCTGTGGCAGCACTACCTGCTGGCGCTCGTCCCCGCCCTGTGGTGGGCGCGCGAGGACGCCCCCACCCCCCGGTCGGAGGCCGTCGCGGTAGCGCTCACGTGGGCCCTGTCGGCGTCCTCGGCGCTGAAGGCCCTTGGCGTGGGCGGCCTCGGAATCCATGCCCTGGCCGTGGGCGCGTGGCTCGCGACCGCCGGGTGGCTCCTCGTCAGCCGGCGTCGGCTGGCGGCTCCTCGATGACGTGGCGCTGATCGACGGGCAGCGCGGTCAACACCTGCTCCGCCCCGCTCGGCCAGCGGATCCGCACCTCGTCCACCGCGCCCGCGGTGCCGAGCCCGAAGTGCAGCGTGTACGGGTCCTGGGACAGGAACCCCGATCCCGAGACCACGTCGGTGCGGCGCTCCTCGCCCGCGAACCGCAGCCGGACCTGGGCGCCCACGGCGTCGCGGTTCGACCGCCGCCCCCGCAGCTGCAGGCGCACCCAGTGGTGGTCGGCCGCCTGCAGGTTCTCGAAGAGCTGCGCAGGCCCGTCGTAGTTGCTCACCGCCACGTCGAGATCGCCGTCGCCGTCGTAGTCGAAGAACGCCGAGCCCCGGGAGTTGCCCTCGAACGCCAGCGGGCTGCGCGCCGACACGTCGTAGAAGTAGCCCTGCTCCTGGACGTAGACGACGTTGGCCTCGTCGCTGTAGGCGGACAGGTAGCTGCGGCCGAGCACGTGCTTCTTGGTGCGTGCGTCGGGGCTCGACGGGATGTCCCGCTCCGTGCCGTTGAGCACGATCAGATCGAGGTCGGCGTCGTTCTCGTAGTCGAGGGCGCTCACGTCCCACGCCCAGCCGAGGTCCGCCGGCTCGATGCGCAGGTCGTGCTCGTCGACCATCGCGCCGTCCGCGGCCTCCGCGAACAGCCGGTTCTTCACGAGGACCCGCAGGTTGTCCAGGTTGTCCTCTCCGAAGACCATCTTCGTGCGCTCGGAGGGCTTCCGGTACCGCTGCCGGTGGGTCAGCTTCATGATCTGCGAGATGTAGATGGCGGGGCGGTCGGTGCCCTCGAGGTCCACGAGGGTGAACGACATCGCGTTGTACACGTCGTCCATCCGGAGCTGCCGCGACACCTCGCGGAACCCCCGGCCCTGCTCGTTGCGGTAGACGAGGCTCGCGCCGAAGTCGTTGAGGCTGAACAGATCCACCCAGCCGTCGCGATCGTAGTCGAGCGCGCCCACGCAGTGGGTCCAGCCGCGATCGTCGACCCCGAGCTCGGCCGCCACCTCCTCGAACGTGTGCCGCCCGTCGCGCACGACGTGGTGGTAGAGCTGGTTCGGGGGCGCGTTGTCGTTGTTCCGCCCGATGGTGGGCACCGCGCCGTCGAGCCACGGCCCGAAGTTCGCGGTGTAGACGTCGAGCCAGCCGTCGTTGTCGTAGTCGACCCACACGGCCTCGTGGGTGATCTCGTCGCCGCTGCGCAGCGCCACCTCCGCGGTCACGTCGAGCAGCTGCCCGTCGCGGTTCTCGAGCAGGCGGTGGGGCGCCCCCACCCGCGTGACGAACAGGTCGCGGTCGCCGTCGTTGTCGTAGTCGACGAAGTACCCCGCGCGGGTCTCGCCCTCGGCGGGGAGCCCGACCGCGCGGCTCACGTCGACGAAGCCCGCGGGTGTGCGGCGAAGCAGCGCGCCCCCCTCGTCGCCCGCGAAGTACAGGTCGGTCTGCCCGTCGCCATCGAAGTCGCCGGCGGACACGCCGCCGCCGGCGATCCCGAGCGGGACCTCGAGCGTGGCCCGCCGCCGCCAGTGCGCCTCGTTCGGGCGATGCACGAAGGTCAGGCCAGCTTCGGCGGTAATCTCCCGGAACATCGGGTCGGGCAGGCTCGCGAGCAGCCGGCGGCGCGTCTCGGCCGAGTACTCGCCGCGAGGCGGGCCCTCCGCCGGCGGCGCCACCGCCTCGGGAGCCGCCATCGCGGCGAACGCGGCATCGATCGCTCCGGCATCGACCGGCGACGCCCCGCCTCGCGCCGCGAGGTCGACCGCGGCCACCCCGAGCACCGACAGGAACTCGCTCAGCTCCTCCGCGGCGTAGATGTCGAGCTCGCGCCGCGGCGGCCGCGACGAAGCGGCCGCGCGCTCGAGGAAGGCGCCGATCCAGCGCCAGTGCCAGCCGCTGTCGCGGAAGAAGTCCCCCGCCGGCTCGGCAACGACCACCCGCAGCGCCTCGGACCCCGGGAACACGATCACGTCGGCGTTCGTGAGCGTCTCGTGGGGGAACCGCGCCTGGATGGCCTCGGCCATCGCCTCGGTGAGGATGAACCGCTCGTGCTCCGTTCTCGCCTCCGCTTCCGCCCACAGCCGGGGAAGCACCGAGTCGACGACCTGCTCGGTGAGCGCCGAGAACGCGGCGGGCTGCACCGGCACCCCGAGGTGCCGCTCGTAGAAGGCGAGCAGCTCGCCCTCCGTCATCTCCTCGTTGTAGGCCGCGAGCGAGCCGACCTTCTGCTCGACCAGCGCCTCGGTGCGCGGCAGGACCGACGGCGCGGGCCGGGTGGCCGCCCGGTAGACGAGCGCGAGCGCCAGGACCGCCCCCGCCACGGCCACGGTGGGCCCCCAGCCTTCGAGAGCTCTCGGCACGTCAGGGCTCCACCGGGCGGCGCTCGTCGGCGAAGGCCGCCGCCATGTCCTCGGCCCCGACCGTCGCACGCTGGCTCGCCTTCGCGAGCGCCTTCGCGTGGCGCAGCAGCGCGATGTCGTAGCGCACCAGGAAGCGATGGAAGGCATCCAGCGCCTCGGGCGAGAACGGGGGCTGCCGGGCCTCGCCCGAGGCCTCGGCCCGCGCCGCCCAGGTCTGCAGCAGGCGCCACGCCTCGATCGTGTCGGAGTAGTCGGTGATCGCGTCGGCCCCTACCCGGATGGGCTCCTCCACCTCGGGGAACCGGTAGACGACCGCGCCATCGTCGCCGATGGTGCGCGGGAACCGCTCGTCGAGCACGCCCTCGAGCGCGGAGGCGGAGATCGCGGCGCCCGAGGCCCGCGCCGCGGCCTGCTCCCACACCCCCTGCACGAGGTCCACGTAGCCCTCGACCCGGACGGCCAGTGCATCGTGCTCGATGGCCACGCCCGCGAGGAACATCTGGATCTTGCGGACGGAGCTGTAGCAGCGGACGTCCTTGACGTCTTCCTGGCTCGCTACGCGACCGTCGAGGTACGCGAGCATGTCCTGCTCGCCCGCCTCCTCCGCGACTGGGGCCTCGCCCGGCTGCGGCGAGGCGACGAGCCAGCCCGCCAGCACCACGGCGCCCACCAGCACCGCGACCTGGGCCCACCGGGCGGGAGAGGGGTTCGCCATCTCGTTCATGGCACCCATGCTAGCATGCCCTCGGAGGCTGTCATGCGAGGGTGGGGCGTGCTGCTCGGGGTCGCTGCGGGCGTCGCCGCCGGTTGCGCGGGGAGCGACGCGGCCCTCAACGATCCCGGAGACTCCGCGACAGACACCGGGCCCACCCCCCCGGAGCCCGGCGAGCCCGCGCCCGCCTGCGTCGACTACCTGGCGTGCCTCACCGCCACCGGCGACGACAAGCTGCCGCTCGCGCAGGAGGCCTTCGGCGAGGGCGCGGCCTGCTGGTCCGATCCCCTGCTCGCCTACGACTGCGCCGTGCGCTGCGAGGAGGGCACGCTCGCGCAGCGCGCGGTGGAGCCGCTCGAGTCTGCTTGCTGGGGCGAGGGGATGACTCCGGCGGCGATCCTCTTCCAGATCCTCGAGACGACCTGGCCCCTCGGGCCGGCCTCGGCGAGCGGGGAGTGCCCGGCCGTGCTCGACCAGTACGAGCGCCTGGGGATCACGCCGGGGCTCGGCCTCGCGTTCGAGCTCGTGCTCGAAGACCAGAACGTGTCGGGCAGCCAGCCCGACCGCTTCACGAACTGCACCCTGCAGACCGACTTCTCGTTCACCTGCGAGCCTCCCTGGACGATCGGGTTCGCGGGCCCGCAGACCCGCGTGGCGGGCGCCTTCCTCGACGACCTCGGCACCCTCGAGGTCACGATGACCGAGACGTCGGGCGGCGGCGTCTGCACGCTCACCAGCCCGGACGACTGATGCCCACATGGATCGCGCTGCCCCTCGGGATCGCCCTGTCCGTGAGGGCCCCCGCCGCCGAGCCCGCCACCGATGGCGCGGCCTCCTTCCCGCCCACCGGCGACGTGCGCGCCACCCCCGCCCCCGACCTCGACGCGGAGGTGTTGTCGCGGGTCGACGCGGACCTCGAGGCGCTCGCCGAGCTGTACCGCACGCTGCACGCGAACCCCGAGCGGTCGCTGCAAGAGGATCGGACCGCGCGTCGGCTCGCCAAGCTGCTGCGCCGGGCCGGCTTCGCGGTCACCACGGACGTCGGGGGCACCGGGGTGGTCGGCGTGCTCGCGCGGGGCGACGGCCCCACGGTGCTGATGCGCGCCGACATGGACGCGCTGCCCGTCGCCGAGCAGACGGGGGTGCCCTGGGCGAGCGAGAACGAGGGGGTGATGCACGCCTGCGGCCACGACGTGCACATGGCCTCGGTCGTGGGGGCGGCCCGCACCATCGCCGACGTCGGCTTCGCCGGCACCCTGGTGGTGATCTTCCAGCCCGCCGAGGAGCTCGGCAAGGGAGCCCTCGCCATGATCGGCGACGGCCTGTTCGAGCGGTTCCCGGTTCCGGACGTCGCCATCTCGCTGCACGTGGGCCACGCGGTGCCCGCGGGATCCGTCGAGCTCGTCGCGGGATGGTCGCACGCCAACGTCGACATGGTCGACGTGGCCTTCCGCGGGCGGGGGGGCCACGGCGCCCGGCCCCACCAGGCGGTCGACCCGATCATGGCCGCGAGCACCTTCGTGACCAGCGTGCAGACGGTGGTGAGCCGGCGGCTGTCGCCCACCGAGCCCGGCGTGATCACGGTGGGCGCGTTCCATGCGGGCACCAAGCACAACGTGATCCCCGACGACGCGCACCTGCAGCTGACCGTGCGCAGCTACTCCGACGCCACGCGTGACCTCCTCCTCGGCGGCATCCGCGAGATCGCCGCGGGCACGTGCGCGGCGGTGGGGTGCAGCGAGCCCCCCGAGGTGACCGTCCGCGACGAGTACACGCCTGCGGCCTACAACCACCCCGGCCTCACCGAGGTCGCCCGCACCGCGTTCACGCGGGTGCTCGGCGCAGACCGGGTGCAGCGCGGCGCGCCCACCATGGGGGGCGAGGACTTCGGGCGGTACAGCCGCACACTCGGCATCCCGGGCCTGCAGTACCGGCTCGGGGCCGCGCCCGCACACGTCTTCGACGAGGCCGGGGAATCCGATTCGGCCGACGTCGACATCCGCGTGCTCAACGTCAACCGGGCGCCGGTGGTCGATACGTCGTACCACGGCGTCGAGCTCGGCCACGAGCTG
>CAYMSU010000026.1:0-23035 GCA_964393165.1 uncultured Enterobacteriaceae bacterium
GCGCTGGTGGAGTGGCGTCGGGGCGCGTGGTTCTTCGAGGGGGCGGTGGCGTACAGCCCGACGCTGCCGCGAGGCGCGGGGGTCTGGCCCGTGCCGGTCTACGTGCGGGGCGGGCGGGGGTGGGCCCCGCTGAAGTCAAGGACTCCCTAAGACAGGAGTGGCGCTGCTCCTCGCGCTCGGCCCGGCCGAGCGCCGGGTGCAGTGCCACTCCTGTCTCCACCGAGCGAAGGGCTCGAAGTCGCCTTCACCCCACGGCACGCTGCACCCGCTCGAGCAGCGCCTGCAGCCGCGCCCACACCTGCGCCAGCCCCCCGCTCCGACCGATCGACCTCGGTGCCGTACAGCACGTCCTGCAAGGCGAACATCAGGTGCAGCCGGTGAGCGCGGGCCACCACCTCCGGAGCCAGGCGGGCGGTCACCGCCTCCGGCCACCGCGCGAGCACCCCCACCCAGTCCGTGGCCGGGTCGCCCCAGTGCATGTCGCCCCAGTCGATCACCCCCGTCGGGCGCCCCGTCTTCGGATCCACCAGCACATGTCCGAGGCCCAGGTCCTGGTGCGAGAACACGTCGGACACCGCAGGCGCGGGGTTCGCCGCGAGCCAGTCGACCACCCGCCGGGCGACCGGGTGCGCCACGTCCTCGACGGGCAGGAGCGGCCATCCCACGGTGCTGTCGAACGGCGCCCGCCGGGGCACCGCGTGCACCGCCTCCAGGAACGCCTCCAGCGCGTCGAGCACCACGTCCGGGTCGAGGTCGTCGACGCGGTCCGCAGGGACCCCGGGCAGCCAGCGGTACCCCACGAACGGCCAGGGCCGGTCGTCGCCCGGCTCCGCGACCCGCTCGGGGAGGGGGATCGCCAGCGGGAGGTGCTGCAGCGCAGGCAGGACTCGGATCTCGGCCCGCAGGTGGGCACGCTGTCGGCGGACTTGGGAAAGCGGTACGCCCACCCTGCGCCGCGGCCGTCGACGGTCCGGTAGATGTAGAAGTCCTCGCCCTCGCCCACGTAGACGAGGCCCTCGGGCGCACCGAAGCAGGTGGTGATCCAGCGCTCGGCCGTCGCTCGGAGGCCTACTTCGCGGACCTGTTCACCCGGCAGGCGGCGACGTTCCCCGACAAGGAGCTGAACCTCATGCAGGTGGCCCGGGCCTTCCCGAGCATCGACGAGAAGGGAACGGTCCTGGGCTTCGCGGATCCCGCCGACGTGGGCCGGTCCTGGCCCAGGGCCGAGACGCGCTGGGGGACCGCTTCACGGCGCTCAACGCGGCCCTCAAAGCCGACAAGGAGCCCCAGGACCTGCTCCTGGAGGCCTACGACCGCGGCGTGGCCCAGATCGGCTACCAGACGGCGGCCCCCGTCCAGTCCTGGGTCGAGATCGAGGGCGCGCTCGACAACGCGCTCGACACCCTCACCCCGGCCGGGCAGGGCGGCGCGGTGTCGTTCGTGGAGATCTACCTGTCGGCGTTCGAGGGTCTCTCCGCAGCCGACGCCACGGCGCTCGAGGCCTATGACGAGCGCCTGCGCGTGCGCGCGGCGCTGCAGCGCGCCGGGGCGGACCCCACGAGCAAGCCGAAGGACCCCGAGGACGTGCTTCCGCTGGTGTACGTCGTGCCGGCGGGCGCGCTGACGGGCCAGCACTACTACAAGGTCGGGGGCCTGGAGATGTCGGCCAGCAAGTCGACCGGCAAGTCGACCGGTGGCTGCGACGTGGGCGGCGTGCTGGCCGTTCCCTGACCGTGATCAGCGCTCGAGGCGCACCGTGACCTGACCGGGCTGCCCGTCGGGGCCGCGGTTGCCCCGCGGGCCTGGGTTGCCGTCGCGCCCGGGCCGGCCCCGGGAGCCTGAGGACGTGCTGCGGCTCTGCACCGTGCCGTCGGGCTTGGAGACCTCGCAGGCCTTGCCCCCGGCGCCCTTGCCGCCCTCTCCGCCCTGGCCCCCGCGACCGCCCTTGCCGCCCTTGCCGCCCATGCCCCCGTCGCCCCCGGGCCCGCCGAGGCTCTTTACGTGCTGGCGGACCCAGGCCTCGAGCTCCCGGCAGTCGTCCGAGCAGTGGACGGTGACCGCGATGTCGCCCCCCTCGCCGCCCGGCTTGCCGTCGCCTCCCGGCGTGCCGTCGGTGCCATCGGTGCCGTCGCCGCCGTCGGTCTCGCACGTGCCCGGCGACCCCGGGCTGCCGTCGCGCCCGGCGGCGCCGTCGCGGCCAGGAATCCCGTCGAGGCCGGCCCCCCCCGTGGACGTGACCATGAACCCGCCGTCGCTCTGCTCGACCACGGCGACCCAGCGCCCGCCGGCGTCCTTGTTGGCCCGGCCCGAGGCGTGCTGCACCCCTACGAGCAGCCGGTCGTGGCTGATCGCGTAGACGTCGAGCGTGAGGTTGGGGCCCTTGCGCCCGTTGTCGCCGGCGAACGCGATCGGCTTGACCGGATCGAAGCGCAGCGGGAGCGCGAAGCCCTTCACGAAGGTGGCGCCGACCTTGAGGGGAACCCGCACGTCGCGGCCCCCGCGCCCGAGCTCGACCACCTCGTCGATGCCGAGCACCTGGTCGACCGCGAGCTCACCGCGCGGGCTGACGGACAGCAGCGGGTGCTCGAGCGACAGCCGGGCAGTGGGCACGCAGGGGGTGGGGTCGAGCTCGCCAGCCGTCGCGCAGGCGCCGATTGGCTGCTCGAGGCCCTCGAACTGCACCGACAGCCCGTCGAGCGGGATCACGGCGCGATCCGAGGGATTGCCGGCGAGATCCGACACCAGCACGGTGGCCGCAGCCCCCCGGGGCCGGGCGACGATCCGGAGCAGGCGCGCCGACGGCCCCTCGTTGGCGAACGAGGCGGAGGCCGCGGAGCGGCCCTTCGGCACCGGCCAGTGCCCGTCCTCGACGACCTTCGCGATCACCTCGTCGCGCCGCTCGCGCACGATGGCGAACGGAGACGCGTCGATCCGGGCGGAGACGAGGGCCTCGACGGCTTTGGCGCGCAGGTCGGGGTCGGGCAGGCGCCGCCGGAGCAGGTCGAGCGCGGCCTCGTCGAGCTGGCGCAGGCGCGCCGCGGTCACGGGCTTGCCCTGCCAGCGGCCCTCGCTCGCGTCGAGCACCGCGGCGAGCCGGGTGGCGACCTCCTGACCGGCCGCCCGCTTGATCTTCTTCCGCGCCTTCTTGACCTGCTTCTTGTCGAGCTTCGCGTCGACCGGGCGGTCCGTGAGCGCGGACACGAGCCGCTGCCCCTCGGGGTCGTCGAGCTTGCGGGCGGCGACCTTCAGCAGCTGGCTCCACGCGTCGACCCGGTCGTCGGGCTCCAGATCCTCGTGGACGAGCCGCATGCACGCGAGGTACCGCGCCTCGTCGAACTCCCCGCGAACGAGGCCCCGGAGCATCGGGCGGGAGGCCGCCTTGGCCTTGGTGACGTGCTTGCCCTTCTGATCCTCGTCGCAGATGCCGACGTCGGCATGGGGGGCCGCCATCAGGGTGGCGAGCTCGAAGCCGGGGATCGGCTGGTCCTTGCGGCCACGCCGCGACGCCTGGGGCCCCGACCCGTAGATCTCGAGCGCCTCGAGCTCCCGGCCCCGCACGCTGCGCACCTGCTGGCGCTGGGCAGGGCTGAAGTCGAGATCCAGCCCCTCGATGATCTTGTCGGCGAGCCCTGATCTGGTTAACGCCGCCGTCGTCGCGCGGAGGTTGCGATGTGGACGTTGTCGACGTTGTGGTTTGCCTGGGCGATGCCTGCGCTCGCCGGCGAAGACGAGGTGGAGGCCTTCTTCGAGGCCCACGTGAAGAAGGCGGCCGCGTTCGATCCGAGCATCGCTGAGGACTACGCCGACGATGCCACGATGCGGCTCCTCTCCGAGGACCGCACCGTCGAGATGTCCGGAGAGCAGCTCAAAGCCCAGCTCCCAACCATGCTCGAGGCCGGTAAGGCGAGCAACGACGTCTCCACCTACTCGAAGGTCAAGGTCAAGGAGGCGGGGGACCGCTACCGGATCACCGCGCGCCGCTTCAGCGAGGCCAAGTGCTACCTCGACAAGGACTACGAGATGGTCGTCGAAGAGCGGGAGGGGGCCTACCGGGTGGTCGAGGAGCAGATGCGGAGCGTCGCCTTCTCGCAGTGTGAAATGCCTCGCGAGCTCAGCGCCGCGATCAATGACCTGGTCGGTCAGATCCGCCCCCACCTTCCGCTCGATCTCGACGAGGAGACGCGCCTGCTCAGCGTGGAGTCGAGCGGCCGCGGCATCGTCTACACGATGAAGCTCCCGACCTTCGCGGCGGCCGAGTGGTCGCCACGCGCCGACCCGATCTTCGCCCAGATAGCAGTCGCCGCCGTGTGCAACAACGCCCGCGCCCGACAGCTCGCCGAGCGGGAGGTGACCTTCCGGTACACCTACCTCGCCAAGGACGACACCCCGCTTCGGTCGTACGACATCACGAAGCGCGTGTGCGCCCTGGTCGAAGCAGCGTCGAAGCCCGCGGACGCCGGCGGGGAGTGACCGCTCGGGCCGAGGCCTACTCGGGCTCGGGCGCTTCTTCGTCCGCGGTAGACTCGAGGAGGACCTGCACGTCGAGGCGCTCGCCCCGGGAGATCTCGAGGTCGTGCTCCACCGCGCGGAAGCCCGGGGCGCTCACCCGCACGCGGTGCACGCCCGCGCCCAGCTCGTGCGCCCCGATCCCGTCCACGAGCACCGGCGTCGACGGGGGCGCGCACGCCGCCGTCCGCGCGTCCAGCCACTCCACCGTGGCGTCGGCCACCGCCGCGCCCTCCTCGTCGACCACCGCCCAGCGGACGGTGGCGTCGAACCTCGGCGCCAGCGGCACCGCCACCAGGTTGGCGCCACCCCCGCGCACACTCCACCGGCGGACGCCCGCCAGGCAGTCCACGCGCGCCCGGATCGTGACGCGGGTGCCCGGCGCCAGCGGATCCCCCACCCGCGGACCCGGGGCCCAGTCCGCGAGGAGCGTGCCGTCCTGCAGCTCGAGCGAGACCGCCACGGGCACGTCCTCGCCGTCGAGCCGGCCCACCACCGCCAGCGGCTCGAGGTAGTCGGGGCACCCGTCGTCGTCGGCGTAGCCGTTGATCGTCTCGGGCAGGCTCAGGCAGTCGTCGCGCCGGTCGGGGACGGAGTCCTGGTCTTCGTCGGCCCACTTCAGCGGCCAGGCCGACGCGGCCGTGATCGACAGGGTGAACAGCACCATCGGGTCTCCTCTGGACGGGGGATAAGGACCCCAGGCGCACCCTGGCAACCCGGAAGCCTCCGCGGTCAGCCGTCGTCGGCCAGCAGCTCGGCCCACGCGTCGAAGCCCTCCATGCTCTCGAGGAGCACCTTGGCGAGCGCGATCAACGGGATCGCGAGCACCGCCCCGAGCGGGCCCCACAGCAGCGACAGCGCGACCACGCCCACGATGACCGCCATGGAGTTCAGCGACACCTCGTTGCCGACCACGATCGGGGTCAGCACGTAGTTCTCCAGCACCTGACCGAGGCTCATCGTGCCGATCACCCCGAGCACGAGGACCAGGCTGCCGCCGCTCGTGAGCGTGGTCGCGAGCGCGAGCAGCGCGCCGAGCACGTTGCCGAGGTAGGGCACGATCGACAGCACGCCCGCGATCAGGGCAACCACCAGCGCGTAGTCGAGCCCGATCAGCGCGAACCCGATCCCGTAGAGCACGGTCAGGATCCCCACCACGAAGATGCGGCCCCGGAGGTAGCGGCGCATCATCGCGCTCCCCTCCTCGATGGTCGCCACCGCGTCCCCGCTGCCCCCCACCACGTGACCGCTGTCCCCACCAAGGTAGCTGAGGAACGCGCGGATCCGCTCCCGGTGGGCGAGGAACAGCGCGACGTACACGAACGTGAGGAAGACCGCGGTCGCGGACTCCATCGTGATCGAGGCCACGTCGGTCAGCGACGGCAGCAGGCTGCTGAGCTCGGCGGGGTCCTCCGTCTCGGGGGAGGCCGACGACGCGGCGTCCGAGGTCGACGCCTCGCCCACGAGCGCGGTGAGCCCGGGCGGCAGCTCCGCCCGCAGCGACACCAGGTGCCCCCGGACCTCCTCCTCGATGCGCGGCCAGCGCTCCACGAAGCGCAACGCCTGATCTCCGACGGCGAAGAACAGGCCGACGAACGCGAGCAACGGGACCGACCAGGCGACGGAGATGCCCAGCCAGTCCGGCGCCCCCCACCTCACGAGGGTGCTCCGGATCGGGTCGACGAGGACGGCGAGGAGCCCGGCCACGCAGAGCGGGAGCAGGAACGACCGCCCGAAGTACAGCACCGCCACGATGGCGAGGACCGCGGCGAGTCGGAGCAGCCACGCCCGGAGCGCGTCCTCGACCGCGGCCCGGTCGGATTCCTGGGTCGCCATCGTCAGCCTCGCCACATGTCGAGCGCCACGGCAGACGCGTAGGCCGCCAGCAGCAGGAGGGTCTCGGAGCCGAGCCGCGCGGGGCCCTCGCGCTCCCGCCGGAGCAGCCCGAGGAGAAGGATGCCGGTCATCACCATGGCCAGCGCGAGCGTGAACAGCTGCCGCTCGGACACCGCGCCGAAGATGGGTCCGTCGAGGTACACCGCATCCGCGAGCGACAGGAACAGCACGTCGAAGCTGTTCCCGCCGATGATTCCGCCCACCGCCAGGGTGAGCGCGCCCTGGCGCGCCGCCGCCACCGAGGTCACGAGCTCGGGCAGCGACGTCGCGATGGCGGTCACGTAGGTCCCGACCACGCTCTCCGACAACCCGGTGCGGCCAGCGATCGCGAGCCCGGTCTCCGCCACCGCGTAGCCGGCCACCGCCACCACCAGGCCGAGGGCCGCGAACGTCAGCCAGGCCTCGCCGAGGCTCCCGCCCTGCAGGGGATCGGCCTCGGGCTCGTCGGCGCGCGTCTCCGGCGTGAGGATCGGGCGCCACAGGGGCTCGGCCTCGGCGCGCCGGATCATCCGCACGCCGAACAGGTAGCCGGCCACGAGCAGCAGCGAGACGGGGTGCACGTGCCCGACGGCGAGATCCGGGGACCCGAGGGCGAGCATGGGGAGCGCGAGCAGGATGAGGAGCAGCGCGCCCTGCATGAGGTTTGCCACCGACGCGGCGGCGTGCTCGAGGTTGGCCCTGCGCCAGGCGAGATCGGCAGCGGCCAGGAACACGGTCTGGGCTGCGATGCCCCCGACGGCGTTGCTCACCGCGAGCTCGGGGTGCCCCTGCCAGGCGGCGGTCGCGCTCGCCACGAGCCCGGGGAGCGAGGTGGTGCCGCCGAGCAGCACCGCACCGAAGACGGCCTCGCCGAGCCCGGTCGCGTCGGCCAGCCGGTCCGCGATGCGCGTGAGGCGGCTCCCCGCCACCCCGATCACCATCGCCGCGGCGAGGAAGGCGGCCACGATCGCCCCGAGGCTGTAGGAAGACAGGTCCACGCGCGCTTCTCTCCTCGGTCCACGTCCTCGGGAGCGGGTAGGGAGCGCGGGGGCGTCTTCAACCGTGGTGGGTGCGGGTTGATCCCGGGCTCGCGATCTTCTTACGCCCTCTCGCATGGACCACCTCGCCCACACGACGCTCGAGTCCGTGAGGGATGCCCTCGACAAGGCGCTCGAGTCCCTCCGGGACGCCTTCGACAGGTTCGTCGCCGACGACTGCATGGATCTCGCCGCAGTGCTCGCGTTCTACTCCCTGTTCTCGCTCGCCCCGATGCTCGTGGTGCTCGCGCAGGTCGTGGGTCTGGTGCTCGCACCGGCGCGGGCGGAGCAGGTGCTCATCGAGCAGCTCGGCTTCCTCGTAGGTACCGAGGCCGCGACGACCCAGGCACGCGCCATCGTGGAGAGCTTCCGCGAGGCGACGGCATCCGGTGGCGGCGCCGCCACGCTCCTGGCCCTCGGGGTGGCCCTGTTCGGCGCGACCACCGTGGTCGTGCAGCTCCAGTCGTCCCTCAACCGCGTCTGGGGGGTGGAGCGGCGGGGCTCGGTCGTGCGCGCGATGGTCACGAAGCGCCTCGGCTCGCTGGCCCTCCTCGGCGTCGTCGCGTTCCTGCTGACGGCGTCGGTGCTCGCCACCTCCACGTTTCAGCTCGTCCGCTCGATGGCCACGTCCACGCTCCCGGAGCTGGTGGCCGGCCCCGCGGTGCGGCTCGGCGACATCAGCGCGTCGTGGCTCGTGTTCTCGGGGCTGTTCGCTGTGCTCTTCCGCTACGTGCCCGACGCGGTGACCTCGTGGCGCGCGCTGCTGCCCGGCGCCGCCGCGACGGGGGCGATGTTCCTGGTCGGGAAGGAGGCCATCGCCTGGTACCTCGGGTCGGGCGCCACCGGCTCGCTCTACGGCGCCGCGGGGTCGCTGGCGGCCCTGCTCACCTGGGTCTTCTACTCGTCGCTGATCCTGCTGTACGGGGCGGAGCTCACGCTGATCATCGCCGAGCACCAGGGCCGGCCGCCCCGGCCGCGCAAGCGGGCCGCCCAGCCCGCGACGTGACCATGCCCGGGGCCGCCTCCGTGCCCCCCTTCCCCGGTTCCCCTCGCGCCGGGGACGGTGCGATCCGCTTTGGCGAGATACGCGCCGTCCCCAGGTGGCTCCGTTCGAACCCGCGCCCGTGGTGTCTGTGATGCAGGACGTCCTTCCAACCAAGCATTTCCTCTCTCACACGGTGGTGGAGGAGGGGCCCGGAGGCCGGTCCCTGCGCCTTCGCTTCGTCGAGCGCGCGTGGGAGATCTCCGCGCACATGCTCTACACGCTGTGCCGCACGGATCGGTTCGCGCTCACCAAGGAGCAGCACCTCGCCCGGGACCACCAGATCCGGTCGGCCGAGGTCGACGACACCACGCTCGTGGTCCACTGGGTACACGACTCCGAGCTGGTCTCGCGGTTCCCCCTGAGCCTGCTCGCGACCCTCGCGCCGATGATCGCGCAGACCGACGGGAACGAGGCCGACGCGCTGCTCGGCCCCGACCAGTACGCGCACTGGGACGGCGCCTCCCTCGTGATCCCCGAGGTGCCCTACCGCGAGGTATTCCACGAAGATCCGGAGCGGTCGGCGGATGCGTGCGAGCGCGTGAACGACCTGCTGTTCCTCCCCTCGGGGCCCGGCGTGGTCAAGCTCGTCGACGTGCCCGAGCAGGACCTCGATTCCCAGCTGTCCCAGCAGAACGCCACGATCTACAACATCAACGCAAAGCTGTTCGGCGCGGCCTTCGACCACCCGCGGCGGGGGCGAGGCACCTGCGCCAACCTGACCACCCGGGGCACCACGTCGGGGGCGAAGCGCAACGAGAACTTCCCGGCGCTCGGGAACATGGAGCTGCTCACGCACGCAGACGTGCCCCACTACATCAACACGATGTGGGCGGAGGGCCTGCTGTGCCTCGAGGGTCGCGGGATCCTCAACTTCACCGACGCGATCTACGTGGCCCGGCAGCTCGAGATCCGGGACCCGGACGCGTTTTGTGCCCTGAGCACGGTCACCTGGCAGATCGGGCGTGCCTTTCAGTACTACCAGCCCACGATGCACACCGCGTCGCGGCACGACACCGTCATCCAGCTCCACCGCGACGGGAAGGGCATCAAGACGGTCAAGATGAACGCCCACCTCCGCGGCTTCCCGATGACGAACGACGCGAAGCTGCAGGCCGACTGGCACCGCGGCTTCGACCGGCTGCTCGAGATGTGCTCGTCGGAGGAGTTCGCGCACTTCATCGAGTTCGAGCCGAAGGAGTGCTTCCTCATCAACAACCACCGGGTGCACCACGGGCGGAAGAAGGTGCTCGAGGTCCCTCGCACCGTCCAGAACCTGGGCGCCGAGGAGAACGCGGTGTGGAACCACCTGCGGCACCTGAAGGTGCGCAACCTGCAGATCGACGACCAGTGGGTGGCCCAGATCCCGACGGAGCTGCTCGACCGCCACAAGCGCATCGAGCGCGGGGACCCGGCCGGGCTCCTGCTCTGACGCCCCTACTGCGCTGACGCGGGGTCGTCGGGCGCAGGCCGCAGCTCCGCCCCCACCCCGTGCACCACGAAGATGAGCGCGTAGCCGTCGGCGATGGCGGGGTCCCGCGGGCAGTCCGGGCCCACGATCTCGGTGCCGTCGCCGTCGCGGCACAGATCGACGATGCCGTCGTCGTCGGTGTCCACGAAGCGCTCGAGGCCGTCGTCGTCGACGTCGACGTCGGGCTGCAGCGGGAGCAGGCCGCAGCCGGTCGCGAGCGCGTCGAGCAACGAGGCGCCCCCGCAGGCCTCCCCGAGCACGTTCGGCACGATCGACAGCAGCGAGGCCGCCAGCGCCCCCCGGAGGCGCCCCTCCGACAGCGTGCGTACGCGGCCGCGGCCCGCCGCGACGAGGCCCGACAGCGACAGGTCGCGGATCGGTAGGGGCAGCGACTCTCCGAGCAGGTCCAGGGCGCCCAGGCCCGACGCCGACAGCATGCCCCCGACCAGGCTCCCGTCGACGAACTCGAGCGGCGGGGGTTCGTCCTCCGACCAGCTGCCCGGCGGCAGCGTGAACGTCTCCGGGGCCTCCGGGTCGAAGTTGTCGGCGGGATCCCCATCGGAGTCCTGAAGCAGGAAGAGGCCCACGCTGAGGTCGCTGTCGTTGCGGATCGCGGGGTCCTCGACGTCGCGGAGCTCGAGGCCCAGCAGCAGCGTTCCCGCCTCGATCTGCCCCGCGAGAAGCGGATCGAGCAGCCCCCCGAGGAGCGAGAAGGCGTGCGCTTCCTCGGTGAAGCCGGCCACGTGAATGTCGTCGAGCACGATCCCCGGACCGGGGAGCACGGGCGGCGGGCTGGTGTCGGCCGTGCCCGAGTCCGCGCCGCGCAGGCCGCCCTCGCTGACACAGCCGAGCAGGAGGGTGAGCCCGAGGGGGAGCGAGGCCATGCGATCTCCAACAAGAGGCCCGACTCTACCCTTGACGGGGCTCGTGTGCCGAGCCACTCGTCTAGGCATGCGCACGCACGCACCCCTGCTGAAGTCGACGGAGGGCGGTCTCCCGTTCCGGCAGGCGTGGTGCCCCTCCGATCGCTGACGATCCGGAGCTGACGCACCGCCGTGACTCACGCGTGCGCCCCTCCAGGGTCTCCGGGGGGGCGTGGTGCGTGGTGCATCCGTCGTCCGGGAGATCCCCACCCGCGGTCCCCACGGAGGACCTGATGACCACCCGCATGATCCGCAACCTCGGCATCGTCGCGCACGTCGATGCCGGCAAGACCACACTCACCGAGCGCATCCTGTTCTACACGGGGCGCATCCACGCGATGGGGGAGGTCAAGGGCGCGCGCCCGGCCACCACCGATCACGACGCCCAGGAGCAGCGGCGCGGCATCACCATCGGTGCCGCGGCGGTGACCTGCCCCTGGGATGGCGCGATCCTCAACCTCGTGGACACCCCCGGCCACCTCGACTTCACGGTCGAGGTGGAGCGGGCCATGATCGCGCTCGACGGGGCGGTGCTCGTGCTCGACGCGGTGGCGGGCGTGCAGGCGCAGACCCGGACGGTGGAGCGGCAGATGGCGCGCTACGGCGTGCCCCGGATTGCGTTCGTCAACAAGTGCGACCGCGCCGGCGCCGATCCCCTGGCCGTGGTGGCGCAGCTGCGCGACCGCCTGGGCGTCGAGGCCGTGGCCGTGCAGCTGCCGGTCGGCCTCGGGGAGGCCCATCGGGGGGTCGTCGACCTGCTCCGCGGGGAGGTGATCACCTTCGAGGGTGCCCACGGTGCCGAGGTACGCCGCGCCCCCGCGGATCCCGACGAGGTCGCCGAGGCCCGGGAGCAGCTCGTGGATCGCCTGTCGATGCACGACGATTCCCTGACCGAGGCGCTGATGGCGGGAGCCGAGCCGACCGCCGACCGCCTGTCCGACGCGCTGCGCCGGGCGGTGGCCGCGCGGACGGTGGTGCCCGTGCTGCTCGGGGCGGCCTACCGCAACGTCGGCGTCCAGCCCCTGCTGGACGCGGTGGTGGCCTGGCTGCCGCCTCCCGGAGGAGATCCCGAGGGCCCCGCCCTGGCCCGCGCCTTCAAAGTCGTCGAGACCGACCACGGTCCGGTGACCTGGCTGCGCGTGGTCCGCGGACGGATCGCCCCCGGGGACCGCCTCGTGGACGGGGGGGACGGATCCCGCCATCGGCTGCGCCGCCTGGTGCAGCTGCAGGCGGACCAGACCCTTCCGGTCGACGGAGCGGTCGCCGGCGACGTCGTCGCGGCCCTCGGGCTGTCGGTCCCCACCGGCGCGACCCTGTGTGATCCTGCGCACCCCGAGGTGCTCGGGGCCATGCAGGTGCCGCGGCCGATGGTGGAGCGGCGCCTGCGGCTCCTGTCCGGCGCCCAGGACAAGCTGTCCCGGGTGCTCGGGCGGATGGTCCGCGAGGATCCCTCGCTGCGGGTGCACACCGACCCCGAGACCGGCGAGCTCCGGCTCACCGGCATGGGGGAGCTGCACCTCGACGTGATCGCCACCCGCTTGCGGGACGACCACGGGCTGGACGTCGCCCTCGGGCCCCCCGGGGTCCGGGGCCGCCTGGCCCTCGGTCGCCCCGTCGCGTTCGACCAGCTGCTGTCCAAGCAGACCGGCGGTCCGGGCATGTACGCCCGGATCGTGGGCACGGTCGAGCCCGCCGAGGACTTCGTCTTCGCGTGGGAGGTGCAGGGCGGCGCGATCGAGTCCGCGTTCCGCAGCGCGGTGGCCGCGGGGTTCCGGGATGCGCTGGAGCACGAAGCCGACGTGCCCGTGGTGGGGGCGCGCGTGGTGGTGACCGACGGGGCGATGCACCCGAAGGACTCCTCCGACGCTGCCTTCCACCTGTGCGCGCGGCTCGCGTTCCGCGACGTGCTCGCCAGAGCCGAGCCGGTGGCGCTCCAGCCCGTCGCCCGCGTGGAGGTCGAGGCGCCGCCGGACAGGCACGGCGTGGTCCTGTCGAGCCTGATGGCGCGACGGGGCCGGGTGGTGCAGGCCGAGGTGGGCACGGTGGCGGTCCGCATCGAGGCGGAGGTTCCCCTGTCCGAGATGTTCGGCTACGCAGACACCCTGCGCAGCCTGACGTCGGGCACGGGCGCCTACGCCATGGAGTTCAGCCACTTCGCCCCTGCGTAGGGCGCTCCGGCGGGCGCTCAGAGCGCCAGCAGCGCGCCTGCGTCGGGGTCGGCCGGCGACTCCGCGGCCTGCAGGTGGTGACCGATCGCCACCTGCAGGTCGCTCGCGTGCGCCTGGCCCCACCGCCGGAAGTGGGCCGCCACGCGATCGCGGTAGCCCGGCCCCTGACCGTACTCGGCCTTCGCCCGCTTCCACAGGGCCCCGTCCGCCGCCATGCCCGCGCCGATCGTAGCGGCGCAGGCCTCGACCACCCGCCGCAGCTGGGCATCGATGGCGGTCAGGCGTCGCTCGCCTTCGTCCTCGACCATCGCGAGCGCCGAGGCGAAGGCCGGATCCCGCTTCAGCTCCGTCATCCGGCGGACCACCGCCTCCCGGGCGGGCTGCAGCAGGCGATCGAGATCGCGCGACAGCGAGGACTCGAGGAGCGCCCAGGCGTTGAGCGTGCCCTCCCCCGCGTGCAGGGTCATCGAGTAGATGCTCGACGGATGGCGGGACTGGAGCGCCTTCGCGAAGGGCCCGAGCGGACTCTGGAGGCGCTGCGCCAGCCGGCGGCCGATGTCCTCGGCGAGCACCTGGATGGTGCGGCCGAAGGCCTCGAGGACCTGACGGTTCAGGGCGAGGCGCTGCTCGTCCTCGAGCGTGCCGAGAAACCGCTCGGCCGCGAGCACGGCCGCCTCCAGTCGCCGCCGGTGGCCGGCCTCGACGCGCTCGAACGCCTTGCGCAGGAAGTCCGACAGCGGCGCGTCGCCCTGCTCGAGGACGTTGACGCAGGCGATCCGCTCGCGGAGCTGGGCCGCGCTCCACCGCCGCTGGCCCGAGCCCCCCTCGGCCTCGGGCAGGCCCATCGTGCGCAGGTTCTCGACGCACCGCTCGAGCTTGTGGGCCCGCTCCTGCTCGGGCGACATCCCGCGGGTGTTCGCGCCCGCCTTGCCCGGGTCCACGATCACGACCACCGTGCGATCCTCGAGCGCCTCGCCGAACCAGGGTCGCTCCTCGGCCATCTGCTGGAGCAGCGGGACCGAGGGGCTCGGCGGATCGGTGAACCCCGACCCGATCACGGCCACCGTCCACGGATCCTTCAGCAGCGCCCGCAGGTCGCCGCGCGCGGCGAGCGGCTGGGGGATGCCGCGGCCCGGCTCGTCGCCCTTGCGGGCCACCGCGGGCAGCCCGAGGGTGTCGACGTAGGGCACCGCCCGGTCTCGCCAGCGGATGGGCTCGAACGGAGCGCGCACCGTGAGCCGCCGCGGAAACGGCTGCTCCGCCTCCCGGCCGGCGAACAGCTCGCGCAGGGCGTCGCGCAGCCACGCCCGCGGGGCCTCCGCCCCCTCGCCGAGCCCATGGGGGGGCAGCCAATGCGTCTTCCGCCGGGCGCCCAGCGCCGCCCCCGCGAGCAGCCCCTCGACGAACGCCGCGGGGGTCGCGAACCCCTTGGCGGCGTGCACCGCCGGATCCACCTCGGGGTCCTCGCCGCCCTTCAGCAGCGACCCCACCCGGGTGAGCCCGCGCAGGAGCCAGGCGATGTCGTCCTCGGGCTTCGGGGGCCCCCCTCGGTCGTCGTCCTCCCCGTCCGCAGCCCGCGCCCGGTGCCAGGCCCAGGCGGCGTACTGCTCGACGTGACGGGCCGCATCCGCGACCGGCGCGGGCTCGACCACGATCTCCCAGGGCCCCGCCTCCACCACGACCTCGCAGGGCGTGGTGCCGCCGTTGCCGAGCGGCAGCAGCGCCTGGCCGATGATCCGGCGAGCGCTCGCGTCGGCGTCGGGCGGGTGACCGGCCAGCCACAGGTTGGCCAGGCTCGTGACCAGCGTGGACTTGCCGACCCCCTTCTCGGCCACGAACCCGAGCCGCGGACGCACCGTGCGCACGGTCTCGCTGCGGGCCCGCAGCTCGGCGGCGAGCGCCTGGGCGCGCTGCCCGAGATCGGGGAAGCGCTGCGCGCCCGCGGAGCGGGCAAAGGCCCCGAGGCCCTCGGCGGCGTGGGTCGCGCGGTTCAGGAGATCGGACGGAACGATCGGATGCGAGCTCATGGCCACGACCTCACGACAGGGCACGCTCAGAAAGCTACCCGCCTCCTCGCGCACCCGCCGCGCAGGAAGGGCCGACGCCCGGCAAGTTGCCGCGTATACTGCGCGACCAGTGGACGGAGGGCGGATGCGGGGGCTTGTCGGAGTCGCAGCGTGGGTGTGGGGCGCTTGCTCGGGCGCCGGTCCGGACGGCGCGGGGGATGGAGCCGAAGGCACCGGGGACTCCGGCGCGCCGGAGCTCGAGACGACCGTCCTGCGTGCGTTCGTGCCCGGCGACTGCACGAGCCGGGCGCCAGTGACCCCCGACGAGGGCGAGATCGGCTTCTGGGCGGCCCAGCTACTGCCCGTGGAGCAGGCCTTCCGCCCTCTCGAGGTCCGCTACACGATGTACATCCGGCGCAAGGTGGGCGTGCTCAAGTACAACGCCGAGATGCGGCACCAGCTCGCGCTGTGGACGCGGTCGTCCACCGACCGCCCGGAGACCGAGCCGGCGTGGTCGGTGCTCGAGGTGCTGCCCCCGATCGGGAACCTGCCGCAGACGCCGGTGCCCGGCACGAAGGAGACCACGACGGTCACCATCCCGACCGACGTGTCGTCGCTGGAACTGGTGGTTCCCGCCGGGGAGGTCCTCGCCGTCGGGCTGCGCATGGCGGGGCAGGTGGCGAACGAGGGCGGCGAGCTCCAAGGCGACGTCACCGCCTACGGCTCCTGCGAGGCGCTGGGCAGCCCGACCTCGGGCTACTGGAGCCAGTCCACGGAGCCGCCCTTCTTCTGGGCCGATCACCCCACCCTGGAGGTCGAGGTGTTCGGGCAGCTGGTTCCCGAGTAGCCAGGCGGCTCCCTCACTCGGGGCGGGTGGCGAGCCAGTAGCGCGTGTTGGTGCGGGAGTTCCCGTTGTCGTAGCCGACCAGGCCCTGGGCCTGCGTCCACGCGGTGTCGGGATCGAGGACCCCGTGGGCCATGTAGATGAAGCCCCGCCAGCTTCGTCGCCGGCGGCGGTCGCGGTCACCTCGCCCCCGGTGGGGATGCGGCTGGCGTGCGCGTCGAGCACGGCTTCGTCGCCGGCGGACCCGAGCACCGCCACCCGGAGCGTGCCGGTGAGCGCGGCCTGCGCGGTCAGCACCCCGTCCTGCAGCGCCCAGGGGACCTCGCTCGACGTGTAGACGGCCCAGGTGCTGCCGTTGCCGAGGGAGACCTCCGCGCGGGTGCCCGACGTCGCCTCGACGGCCACGATGCCGTGCTGGCTGCGCAGGACCGGTGTGTGGTCGACGTTACTCGGCGGTCACGTACGGCGCGCCGCGCACGAGCGGGGTGATCAGCCGGCGGGTCCCCGACGTCCAGGTGAGCGTGACCGACAACAGGTCGTGGGCGGTCACGGCGCGGTTGCCGAGCGCCTCGACCGCGCCGAGGACAAGGTCGTCGGCGAAGCTCGAGAAGACGACGGTGGCGGTGGCGGTCTCCCGCGGGAAGCAGACGTGCAGCCCGTCGTTGTCGGCGCGCACCTGGTAGGGCAGCGGGTAGACCCGCTGGGTGCCGGGGCCGAGCACGAGGTTCTGCCACCAGGCGTTGGTGGGGAGCGGCGGGCTCCCGTCGAGCCACCGGAAGTTGGGGTTGAGCCCATGGTCACGCTGGCGGAAGGTGGGCTCGGCGGTCGACAGCGGAGGCCCGCCCAGCAGCCGCGTGGGGTCCGCGGTCCCGGTGTCGGCGGAGTCCGCAGAGTCGCCGGGCCGGGCGTCGTCGGGGCTGCCGGTGTCTGGCGGGGTGTATCGGTCCTTGGTGCCGGTGTCGGTGGGCGGCTCGGGGTCGGGGGAGGGGCAGCCCACGAGCGCGAAGAGGACGACAAGCGAGCGGACCATGACGCGTCCGAGAGTCTTCCACCCTACCCGCGGGAGGGGTCGGTGGCTCCCCACCCGCGGGCCCGCGAGGCCAGGGATCGGCAGCGGCGGTCGCAAGCCGTCCTGACTTGGTACGATGGCGGCATGCACCGCTCGCGTTCCCTCGTCCTCGCCCTGGTTTGCGTCGCGATTGCCGCCTGCGGCTCCGAGCGCGGGCTCGCGCTCGAGCCCGTCGTCGACCAGTGGGTGCAGGCCGAGGGCCGCACCGCCGACGTGCTGTGGGTGATCGACAACTCCGCGTCCATGGCCCCCGAGCAGGAGCTGCTCGCCCGTGGGTTCGCCGCGTTCGCCAAGCAGCTCGAGGGCCGCGACTTCGACCTGCAGTTCGCGATCACCACCACCCACGTCGAGGACCGCGTGGGAGGCCGGCTCCTCGGGCGCCCGCCCGTGCTCCCGCTGACCACCCCCGCCCTCGCCGTCTTCCAGGAGCGGGCCACCTTCGCCGTGCGCAATGCCCCGCGCTCCGGGCTCGAGCAGGGGCTCGAGGCGGCGGCCCGCGCGCTTGAGGATCCTCGCGACGAGACCGCGGCCCCCGTCGACTTCCCCCGGTCCGACGCCAACCTCGGGGTGGTCGTCGTGAGCGACGAGGACGACTGCTCGCAGCCCCCGGAGGGCTTCGTCGGCTGCGCGGGGGCACCCCTGCCGACGGTGAAGAGCCTCGTCGACCGGATCCTCGGCTGGCGAGACCCGAGCACGGTCTCCGTGTCGGCCATCGTGGGCGTGCCCCAGTCCTACTGCGAGGTCGAGCCGGGCAGCCGCTACCTCAAGGCGGCGGCCCGCACCGGCGGTCTCGTGGGCGACCTCTGCGCCGAGAGCTGGGCGGATCCGCTCGCCGGGATCGGCCTCGCGGTCGCCGGCGACCGCGTGGAGTTTCAGCTGTCCGCCTGGCCCGACGAGGCCACGCTCGTCGTGACGGTGAACGACCGGGAGCCCTCGCGCGACGAGTACGGCTACGACGCCTTCCGCAACGCCCTCGTGTTCCGCGAGCCGCCCCCCGGCGGCGCAGTCGTCGCGGCCCGCTACCAACGCAGTGGAGATCCTGGTTGACTCGGGGGCCGGCTTCGGTAAGCGTGGCCCTCACGACAGACCGGAGCGCGAATGGGAGCCCCCACATCGAGAATGCTGGACCAGGTCGAGACTGTCCAGCTCCCCCTGGCCCTGTTCGCCTACGCCATCGTCACCTTCGTCCCCATCGCCGTGAGCACGGGCCTGTACTTCGTGTACGAGGCGCTCACGGGGCACGACCTGCCGATCGTGCAGCTCGTGATCTTCATGATCGTGCTGCGCCAGATCAACGTCTTCACGCTGTCCACCTTGTTCCATCGGCAGTACTCGCACCAGCAGTTCGAGTACCACCCGCTGCTGGAGCACCCCATGCGGGTGTGGAACTGGATGTGGATGGGCACGGGGGGCCGCGCGTGGGCCATCCTGCACCGCTGGCACCACCACAAGACCGACACGAGCGAAGAC
This sequence comes from uncultured Enterobacteriaceae bacterium, assembly GCA_964393165.1. Classification (GTDB taxonomy): domain Bacteria; phylum Myxococcota_A; class UBA796; order UBA796; genus DRPG01. Next base: position 18,412 of record CAYMSU010000026.1, read on the forward strand.
CCCCACAGCCCCACGAAGGAGGGCGGGAGCTTCTGGAACGTCGCGTGGCAGACCGGCAAGAGCTACCAGTACTGCCTGCACCACCCCGAGGAGTTCCGGCACTACGAGGGCAAGCTGCCCGACGACGCGCTCGAGCACGCGATCCGGCGCCTCGAGGGGACCGGCATCTGGGGCCTCGTGATCGTGCGGATTCCGATCATGATCGGCGTGCTCGCCCTGTTCATGCCCTGGCAGGCGGCGGTCATCTCGCTGCCGGGAGTGATGGGCAGCGTGTTCTTCTCCACCGTGATCGTGGTGAACGGGCTGTGCCACACGATGGGCTACCGCAACACGGGGGCCGCGGGCACCTCCACGAACCTGTTCCCCGTGGACTTCGTGGGCTGGGGAGAGGCCATGCACCACAACCACCACTACCGCCCCGGGCGGGCGAACAACGCGATGCGCAGCTGGGAGTTCGATCCTGGCTACGCGGTGCTGTGGCTCCTGTCGAAGGTGGGGCTCGTGCGCAACCTCCGGCACTGACCAGCCACCCATGGGTATGAACCGCATCAGCGTCGACGCGTACCTCGAGGACGGCTGCGGGCGCTGCGACAAGTACCGCACGCCCGCCTGCAAGCTGCAGCAGTGGGTCGCGCCGCTGTCGGCGCTGCGCGAGCTGGTGCGCGGGTCCGGCCTCACCGAGGAGATGAAGTGGGGCTCGCCGACCTACACGCTCGAGGGGGCCAACGTGGTCATGCTCGGGTCGCTGGTCGACAGCTGCACGCTCAGCTTCCTCCAGGGGGCGCTCCTCGAGGACGCGCACGGCGTGCTCGAGGCCCCCGGGCCGAACAGCCGCTACGCGCGCCTGCTGCGGTTCACCTCCGTCGAGGAGGTCCACGCCCAGCGCGACGTGATCGTGCAGCTCCTGCAGCAGGCGATCGAGGCGAAGCGCGCGGGCCGGAGGGTGGAGGTCGAGGCCGAGCCGGAGCCCGTGCCCGCGGAGCTGCAGGCCGTGCTCGACGCGGACCCACGAGTCGCCGTGGCCTTTGCCGCGCTCACCCCGGCCGCCGCCGCAGCCACGTAATCTACATCTCGGGGGCCAAGCAGGAGAAGACGCGCACGGCCCGAGCAGAGCGGTGCATCCCGAAGATCCTGGCGGGCAAGGGCTACCTCGATCGGTAGGTGGGGGAGCGGGCAGATACGCTCTCAGCACGCTGACGACGGACGGGGCCCGATGCGACTGGTGAGCGCGCAGATCCCCATGTCAGGCACGGTGGCCGCGAACGTCGAGACGATGCGGGCGGTCCTGCGCACCGTGGGGGAGGCCGGCGCGCCCGCGCTGGTGGTGTTTCCGGAGCTGTCGACCACGGGCTTCCACCGCGAGGTGCGCGCGATCGCGCAGCGCGGGGCGATCGAAGGCGCGCTCGAGGCGCTCGCCGAGGAGGTTCCGGAACCCTGCGTGGCGCTGGTCGGCACCCCCTGCTGGGGCGCGTCCGCCGAGGTCTACAACGCGGTCGTGGCGCTGTCGCGGGAGGGCCGGGACTACGTCGCGAAGGTGGGGCTCACGGCGAGCGAGAGCCGGTTCTTCACCGCAGCGGAGGCCCACGACGTGCTGTTCTTGTCCGGGGGTCTGCGGGTGGGGGTGGTGTTCTGCCGGGAGGTGGAGGATCACGACGAGATCGTGGCCGCCTACGCAGGGCGCGTGGACCTGCTGGCGTGGCCCTGCTACGTCGGCTGGGCGTCCGACAGCATCTACCCGGCGTTGGCCGCCGACATCGCGAGGCGGGTCGGCGTGCCACTGGTCCAGGCGAACTGGCCGACCTCGGTGAACGCGCCGGACCTGCGGGACCTCGGCGGCTCCTACGTGCTCGGACCCCGGGGCCAGGTCCTCGCGCGAGGCCCCCTGGACCGCCCCGGCACCGTCGAGGTGCTCTGGCACGCAGGTTGCTAGGCGCGGGTCCGGAGGGATCACCCGACGCCATCGTGGACCTGGACCTGGACCCATGGGGGCCTTGCGCGAAGCACGCCATGGGCAGGTTAAGCGACGACTGGGCCAAGGCCCGGCACGAGGGTGGACGGTGGTCGGCTGGTTTCTGCTCGGCTCGGTGTCGTCGGCGTGGGCGTTCACGCTCGAGTTTGGAAACTGCGCGCTGCCGGCCGAGCTCCCCTCGGTCGACGAGGCCGACGAGGCCCAGCTGCTCTCGCTGCTGCACGCCTACCGCGCGGCGCGACCCGAGGTGTTCGGGCCGACCACGGCGCCGCCCCGCGCCGTGCGCGCACCCGCCGACTTCGAGCCCAAGGACGAGCTGCACGTGGTGTTTCCCGCCTGGGCGGACGGTCAGGAGGCGGCCGCTCGGCTGATCGCGGCGGCCCAGCCCGAAGGCCCTGTCGTCGTCCACCTCATGTTCGACGGCTACGCCACCGATCTTCGGAAGGCGCTGCGCCCCTGGCCCGGCGCCGCAGATCGCCTGACCGTCCGCCGGGATCTGGTGTCGAGCCTCTGGATCCGCGACTTCGGCGGGCTGTGGGTGCTCGCCGGCGGCGCCCGGCACCTCGTGGACGGCCGCTACCACGTCGACTGCCCAACCGAAGACGCCTGGCCCACCCTGTCGGCGAGCCACCGCGCCTGGCCGATCTACCGCACCGACCTGCCACTGGTCGGCGGCAACTTCCTCACCGACGGGCAAGGCACCTGCTTCACCACCGCAGCGCTGCCATCGCGGGCGGGGCTCGTGCCCGACCGGCTCGCCCAGGAGCTCCAGACGTGGCTCGGCTGCACACACACGGTCATGCTCGAGCCCCTGTTCGGCGACGAGACCGAGCACGTCGACGTGATGCTGTCGCTGGCAGATCCCCACACCCTGCTGCTCGCGTCGGCGGATCCGCGCACGGATCCCGACAACCACAGGCTCCTCGAGCGGCAGGCGGCGCGCCTGGCAGCGCTTCGGGCCGCCGACGGCAAGCCCTACCGGGTGCGGCGGGTGCCCCTCGCGCCCTCCGTCCCCCACCCCGAGACCGGCGCACCGGCGGTGCGCAGCTACCTCAACCTGGTGCCGTTCAACGGCGTGGTCCTGGTGCCCACCTACGAGGGCGCGGAGGCCAGCCAGCGCCAGGCCCTCGAGGCGATCCGCGAGGCGTTTCCCGGCCGGCGCGTGGTGGGTGTGCCCGCCGACGCCTTCATGGCCGACGGGGGCGCGCTGCACTGCGTCACCTGGACCGTGCCCCGCGCCCCGTAGCGCCGACCTCTACTCGGAGAGCACGTCGAGCAGGAAGTCCGCCTCGGCCGTCGCGTGCTCCGACGAGAACCGGTGCGTGGCCCACACCACGCGCAGCTGGGTGAGCGCGAGCGAGACGTTGGTGCGCGACTGCTGCTGCCAGCTGTCGAACACCTCCTCCTGCGACTCCGACGTGGTGCCGAGGTCGACGATCCGCTCGCCGTCCTTGTCGATGAACTCCAGCATCTCGAGTTCCTCGAACAGGCTCGTGCTCCGCTCCTCGGTGACCCCCAGCCGGAGGAAGCGCCGGGGGTCGAGCGGGATCTCGCGCCCCAGCCGGAACTTGCACGGCCGCCCGCAGTCCTGAGCGACCGGGCGCATCGCCGCCTCGTTGCCGCCCGCCGTGTCGTTCTCCGCCGCGACGTAGAACACCGGCAGGTAGGTGATCGACCGCGTGCCGAGCCCGTTGTGGGAGACCAGCGCCCGTACGTCCCAGCCGTCGAGATCCGCGAGCGTGGCCCAGGTGGCGTTCATCTGGGTGCCGCGGGAGAACCCCACCGCCGCCTGGGGGATGTCCGCGGGCACCACGCCGTCGGCCACCAGCACGTCAAAGATGCGCTCGACGCGCTGCCAGTCCGGGTTCGACGGCGACCCGTCGGAGCTCCAGATGCCGTCCTCGCGGTCGATCGACTGCGTGAGCACGTGGCCGATCCCGCGCTGCGCGAGCTGGTTGAAGAAGACGACCCACTCCTCCTGCTGCAGGCTCTTGGCGCTCCCGTTGGTGCCGTGGAACCCCCAGACCAGGCCGATCGGGTTCTCGGGCACGTGGTAGAAGTACCCGAGCTTGTCGCCCTCCTCGAGCCGGTCCTTGTCCCAGTCGCCGAAGATGGGCTCGATCTTGACGTAGGGATCCGTCTCCACGGGCGGATCACGCTCGACCGGCGCGTCGCCGCCGCCCTCGTCGCTCGGGTCGTTGCTGCAGGCGGCCAGGACGGCCAGCGCTCCCCACCATCGCATCTTCACACCTCCTGTGCGCGCAGCCGCAGCGCGTTCCCAATCACCGACACCGACGACAACGACATCGCACCCGCCGCGATCATCGGCGACAGCAAGATCCCGAACAGCGGGTAGAGCACCCCCGCCGCGATCGGGATCCCCGCTGTGTTGTACGCGAACGCGAAGAACAGGTTCTGCCGGATGTTGCGGAGCGTCATCCGCGACAGCTTACGGGCTCGCATCAGGCCTCGCAGGTCTCCCTTCACGAGGGTGACGCCGGCGGACTCCATCGCCACGTCGGTGCCCGTGCCCATCGCGACGCCCACCGCAGCCCGGGCGAGCGCGGGGGCGTCGTTCACCCCGTCGCCGGCCATCGCCACCGTGCGGCCCTCGTCGGTCAGACCCAGATCCAGGCCCGTGGCCGAGATGTCGAT
>CAYMSU010000027.1:0-22814 GCA_964393165.1 uncultured Enterobacteriaceae bacterium
GCCCGTGCCGCGGGCCACGCGCGAGGCCCTCGCCGAGCTCGGTGACGTGGCGCTCGACGGCAAGCGGGTGGCGGGCGATCCCACGCTGGTGTTCGACGTGCTCGGCTGCACGCTCCGCGCTCGCCCGAGCGCGTTCTTCCAGGTGAACCTGGAGGTGAACGAGGCGCTGGTCGCCCACGTCCGCGACGCCGTGCTCGAGGCCGATCCCGAGGCGGTGCTCGACCTCTACGCGGGCATCGGCAACCTGTCCCTCCCGATCGCGGCCGCCGGCCCACCGGTCGTGGCCGTGGAGGCGCCCGGCCCGGCCGTGGACGACCTGCGTGACAACGCTCGTCCGTTCCCGGGGGTGGACGTGGTCGCGCGCCGCGTCGAGCGCTTCGAGCCGAGCCGTACGGCGTTCGACGTGGTCGTGCTCGATCCTCCCCGGATTGGCGCGCGAGGCGTGCTGGCGTCGGTCTCCCGGAACCGCCCGCGCCGGGTCGTCTACGTGAGCTGCAATCCCCCCGCGGCCGCCCGGGACCTGCGGGAGCTGCGCGGCTACCGCCTGGTCGACCTCACCTGCTTCGAGCTCTTCCTCGACTCGCGGCACGTCGAGGCGGTCGCGGTTCTCGACCGGGGCTGATCCCTTTGGGGGCCTCCGTGCACTATGCTCTGCACATGTGGATGCGCCTCGTCCTGCTCGCCGCCCTGGGCTTCACGGCTTCCGGCTGCTGGGTGACCTCGGATCAGATCGACGACAAGCTCGCCGACGGGGTCGCCGAGGGCCTCACCGGCGAGACCGGGGAGCCGTCCGACACCGGCACGCCGGGCTGACGCCTCTCCGGGTGCGCTCAGTCCTCGGCGTCGTCGTCCGCGGGCGCACGCGGGGCGCCGAGCGGATCCAGGAGCGCGCGCAGCGGCGCCAGCAACCGGTCGAGCCAGTTCCCGAGGATCGCGCCAGCGCGCTCCACGATCCCGGGCTGCGCGTCGTCGCTCGGCGCGGGCTCGATCCCGAGGAAGTCCTCCCGGTAGATCTTGAACAACGCCAGGAAGGCGGCCACCAGGACGGGCCCCACGAGCGCACCCGGGAACCCCATCCAGTTCAGCCCGCCGAGTAACGCCACGAAGATGAGCAGGGGGTGGATGTTCGAGCTCCCCCGGAGGAACAGGGGCCGGACCATGTTGTCGACGGTACCGGTGAGACCGATACTCCAGGCCGCGAGCAGGACCGCGAGCCCGGTGCCCTGAACCGCGCCCACGTAGAGGACCAGGGGGGCCCAGACGAGGGCCGTGCCGACGACCGGCAGGAAGGACATGATCGCCGTGAGGATCGAGAAGAAGACGACCTGCTCGATCCCGACGAGGGCGAACCCGACGCCCGCGACCGCGCCCTGGATGGCTGCGGTGGCGAGGGAGCCGATCACGAGGTTGTTGCTGAACTCACGGAAGACGAAGAACAGGCGCTCTTCGTAGCGATCGTCCATCGGCGACAGCTGCATGATTGCGCGCGCCACCTTCGGACCCTCGATGTACAGGGAGACCAGCGCGAACAGGTAGATCGCGGCGTCGAGGGTGGTTCCTACGACGGACCCGACGAGGGCGGGAACGACCGTGCCGAGGCTCTGGCCGAGGGTGAGGACACCGTCGCGAAGGGGGGCCATGATCTCGGCGGCGGGGTCCTCGACCCAGTCCTCGCCGATGAACTCGACCACCTTCAGGGCCTCGTCGAGGGCGCGCTGCGCATCCCCAGAGGTCACGAAGCGGATGACCTCCTGCGTGAAGTCGGTGGCCTGGGACACGAACCACAGGCCCAGCACCGTCATCGGCACGAGGACGAGACCGAGGATGAGCAGCGACGTGATCGCGGAGGCGAGCACGGGGCGATCCCCGCAGTGGCGAACCACCCGCTCGTAGACCGGCCATGTCACGACGACCGTGGTGGCGGCGAACAGCAGGGCGTCGGCGTAGGGGAGGAACAGCACGACGACCGCGACCGCGGAGACGGCGAGGAACCCATAGAACCAGCGGTCCTGAGTCTGCTTGGACCAGGGAGATGCGGGGTCGCTCACGCCGAGCCCAGGCCAATGCCCTTCATGCCCGCCCGGATCCGGTGGATCAGATCGCCATGAACGGCCTTGGCGGCGACCTTGAGCGCGTTGCGGAGCGCCCGTGCCTCGGACCGCCCGTGCGCCTTGATCACGACCTGGTCGACCCCGAGGAGCGGAGCGCCGCCGTACGACTTCCAATCGGTCATCCTGCGGATCTTGCGAATCCCTCCCCCCAGCATGGCGAGGCCCATGCGCCACTGCCAGTGACGCATGCTGGCCTTGCGCGTGACGTCGGCGAACACCTCGCTCATGCCCTCGACCATCTTGAGCACGACGTTGCCGAGGAAGCCGTCGCAGACGACGACGTCGACGGTTCCCCGCGGGATGTCCAGCCCCTCGACGTTGCCCGCGAAGTTGAGCGCGCCCCCCGCCAGACGCTGGTGGGCCTCGACGATGGGCGGCGTGCCCTTGTTGGGCTCGGTCCCGTTGGACAAGAGCGCCACCCGGGGCCTGGCGATGCTGCTGACGATCGACGAGTACGCCGACCCCATGACCGCCATGCCGACGAGGTCCTCGGCCGTGGCGCCGAGCGTGGCGCCGACGTCGAGCATGAGCGCGAACGGGTCCTTGTGCGGGCCATGCCGCTCGGACGTCGGGTACACCGCCGCGAGCGCCGCGCGGCGGATGCCCTCGAGGCGGCGGAAGTGGTCGGCGGCAGCGAGGATCGTGGCACCCGTGTTCCCGGCGCTCACCAGCGCGTCGGCCTCCCCTCGAGCAACGAGCTGAGCAGCGGTGGCTACCGAGCACGCGGGCATGCGGTCGAGCGCCTCACGGGGATGCGCATCCATCGGAATGCAGCCCTCCGCATCCACGACGGTGAGCCGCGTCGAATCGTGGCGGTGCCGCCGGAGCTCGGCCTCCAGCGACGCCTGCGGCCCCACGAGGAGCACGTGCACATCGATGTCTTCGCGGGACAGCGCCGCTGCCCCGCCGACCGGCGCACTCAGGCCATGGTCTCCCCCCACGCCGTCCAGGGCTACCGTGACCACCGCGCCTCCTCGTTGCCGAACGCCGAACCTATCACCTGCTCCGGCGCCTGGACCCACCCTGCGGGCTGGGATACCCCGACCCGCTACGCAGCACAGAGCATTGCAGTGGCGGGGAGGTCCGAGGCATGAGCGACGAGCCCAAGAGCAAGAACATCACCTGGCACGGAGCCGAGGTCTCTCGTGAGGAACGGGAACAAGTCCTCGGGCAGCAGGGATGCGTGGTCTGGTTCACGGGCCTGTCGGGTTCCGGCAAGTCGACGATCTCGCGGCGCGTGGAGCAGAAGCTTCTCCGCCAGGGCGTGCACGCCTACTGCCTCGATGGCGACAACGTGCGGCACAACCTGAACAAGGATCTTGGGTTCTCTCCCGAGGATCGCACCGAGAACATCCGCCGGATCGGCGCCGTGGCCGAGCTGTTCGCAGACGCGGGGATCGTCACCTGCACGGCGTTCATCTCGCCGTACCGCAAGGACCGCGACCAGGCCCGGGCCATGCTCCCAGACGGCCGCTTCGTGGAGGTCCACGTCGCGACGAGCCTCGAGGTGTGCGAGCAGCGCGACCCGAAGGGTCTCTACAAGAAGGCCCGTAGCGGAGAGATCCCGTCGTTTACAGGAGTCTCGGCACCCTACGAGGCGCCGGAGCGTGCCGAGCTCGTGATCGACACCGCGGAGCGCTCGGTCGACGAGTGCGCCGACCAGGTCATCGCCCACCTGCGGTCGACAGGCTTCATCTCCGGCTGACCGGGCCGGGCGCGTACGGGAGGAGGGATGACCGAGGATCGCAGCCTGTCCGCCGAGCAGGAAGTCGGCCGGATCAATGCCTTCTTCCCGATTCTTCCCAAGCTCGGGAATCACTGGGCGGCGGGCCGCCCGTGGGAAGGCCTCACTGTCGCGCTCAACCTGCACCTCACGAGCCTGACCGCGAGCCTCGTGCGAGAGCTCTCTCTCGGGGGCGGTGAGTTCGTGGTCTCGGCCGCGAACGTGCGCACCACCGATCAGGCGAGCGTCGATCTGCTCCGACACCTCGGCTTCAAGGTCTACACTGGCGGCGACATGGAGGATCGGCACCTCCAGGTCCTCGAGCACCAGCCCCACTTCCTCGTCGACGTGGGCTTCGACATGATCGAGACGCTGCTCACGCGGAGCCGCGCCAGCCTCGGCCACGTGCGCGGGGCCATCGAGACCAGCCGCCACGGGCTCACCAAGCTCCGCGGTAGGTCCGGAGTCCCCTTCCCGGTCGTCAACATCAACGACGGGCGCCTCCGGGAGCGCATCGAGAACCGGCACGGGGTCGGTGAGGCCCTTTGGCAGGCGGTGTCCCTCGCGACGGGCATGCACCTGGCCGGGCGGCGGGTCCTCGTGGTCGGGTACGGACCGGTGGGCCGCGGGCTCGCGCGCTACGGGCGAGCTGCGGGGATGGCCGTCGAGGTGTGCGACACCGACCCTGTTCGCCGCCTGTTCGCGCACTACGATGGCTACCCCACTCCCGAGCTGAGCGAGGGCCTCCGGCGATGTCGCCTGCTCGTGACCGCGACCGGGCGTCGCGATGCCGTCACGGTCGAGCACCTCACCGACCATGCGCGGGATGGTCTGGTGCTCGTGAACGCAGGCCACGGCGGCGACGAGATCGACGTCGAGGGCATCCAGCGGGTCGCCACGAACCGGGACCACATCGCGGAGCAGGTCGCGAGGTACACGTTCGAGGGCGGCCGGTCGGTCACCGTCCTCGGTGACGGGCACCCGCTGAACATCGTGCTCAACGCGGGGTCCCCCGAGCCCGTGCTCCTCCACTTCGCGGTTCTGGGCCTCACCCTCGAGTGGCTGGCGGGCGACCCCGACCTTGCTCCCAGCGAGGTCGCCATGCCCGAGGACATCGAGAACCGGGCGGCCCGCTTCGCGCTCGATGCCCTGAACCCGACCGGGAGCTAGCCCGTGGCCGAGGATCCAGAGGCCGAAACACTCGCGGGGTGGCTCCTGGAGGGTCTCGAGCACCTGCAGGGCGGGCGAGCGGCCCAGGCCGTGAGTCCTCTGCAGCGCGTATGCGACCACCCCGGCCTCCAGGTCGCCGATGACCTGGTGGACGTGCGGGCGCGAGCCCACTCGCTGCTCGCCCAGGCGTTGCTCGAGGCCGACCGGCCCGAGGAGGCCCGCAAGCCGCACTCTGTCGCGCTGCAGCTCGCCCGCGAGGAGGACGACGCTGGTGGCCTCGCGGTCCTCGCGGAGCTCGGGCAGCGCATCGAGGCCGCGTGTGCTCGCGTGAGCGAGCAGGCCGCGGCACGGGAGCGCGCAGCCCGGCTCGCCGCTCTGTCCATCGACGAGATCGAAGGCCGTGTGCGGAGCGAGCCAGCGCGTGTGGAGGTCTTGGTACGCAAGGCCAATGCAGAGTCAGACGCAGGGCGCTCGGCCGAGGCGGTCGTGGTGGCCGAGCGAGCCCTGGCCGGCGCGGTGGCGCTGGGCGACCCCCGGCTCCAGGTGCTCGCCCGGCTGTCGATCGCTCGGGCGAGCTCGGATCGAGCACCCGAGGAGCTCGCCGCCGCCCTGCAGTGTGCCGACGCCGCCAGCGAGCCTGGGCTGATCACCGCGGTCGCCAAGGCCGCCGAGCTGCATGGCGTGTCGCTCCCGACCCAGCCGCAGGCGGGAGCCAGGAGTTGAGGGTCGCAGCGATCGACGTCGGCACCAACAGCGTGCATCTCTACGTCGCAGACGTCGGGCCGCAAGGGCAGATCACGGTTGTCGCGCGCGAGCGTACACAGGTCGAGCTCGGTCGCGGGGGGCTGCGATCCCAGGAGCTCACGGAGGCAGCCATTCAGCGTGGGGTCGACGCCCTCATGGAGTTCAAGCGCACGATCGACAGCCTGCACGTCGAGGCGGTGACGGCGGCGGCCACCTCCGCAGTGCGCGAGGCCAAGAACGGCAGGGACTTCACGCGGGCGGTCCGCGACGCCACGGGGATTCACGTCAGGACCATCTCGGGCTTGGACGAGGCACGCCTGATCTACCAGGGCGTGCGCCCGGAGCTCGACTTCTCGAAGGGCTACAACCTGCTCCTCGACCTCGGCGGCGGATCGGTGGAGCTCACGCTGTGCGATGCGAACGGGATCCTCGCCTCCCACAGCGCGCCTCTCGGTCACATCCGGATGACGGAGTCCTACGTACGCAGCGATCCTCCGACCCGTGAGGAGCTGAGCGCAGTTCGCGCTCACGCGGCAGACACGCTTCGGCCCACGCTGCACGAGATTCGGCCCGGTGTGGCGGCCAACCTCGTCGGCACAGGGGGGTCCATCCGCACCCTCGCGAAGATGGCGACGCTCTCTCGAGGGGAGCCCGAGCCCCAGCAGGACAATGGGCTGGTTCTCTACCGCGACGACCTCGACGAGCTCCTCTCCAAGTTCGTGGAGATCAAGCAAGGTCGCCTGGGCGATCTGCCCGGCATGGATGGGCGCCGTCGTGCCACCCTCCCCGCCGCCGCGGCGGTCGTGCGGCAAGCGATGAAGACCCTCGACTTCCGGGAGCTGGTGACCTCGGACCGGTCCCTGCGAGACGGGCTCCTTGCGGACTGGATCATCCACAGCGAGCCGGAGCTCGCCCTGGCGAGGACGGTTCCCTGGCCGCGAATGCGAACCGTGCTTCGCATGATGGATCGCTACGAGGCGGATCAGGCCCACAGCACCAAGGTGCGGGACCTCGCGCTGGCGCTGTTCGACGGGCTCGCCGGCCTCGACCTGGACTCCCCGGACCGGCAGTGCCTGGAGTACTCCGCCTTGCTTCACGACATCGGCTACCACATCGACGCCCGGGATCATCACAAGCATGGGCAGTATCTGATCCTCAACAGTCGAATGCCCGGTTTTACGGCGCCTGAGGTTGCGCTGATTGCAAATATCGTTCGCTATCACCGGCGGCGGCCAAAGCGGTCCCACTTCCACTTCCGAGCGCTGCCGCGAGCCGGCCAGCGAAAGGTGGAGATCCTCTCCGCGATTCTCCGGGTGGCCGATGCGCTCGACCACTCCCACAACCAGCCGGTCACAGAGCTTCGCGTCGAGGACAGTGGCGGACATGTCACGATCCGTGCACAGACCAGAGCCGAGGCCCACATCGAGCGATGGGCCGCCGAGCGGCGCCAGCAACGACTGTCGAACGTGCTGGACCGACCCGTTACCGTGCTCTTGGAGCCGCAGCGTACGCCGTGACGGTTCGACCCAACGGGACCACTCAGGTAGAGTGGGGCAGTAGCAGTCTCCAGTTCCGGATAGTGGCGGTGTCCCAGGAAGCCGATGGTCGAGACTCACGAGAGCATTGAGGAAATCGAGGTCTTGTTGGAGAGGGCGAGGCAATCCCTTCGCTCCTTCGAAGACGGGGTCGATTATCAAAGGCTCCTGATGCGGTTGCGAACGGCTTCGCCACTTCATCCGGTTCTGCTTTTTCGCTCGCTGTTCGGATTCCTGGCTTTATTGTGCATGATCGCCGGTGTGGTCATCATGCTCGTGCCGCTGCTGAACACCGACCTCGCCCGGCTGCTGGTGCGCTTCGAGTCGGTGATCCCCTACGTTCCCGACGGGGTACCTGCGCTGCCTGCGGTCTTCGGGCTCCTCGCCACGTGCATGGTGGTCGGCTGGGCCATGTGCACGGGCGCAGCGCTCGCTTTTGGGCGAGAGGCCCAGATGTTGCCGTGGGAACAACGCCAGCACCAGCAGCTGGTAAACGAGGTCACCCGACTGACCACGCAGCGTGCAGTGATGCAGCGGATCCGCAACACGCCGGTGAGCTCGCGGCCGCGCATCGCTTCGCCCATGCCCAGCGCCATGCGGTCGCGGGGGCCGTCGTCCTACGACTCCCCGCCGAGCGCTCCCCACTCGGCCTATGGCGGGTTCAGTCGGAGTCCGTCGCCTGCCTACCCCCCTCGTACCGGAGGCCTGAGTCCTGGCGGAGCCTCTCGGCCGAGCCCGTCGGCCACTCCCGGGGGCTTCGGCCGTCCCACGAGCTACGGCGCACCGGCGCCGCGGTCCACGCCCTCCCCTTCCCTTCGCAGAGCCCAGGAGGCCCCTCGGGGAGCCGAGCCGCCGCCGGCGGCGCCTGCAGCGAGTCCGGCGCCGCACAGCCGCACGCCTGCCTATCAGCCCGGTCGGGGTCCCCAGCTGGACATCGAGGCGCCCAGCCCGGTCGCGCCGCCACCGTCCGCGCTCGCCGATCGAGCCGCCCAGGATGGGGTGACGGATCCGTCCCTCGTGGACGGGAGCCTGATCATGGAGAGCCCGCGCGACGACACTCCCGTGTTCTCGCCGCCGCCACCCCCACCGGCCCCGCCCAGTGAGCTGCAGACCGTGATCCCCTCTCACGGGATGGTCGGGCACGGGATGGTCGGGCACGGGATGGTCGGGCACGGGATGGTCGGGCTTCCGCCGCGAGAGCCGCCGTCCGACGGTGGGATCCGCTTGGGGGCGGCCCCCCCGTCTCCAGACGACAGCGCTGACGGCCAGCCCACCGAGCGCTTCAACGCGCGCGACCTCGCCGTCGCCGGGCTTGGCGAGGAGCCTGCGGGGGCGCCGCGAGCGTCGGCGGTCGAGCCGCCACGACGAGCTGTCGAGGCCACCTGGGCAGAGCTCGAGGAGCTCGGCGACGATCCCGACGAGACCGAGCGTGTCGAGGTGTCGGTGTCCGATGCGGAGACCCTTCCCGAGCCAGATCCGTCGGTGGAGCAGAGGACGCGGGCGGAGACCACCCCCGAGTCCCTCGAGGCCCTCGTGCAGCAGTACCCCACCGGAGAGTGGGGGGAGCAGGCAGCTGAAGCCCTCGCCGAGGTCCAGGCAGCAGAGGACGACCTGGACGTCGGGCCGCAGGTGGTGTCGGAGCAAGGCCCGGGCTCCTCGAACGAAGAGCCGGATCCTCCTTCGCCTCTCTCGACGTCCGAGGCGGCGGCCGCAGGTCTCGCCGCGCGCTCGGCCTCCGAGCCCGCCCCGGACAACGGGATCCTCGCTCGCGCACGGGCGGGCGCCTACGGTTCCCGCGCCACCCCGTACGGCAGCGCAGGTCGGATCCGACCAAATCCCACCGTTTCGTCTCGAAAGGGCGCTCCGACCAACCGCGTGAGTCAGCAGATCACGCCGCTCGGCACCCCGAATCCCGCGGTGCCCCCTCCACCTCGACCCTCCCCCCCGAGTCCCCCTGCCGACGTCGATGCGACCGTCGTCGACGACGAGGAGGAGGACGAGGACTCGCCGACGGTGCTCTCGCACCATCCGGCGACGGATCCGGGCAGCGGGCGCGGCACCAACGGGATCTCCCGAACACAGCTCCCCGACCCCACGCAGGTTCGCGACCAGTGGCTCCGCGACGCACTCTCGAAGGCCGAGCAGCTCGCCGCGAACTTCCCCGTCCAGGCCCAGGTGGTCTACGGGCAAGAACCCCACCTGCCGTTCACGCTCGTGGTGAACCAGGCCACGCCCGCCATGGCCGTCCGAGCCATGGTGAACTTCGTCGAGTTCTTGGCCGGGATCTACACGCCACCGAGGGCGCGAATCGAGCTGGTCTCGGTTCCGCACCTCGACCGCAGCTTCCACCGGAACGTCGAGGCGGCTCTCGAGCCGTACTTCGGGCAGAACGTGGTGCTCGATGCCACGCCTGGTCGCGTCGATATCCAGTTCACCGACCCAGATCCCGGGTGGGGCCGGTACCCCCAGCTCCCGATGCGATAAGCCGGGCCGCATGGCAGTCTCAAGAAGCGCCCAGCTGCAGACGCAGCTCCTCGAGGCGGTGGCCGCGCGCGCACCTCGGCCCCCCCGTGATGATCTGGACGCGCCGGTCCGACCCGGCACCGCGCTCCGTGCGCGCGATGCGCTGCGGTTGTTCGAGGCCCAGCTCGAGTCGCGCCTGCTCGACCTGATCGCGCGGGAGCTGAAGGCCGAGGGCCGGTCCTTCTACACGATCGGCTCCAGCGGCCACGAGGGCTCGGCGGCTCTCGCCGACCACCTCGAGCCTGGAGACCTCTGCTTCCTCCACTACCGAGCGGGCGCCTTCTACTGCTCCCTGGCGAACCAGCGTCCGGGAACCGAGGGCGCGTTCGACGCCCTCCTGGGCATCGTGGCCTCGTCAGACGAGCCGATCGCGGGAAGCCGCCACAAGGTGGTCGGCTCGAAGGCCCTCGGCATCCCACCCCAGACGTCGACAATCGGCAGCCAGATCCCCAAGGCCGTCGGCACCGCGATCGCCATCGAGCGTCGGGCGCGCCTCGAGCAGCGTCGCGCGCGCGAGATCGCGCTGTGCAGCTTCGGCGACGCCTCCGTGAACCACGCCTCCGCGCAGGCGGGGCTCAACGCCGCGGCTTGGGCCACCTACCAGCAGATTCCCGTTCCGTGCCTGTTCGTCTGCGAGGACAACGGGCTCGGGATCTCGGTACGGACCCCCGAGGGGTGGGTCGCCACTGCGTTCTCCCACCGCCCGGGGATCCGCTACTTCGCCGCAGACGGTCTCGATCTGCCCGATGCCTGGGACGCGGCGGAGCAGGCGATTCGGTGGGTGCGCGAGAAGCGACGCCCCGCCTTCCTGCACCTTCGCACCGTGCGGCTGCTGGGCCACGCGGGCTCCGACGTCGAGCAGCTCTACCGCACGATGTCGGAGATCCGTGCCGCGGAGGCCCTCGATCCCGTGCTCGCGACCGCGCTCATGCTGATCGATCACGGCTGGATGCAGCCCGATGACGTGCTCTCACTGCATGCCGACACACGAGCTCGGCTCGAGGCGTTGGCGGAGGAAGCCACCCGACGGCCCAAGCTCGGATCCCGGGAGGCGGTCATGGCGCCGCTGTTCTCGCACGACGCGCACGCCGTCGCGGCCGCCGCGTCACAGGCAGCGCCCGAGGCCGTTCGCCGGGAGCATCACGGCGCGGAGCTGCCGGAAGAGAGCCGTCGCCCACGCCACCTGGCGCTTCAGCTGAACCGCGCGCTGCTCGACCTGATGCTGGCGCACCCCGAGGCAGTGCTGTTCGGCGAAGACGTTGCGCGCAAGGGCGGCGTGTACCACGTGACGGCCTCGCTCACCCAGCACCTGGGCGTCGGGCGCGTCTTCAACACCATGCTCGACGAGACGTCGATCCTCGGGCTCGCGATCGGCGCCGGCCACGCCGGATTGCTGCCGATGCCGGAGATTCAGTACCTGGCCTACCTGATGAACGCAGTCGACCAGCTGCGCGGGGAGGCTGCCTCGATGCGATTCTTCTCGCAGGGGCAGTTCTCGAACCCGATGGTCGTGCGCATCGCCGGCCTCGCCTACCAGCGCGGCTTTGGCGGGCACTTCCACAACGACAACGGGATCGCCGCAATCCGCGAGATCCCTGGGGTTCTCCTGGGCTGTCCGGCCCGGCCGGGCGACGCCGTGCGCATGCTCCGCACCATGGTCGGCGCGGCGAAGGCGTGCGGTCGCGTGTGCGTGTTTCTCGAGCCGATTGCGCTGTACATGACCAAGGACCTGCACGAGGACGGCGACGACGGCTGGCTCGAGCACTACCCTGCCCCCGGCGAGCACCTGCCCATCGGTGAGGTCGGCGTGCACGGAGACGGAACCGACCTGTGCATCGCCTCGTTCGCGAACGGCCTTCGGATGTCCCTGCGGGTTGCTCGGCGGCTCGAGCGGGAGGGAGTCCGCTGCCGGGTCGTCGATCTTCGGTGGCTGCAGCCGCTCCCCATCGAAGCGCTGAGGCCTCACGCGGAGGCCTGCGGCGCGCTGCTCGTGGTCGACGAGTGCCGGGCCTCCTCGGGCATCGCCGACACCGTGGTGGCGGGCATCGTCGAGGCCACGGCGAACCGTGTACGAACGGCGCGGGTGGTGGGCGCCGACAGCTACGTGCCGCTCGGACCTGGCGCTGACCACGTCCTGGTGAGCGAAGCCGAGGTCGAGGCCGCTGCGCGCTCGCTGGTCGCGCCCTCTGCGCCCGCGGCGCCCGCGGCGCCCGCGTCGGTGGGGGTGTCCTGATGCGCGCCCTGGTGGTCTGCCCCGGCCGAGGCTCCTACGAGCGGGCCAGCCTGGGGAGTCTCCGCGCGCGCTCGGCCGCCGTGAACGAGCTGCTGGACACCTGTGACGCCTACCGGGCGGCGCGGAACCTGCCCAACGTGCGGGAGCTCGACGCAGCCGACACCTTCCGGGCCTCGTGGCACGTCGCTGGCGAGCACGCCTCGCTCCTCACCTTCGCGGCCACCATGGCGGACTGGCAGGAGCTCGACCCCTCACTCGAGGTCGTGGGCGTCGTGGGCAACTCCATGGGCTGGTACACCGCGCTCGTCGTCTCGGGCGCGCTGTCCCTCGCCGACGGGATCCGCCTCGTAGACACGCTTGGCGGCTATCAGCGCGAGAACATCATCGGCGGGCAGCTGCTCTACCCTCTCACCACGGCGGACTGGGCCCCCTCGGCCGCGCTCCGCGAGGTCGTCGACGCGGCCCTACGGGAGGCCCTCGCCGCGGGGCACGTCGCCGAGTGGTCCATCCACCTCGGCGGCTATGCGGTGCTCGGCGCCGATCGTGGAGGGGTGAAGTACCTGCTCGAGCGCCTTCCCTCCGAGCGAAGGGGCTCCCGCACCTTCCCGCTTCAGCTGCCGCTCCACTCGGCCTTTCACACGTCGCTGATGGCGGAGACCTCGGAGCGGGCCCGGCACGAGCTGTCCGACCTACGATTCGGACCGCCTCGGTGCCCCCTCATCGACGGGCGGGGGGTCGTGTTCCGCCCTCGCTGGGCGGAGCCCCGCGAGCTCGCCGCCTACACCCTCGGCCACCAGATCGTGAAGCCCTTCGACTTCACGACCGGCGTGCGCACGGCCCTTCGGCACTGTGGCCCCGACGTGGTCATCTGCCTCGGCCCCGGGAATCCGCTCGGGGGCACCGTGGCCCGGATCCTCCTCGAGGAGGGCTGGAACGGAATGACGGACCGCGCCACGTTCGAGGCGGCATCTCGGGAGCGGGCGCGGGTGGTCTCGCTCGGCGCGGCCCCGTCGTGATTGCCTCGCTGCTCACCGCCCTGGGGCTCAAGGGGCTTCCTCGCACAGGGTGGGTGCGGCGCGGCGTGGCCGCACCCGAGAGCGTGGCCGCTCACAGCTGGGGCGTCGCCTGGCTCACCCTCGTGCTCCTCCCGGACGATCTCGACCTGGCCCGCGCGCTGCAGTACGCCGTGCTGCACGACCTGCCCGAGGTGCACGTCGGTGACCTCACGCCGCAAGACGGCGTGTCGAAGGCCGACAAGGCCCGGATGGAGCACGCTGCCATGGCCGCGCTGTGCCGAGCGCTCCCTCGGGGCGCTCGGCTCCTCGCCACGTGGGAGGCCTACGAGGCGCAGGTCGACCCGGAGGCGCGCTTCGTGCGCCAGCTCGACCGGCTGGACATGGCCCTGCAAGCCGTCCGTTACGCGGAGGACGCAGCCGCCGACGTCTCGCTCGACGAGTTCCTGGACTCAGCCTCGGCCGTCATCGAGGATCCGAGCCTCCAGCCGCTGGTCGACGCCCTGCGGCAGCGGCTACAGCAGCGGGCCGAGCGATAGGATCGCGAGGATCAGTGCGTAGAGCACGCTCAGCCAGATCACCCCGCCCGTGCCCCAGCCCGAGGCCCGTGCCTCGACTGCGGCAGCGAGGACCGAGGTGCCGCCGACGAGAAGCAGGCCGACGCCGAAGACCTCCCAGGGCCACGGGGTGAGCCAGGCACCCCCGCTGCTCGCTGCGAGGATCCCCCATGGGATGGCGAAGGCCACCTGACGCCAGACGGCGTAGGTGTCGTCGAGATCAGGGCCCTGCTCGACGACCGCAAGCCCCGACAGGCGGCGCACCCGGGCCCGCAGCGCGGGCAGGAGCACGGTGGGGATCCGTCCGAGGCTGCCCCCGCGCAGCGTGCGCGCCCACACGCGGGTGGACCGCCCCCGGGGCTCGACGACGATGCGCTCCACCTCGTGCCAAGGCACGACAGCGGCCCAGGGGGGCCCGAGGCGCAGCCCGCGGCGCCCTGCCCGCACGCTGTCGAGCAGACGCAGCAGCGGCCATCCGGCGGCAACCCCGGCGGCGAGGGCGGCCCACCCACCGCCTGCGACAGCCGCCGCGACGACGAAGGCGGAGGCGGCCAGCCAACCGGCGGCGATCGCGACGTGCGGCGGCAGCCGCCCGGGCGCGGGTGGGAACTGTCCATCGGACCACTCCGAGGTGAACGGTCGGTCCGGGTACTGGTTGCGGAGCGAGCGACGCGCCGCCCCATAGCCGCTCGATATCCGCACCCACTGGCGTCCCGGTCCGAGGACCTGGAGCCAGGCGCGGCCCGTCCAGGGGTTGAAGCGCTCGACGAAGCCGTGGACTGGCCCGGAGAGCGCGGTCAGGTCTTGCGCTTCGCCCACCGGACCCGCAGGGCGAGTACGCCCTCCTCCTCCTCTGCGCGAGGATTCCACTCCGACGACGTGCGGATCATCTCGACCGCTACGTCTTGGCTCTCCGCTTCGGGCACGACGTTGGCCCATCCCTCGGCCTCGAGCAGCTCCTCGACGGTCGAGTAGCGCCGGATCGAGCCGATAGAGATGCTCCCCAGGTCTTCGAACTCGATTCGGTCACCCGACGTGATCATCGAGAACTCAGCACTCCACGGCACGACGAACACTGTCTTCATGCCGCCCTCCATGTGGGCGAACGACAGCGGGTGCGTCGTTGCCTCGAATGTCGCCATTGAGCCTGGCCTCCTGGATCTCTCGTACGGTTCCCTGGGATGGTCGCCGCCCGCGACCCTGATGGTCGCCCTGGCTGGCGTGCAACGTGGCCCGGTAACCCGCGCCGGCCCGGGCCAGCCCGTGATCAGCCGGGGGGCCAACTGAGCGCGCGGCCTCCGAGAACGTGCAGGTGCAGGTGTGGCACGGACTGACCTCCCTGCTCCCCGCAGTTGGTGACGACGCGATAGCCCCCTTCAGCGAGACCCTCCTGGCGGGCGACGTCGCGCGCGACCTGCAGGAGATGGCCGACGAGCGGCACGTCTTCGTCGGCCATGGTCGCGAGGCTGACGATCCGCCGCTTGGGGATCACCAGGACGTGGACGGGGGCCTGCGGCGCGATGTCGCGGAACGCGAGCGCCTGGTCGTCCTCGTATACGACGTCCGCGGGGACCTCGCGGTCGATGATGCGCTGGAAGATGGTGGACACTGCGCCTCGCGTACCGGGGACGTCCATTAACGGGGCTCTGCACCTCCGTCTCCTGCCTAAAGCGGGGCGCCGATGTGCCGTAGCAGGGGACCGGAGGCGCTCGTGCGATTCACCCTGGCGGCCATGGACGGCTGGCTGCTGGCCTTCGTGTTGCCGTTGGCACTGCTCCCGCTCGGCCTGTTCGCGGCCGCGGCGTGGGTCCCCCCACCCCACACCGACCTGCTGGGGGTGCTCGGCGCGTCAATGGTGATCGCCTACGCGTCCATCTGGCTGTTCCTGCGCCCCAGCCAGCTCGAGGTCACCCCAGAGTACCTGATCATCGACTTCCCGCTGCGATCCGTCGAGATCGCCCGCTCAGAGGTCGAGGACGTCGAGGTCTTCGAAGGCCGTCGGTTCACCGATGAGCAAGGCGGCAGACTCGCGGTGTGGACAGCCGGGGTGCTGGGTACCCTGGGACCCGTGGCGACCTCCCAGGGATCCTACGAGACGTACCTCTCGCGGAGTACCCACCTCGTCGTCGTCCGGCGCCGAACGGGGGCCCCCCTCCTGCTCTCGCCAGCCCACCCGCGCAGATTCGCGGAAGTGGTGCGACCCGCAGTCCGCCGACGGAGCGCGACCCAGGCCGATTCAAAGCCAAGCTTTGCTGGCTAGAACCTCGGCCGACTAGCGCAGAGGCGTCGTAGTTCCAGGCGCGTGAGCCGTGCGGTCAGAACGACACGGTGATCGGGAAGATCAGGATCCCGTCGGCGTAGGACGGCCCCGCGACCACGAAGTAGCGCGCCTCCGGGATCTGGACCGTGGTGTCGAGGACCTTGGACTGAGCCTTGAAGATCTGGATCCGCACCCGAGCCTGGGACTTTCTCGCCTCGATGAAGGTGATCTTCACCCTGCGGCCGCCCGCCACCGACACAGTGGCGCTCTGACCCGGCGACATCGACTCGTTGTGCCGCGACAGCACCTTGAAGCCCGTGTACTTCATGTGCTGGAACTTGCGCTTGAGCTCGACCAGCTGCGGATCGACCTTACCGCTGTTGTTCGCGTGCACGACCATGGCGTCTACACGGACCTTGCCTTGCTGTGCCTCGCTCACCGTCACCTGCGCGGGCCGAGGGGGTGCCTGAGCCGATGCCGGCATCGGCCCGACCGCGGAGGTCGCCAGGAGCGCCCCCAGCAGAGCCGCGCGGAGCTTGTGGGTCCACCCTGCCCGCATCTCAGGCCTCCTCGTCCAGCCACAGGATGACCGTGCCGTCGTCGCTCAAGGTCTCGAACACCTCGACCCCCTCACCGTAGCTGAGGTCTTCCACGACGATGTCGGACGCATGCGCGAACGTCATCGGCTCGGGGGAGCCACCACCGGGGCTCGCCCCCCGCAGCACCATGGCGAGGAAGGCCGCGGCGAGCACGAGCCCTGCTGCTGCCCAGTGCCATTGCTGGTTGTTCGCGGGCGCCGCGAGAGGTCGGGGTGCCTCCACCACCGGGCTGGGCATCTTCGCGGCGGCTCCCAGGCCCAGCTCCTTCAGGACCGCCGCAGCGACGTCCACGGTGCCGGCCTCGGCCCGCACGGCCTCGGCGACCGGTGGGACGCGGACGGTCAGCGAGAGTGCCTCCATGACCCGCCCGACCAGCGACGAGTCGACGGGGCCGGCCTCTGCCCGCACCGCAGCGCTGACGACGGGCCCCCAGGCCCATCCCTGCAGCTCGGTCAGCCGCGCCAGAGTGTGCGTGGCGAGCTCCACGTCGCGCCCGATGCGGCGCAGGCCGTCCCGCAGGACCTCGGCGATCACCATCCACTCGGCGTCGGGCTCGAGCTGGGCCTCCGTGAGGACCGAAGGCTCTGCGCCCTCCGCGCGGACTGCAGCGGCGAGGACCTCCCCGAGGTCGTCGGCTCCGAGCACCGACAGCAGGCCCGCGGCGTCCGACGCAGCCTCGGCCTCGTCGAGCAACACGAGGTCACGCAGCTCGGCCGGGATCCGATCGTCGTCGGCCACGAGCGCACGGGCCTCGGACTGGGTCTCGGCGGTGCCGTGGCCGTCTCGGATGCGACGGAGCAGCGATTCGAGTCTGTCATCCATGGGGGATCCGTTTCGTTCGGAGAGAGACGCCAAGGGGGCACGCTTCATTCGGTCGGGTTCGACATCACGCGTCGGCGAGCATCTTCTGAAGCTTCTTCCGAGCGTAGAACAACCTGGACATCACCGTTCCCTCTGGGATGTCCATCACTTCCGAGATTTCCTTGTAGGACAGCCCCTCCATCTCCCGGAGCAGGATGACCTGGCGCTGATCTTCGGGCAGATCCTCCATAGCGGCCATGATCCGGTTGAAGAGCTGCTTGCGCTCCAGTGCCCGGCTCGGGCTGTCGCCGTGGTGGACCTCGGCAATCCCGCCATCCCCGTCTCGCGTGGCGATGCCCTCGTCGAACCCCGCGCGCTCTCTTCGCTTCCGCTTGCGTGTGAAGTCGATCGTCAGGTTCATCGCGATCCGGTAAAGCCAGGTGTAGAAGCTCGACTCGAGCCGGAACGTCGAGAGGTTGCGGTAGGCCTTGACGAACGCCTCCTGGGTGACATCCCGGGCGTCCTCGCGATTGCGAAGCATGCCGTAGACCATCGAGTACACGCGGGACTGGTACTTCTCGACGAGGCCCTGGTAGGCGGTGCCGTCGCCGTCGAGGACGGCCTGGAGCAACTCGAGGTCTTCCTCGCGGCTGAGCTCGCGCTCGTCGACAGTGGGCTTCGCGGACATCGGGCGGTCTCCTGGCAGCACATCGACGAGGTCTGACGACGCTCTATTCGAAAGCGCCCCGATGAGCTTCGACAGCGACTATCCGTGAGCGTCGTTCCAGTTGTGACCGTGCCCTACCTGAACCTCGAGGGGCACGGACAATTCCGCTGCAGCGCCCATCTCGCGCACCAACAGTGCCTCGATGTCCGCAACCTCGTTCTCGGGGACCTCGAGCAGAAGCTCGTCGTGGACCTGGAGCAGCACTCGCGCAGCACGCGATTCTTCGGCGAGCGCCCGGTGCACGCGGATCATGGCGATCTTGATGATGTCAGCGGCGGTCCCCTGCACGACTGTGTTCACAGCCTCCCGTTCGCCGGCCATTCGATCCGCGTAGTCCTTGCTGTAGATCTCGGGAATCAGCCGACGCCGACCAAACAACGTCTCGACGTAGCCGTTGGTCCGACAGGACTCCTTCGTGGCCTCGATCCACTCCGAGACCTGGGGGATTCGGCCAAAGTAGTCGTCCATGTACTTCTGGGCGTCCTCTCGGGCGATGTCGAGATCACGACCCAGGCGGAACGCACTCATGCCGTACATCAACCCGAAGTTGATGGCCTTGGCCGCCGTCCGCTGCTCCGAGGTGACCTCGTCCATGCCGACACCGAAGACCTCCGAGGCGGTGCGCCGGTGGATGTCCTCCCCCTGCCGGAAGGACTCTACCAGCGCTCCGGACTCACAGAAGTGCGCGAGCACGCGTAGCTCGACCTGACTGTAGTCGGCACTCATCAGGACGTGGCCATCCTCGGCCACGAACCCGTCGCGGATTCGCCGCCCTTCGAACGTCCGGATCGGGATGTTCTGCAAGTTCGGGTCCCTGGAGGACAGCCGACCCGTTGCAGCCACCGCCTGGTTGAAGGTCGTGTGGATCCGTCCGTCGGCCGCGACATACCCGGGCAGCGTGCGCAGGTAGGTGTTCTCGAGCTTCTGAAGGGAGCGCCAGTCGAGGATCGCGCGGGGCAGGGGGTGTTGCTCCGCGAGCTTCTCGAGCACAGACGCGTCGGTCGAGAACTGAGTCTTCGTGCGCTTGATCTTCGGCAGTCCGAGCTCGTCGAACAAGATGTCGGAGACCTCCTTGGGGGAGCCGACCTTGAACGGGCGACCCAGCACCTCGTGACAGTGCTTCTCGGCCTGCTTCACGCGGGCGCCGATGTCTCGAAAGATCCCGCCCAGCACCTCCTGATCGAGCTTGATCCCGGCCTGTTCCATGTCCGCGAGCACGGGCACGAGCGGCAGCTCGATCTGCTCGTAGACGTACCGGGTTCCCTCGGACAGCCGCCGGTCGAGGCGGCGCTCCAGCAGCCAGGACAGATGGGCGGGCTCGCCCGCGAAGTCCGCGACGTCCGAGAGCATGAGCGGCTCGGTGGCTGGGCTGTAGGCGAGGTTGTGACCGAGGTGTCGCTTGGCGATCTTGTCGAGATCATGGGTGCCGCGGTGAGCGACCAGAACGTAGTCCAGGAGCTCGATGTCCCCGGAAATACCTGGCAGATCGTGGCCGAGGTGACGACAGATCCTCAGTGTGCGCTTGGTGTCGAAGCCGACCTTCTCCAGGGCGGGGTCCGCCAGCAG
Source organism: uncultured Enterobacteriaceae bacterium (assembly GCA_964393165.1). Taxonomy (GTDB): domain Bacteria; phylum Myxococcota_A; class UBA796; order UBA796; genus DRPG01. The sequence goes on from CAYMSU010000027.1 coordinate 19,563, forward strand.
GGCGAAGACGCTGCGCTGAGCAGCGTCGAAGTCGATCTCGACGTTTGCCCGAGGCGCCAGCGCCACGTAGGCCACCTCGTCGTCCGTCGCGAAGGCGACGCCCAGTACGGTCGTGTCCTCCGGCTTGGCATCGGTCGTGCGCAGGGACACTGCGAACCGACCCGCCGCCCGAAGCCTCGCGAGGAGCGCGGCGAGCTCTTCTTCCGTCGAGACTCCGTGGTAGAGCGACTTGTCGACTGCCACGCGGTGAGGGAGCAGCTTGGTCGCCACCTCCATGAACTCCCAGTCGTCGAACATCTGGCGCAGAGGCGCCTCCTGAACCCCTCGAGGGGCGAGCTCCTCGAGCTCGACCGCGACGTCCACGTCCGTCCGGATCTCCGCGAGCTCCCGCGACAGACGGGCGTTCTCCGCGTGCTCCACGAGGTTCTGACCGCGCTTGCCCTTGATCTTCCCGGCCACCGCAGCAGCCAGGACCGCCTCCAGGTCACCGTGCTGGCCGATCAGCTTTGCGGCGGTCTTGTCGCCGATCCCCGGCACCCCTGGGATGTTGTCGGTCGTGTCACCACTGAGCGCGAGCAGGTCGAGCACCCGCTCGGGCGAGAGCTCGGCGCCTTCGCCGAGCTTGAACTTCGCCGGAATGTCGGCCACCCGGTAGACCTTCCCGGCCTTCCCCTCGTCCAGCAGGTGTACGTGCTCGCCCATGACCTGGGCGAAGTCCTTGTCGGACGACACGATGTACACGTCTACGTCGGGAGCGGCGAAGCGGCGGGCGAGCGTGCCGAGGACATCATCGGCCTCGAACCCGTCCGCCTGCACGCAGCGGTATCCGAACCCCTCGACCAGCCGGGGGAGCCACTCCCACTGGCGCTTCATGTCGCCGGGCATGTCCGGCCGATGTCCCTTGTAGTCGGGGAACGTTTCGTGGCGGAAGGACTTGCCCGAGTCGAAGCTGACGGCGCAGTAGTCGGGCCGGTACGCGTTCATCATCTTCTGGAAGAGCAGCGTGAAGCCATACAGCACGCGGGTCGGGAAGCCGTCGCTCGTGTGCTGCGGCGGTAGCGCGTACTGCACGCGAAAGGCGTGGTTGCTGCCGTCCACGAGAAACAGCTTCTTCGGCACGGGTGCTCCAGGGGCCAGGCAATGTCAGGAAGCGCGGCCAGGGTTATCACGGCGGCAAAGGCCAGGGGTAAGCCGTCCCCCCGTGTCGTGGCCTCGGGCGCCGAGGCGGGTGTCGTAGAGAGGCTCCTGTGGTGTTAGGTCGGCCCCTTCCCCATTTCGCGGAGAGGACCATGGGAGACCTGTTCAATCCGACTGATGAGCATCGGATGCTGCGCGAGCTCGTGTCCGAGTTCACGCGGAACGAGGTGGAAGCCCAAGCATCCACCTGGGACCGCGAGGGTCGCCTGAACGTGGAGCTGCTCCGCAAGGTCGGTGAGCTCGGGCTGCTCGGTGTCACCATCCCATCGGAGGCCGGTGGCGCAGGCATGGACTCGGTGGCGGCGGTGATCGTCCACCACGAGCTGTCCAAGTCCGACCCTGGCTTCTGCCTTGCGTACCTCGCTCACAGCATGCTGTTCGTGAACAACTTCTACTACTGCTCCAACGAGGGGCAGCGGGAGCGCTACCTGGACAAGGTGGTCACCGGCGAGTGGGTTGCTGGCATGGGCATGACCGAGCCCGGCGCAGGAACCGACGTGCTGCGTATGACCACGACCGCGGAGCGCGACGGCGACACGTACGTGCTCAACGGCACGAAGACCTACATCACCAACGGCGTGGAGGGGTACTGCTTCTTGGTCTACGCGAAGGTGAACGGCCGGATCACTGCCTTCGTGGTCGATCGGGACTGCCCTGGGTTCACGACCTCCGAGCACATCGACAAGCTCGGCATGCGTGGCTCCACCATGTCGGAGCTCATCTTCGACGACTGCCGGGTCCCCGCCGCCAACCTCCTCGGGGAGGAGGGCCAGGGCGTCACGCACATGATGCGGAACCTCGAGGTCGAGCGGCTCACACTGGCCGCAATGAGCGTGGGCATCGCCGATCGATGCGTCGACATCATGGTCCGCCACGGCCAGGAGCGGCAGGCCTTCGGCAAGGCGATCCTCGAGTTCGGCCAGATCCAGCGCTACATCGCCGAGGGATATGCGATGACCGAGGCGGCGAAGTCGCTGGTCTACCACGTGGCCGCGCACTGCGGTCCTGACGAGCGCAACCGGATCGGCACCGACGCAGCCAAGCTGTTCGCTGCGCCCGTGGGCAAGACCGTCGCGGACTACGCGATGCAGGTGATGGGCGGCGCCGGCTACTGCAAGGAGTATCCGGTCGAGCGCCTGTGGCGTGACGCCAAGCTCCTGGAGATCGGCGGCGGGACCCTCGAAGCGCACCAGAAGAACCTCAGCCGCGACCTCGCGAAGGCTCGTCCTCTGCAGTCGTGAGCATCTCGTTCGAGAGCAGCGCCCCCAGCGTGCTGGTCACGCGTCCCGCGGAGGACGCACCCGCGCTCGCCAACGCGCTCGGGCGGGCTGGGTACGCCCCCGTCATCGTGCCCCTGCTCGAGCGGCGATGGGACCTCGAGCGGGTGTTCCTGGTGGCTGAGCAGCACCCGGAGCCCGACTGGGTGCTCGTGACGTCGGGCACCGTGGCCGACCTGGTCGCGACGGCGGCCCCCGGTGCCTGGCGAACCGCTCGCTGGGCGGCCGTGGGTCGGGCCACCGCGCGCCGCCTCGAGCAGCTCGGCTTTCGGGTCGACGTCGTGCCGGCCAGCGCCACCGCCGTGGACCTGGTAGGCGCCTTGGTCGATCGCGGCGTGCTCGAAGGGCGGAAGGTGATCTACCCGCGCGCGGATCTCGCCTCGTCGGCCCCGCTCGAGGCGCTCCGGAAGGCGGATGCGGAGATCGTGGAGGTGGTTGCCTACCGCAACGTCGCGCCCGAGGGGTACGCCGGCCACGTCGCGCGGGCGCTACCCGTCGACGCCACCACCCTGATGTCGGGCTCCGCCGCAGAGCGCCTCGCAGCAGCGGTCCCGCCCACCGCGTCGCACCGACGTGCGCTGGGACAGATCGTGTGCATCGGCCCGTCGACCGCCCGAGCGGCGCGACACGCCGGCCTCACCGTGCACGCCGTGGCCCACCCACACTCGCTGAGCGGCCTGCTCACAGCGCTCCAGCAGGTCCTGGGGGCCTGAGCCGCCAGCCTCCTAGTACGACGATCCCTAAGTAGCTCCCCACCTGAGCGTCGGCACTTGTCGTA
>CAYMSU010000028.1:0-22754 GCA_964393165.1 uncultured Enterobacteriaceae bacterium
GGGCGTGGTGCGCCTGGATCGCCGCCTGGCCGACAGCGGCCCGTCGCAGACCGCCCGTGGGGCTGGACGTACAGACCGATCACGCCCCGCGCGCACTGCGCGAAGAGCTCCGGCCGCGCCGGGAGCCCCCCGACCTCGGCCGTGGCCTCCCGCTGCGCGGACACGAGCAGCCGATCGTCGATCGGGCTGACGGAGTGGCGCACGTCCCACGGGCCGCGGTAGGCCTCGAGGTCGGCCACCAGGGCGCGGGCCTCCGCCGATGCCGCCTCCGGCCCCCCCGCCGGCTCCGCACCCAGCGGCGCCACCGGTACCCCGAAGACCTGCTCCCGGGCCTCCGCGGCCCAGCGCTGGACCTCCTGCGGGACCGCGACGGAGGCGTTGCCGTCGTCGCTCGTGACCTGGAACACCGCCGATCCCCGAGCCAGCTGGAGCAGCTCGTGGTCGCGGAGATCGCCGACCGCCCACGTCCACGTGCCGTCGTCGGCGAGCGAGACCGCGCGGCCGAACACCCGTACGTCGGCGCCCTGCGCCGGTCGCGTGCCGCACGCCTCGCGGGTCGAGGGCGTCTCGCGCTGCAGCGTCTTCGATGGCCCGAGGGGCTTGCGCTTGGTCTTCACGACCTCGCCGCGCTTGTGCTTCTCGCGGAGCTCGACCGGCGTGCGCTCGATGGTCTCGGTGGACCACCGCCGGCAGGTCACCTCCGCGACTACCGCGCCCGAAAGCCGCTCCTGCGAGTCCGCCGAGAACGTCACCTGCGGGTCCGCGGTGCGCTCCTCGTGCGGCTCGGTGGCGACCACCGACTCCTCGTTGACGACCGACTTCACCCACCCTGCGTGGGCGGCACCCACCGAGACGACCAACAGGACCAAGGCCACGACCTCCTTGCGGTCAAGCTAGCACGTCCGCCTCGGCCAGCAGCCCGCGCACCGGGGCGGTGGCGAGGTCGGCGATGCCGAGCGCGACCGCCCGGAGGTCGGGCTGCGCGAGCAGCGCCGGCGCGTGGGCGGTCGCCCGGATCAGCGCCCGGACCTCGTCGAGCACCGCACGAAGCGCCCCGCTGGCCCGGAACCGCACGATCGCCTTGGCGACGTCCCTCGCCGGGGTGGCCTCCCGCGGGGTCTCGAGCAGGGACACGAGCCACTCGCGATCCGCCGGAGCCCGCTGGAGGTGGGCTGCCACGAGGGCCGAGACCTTGCCCTCCTGCAGGTCGCAGCCTACTTCTCCGCGGCCCTTGTCGCCGTAGAGGTCGAGCGTGTCGTCGACGATCTGGAACAGCAGCCCGAGGTCGCCGAAGGCGGCGCCGAGCGCGGTGGCCTCCTCGGCAGAGCAGCCGGCAATGAGCGCCGCCCCCTCGACGGGCAGCGTGAACAGCCCCCCGGTCTTGCCGCGCGCCGCCGCGCGGTAGCTCTCGAGGTCGAGGTTGCGCTCCTCGAGCAGCGCCATCTCTTCGGCCTGGCCGCGGACGATCTCGGCCGCCTGCCACGCGAGGCGCCGCGACAGCTCGGCGCGGGTGGCGGGCGAGAGGTGGGCCTCGTCGAGCGCGAGGAACGGAAGCATCAGCATGAGGTCGCCGGCGTTGATGGCCTGGGCCACGCCGTGCCGCGCCCACACCGTGGGCTGCCCCCGGCGCACCCGATCGCCGTCCTGGATGTCGTCGTGTACGAGGGTCGCGTTGTGCAGCAGCTCGACGGCGGCCGCCCAGCCGACGGCGGCGGTGCGGGGAGCGCCGAGGGCCTCGGTGGCCGCGAGGGCAAGACGCGCCCGCAGGCGCTTGCCCCCGGTCGCGAGGTGCTCCCCGACCATGCCCCCGGCGCGGCGGAGCACGCCCGCGCCGGCCAGCTCCCGCATGCGGAGCTCGACGGCGTCGACCCCCTCGGTGGACCACACGGCCGCCAGGGGCACATCGAAGACACCGACGGGAACAGGGGATGCGGGGTTCACCATGCGAGACCTCGGCCGGAGAAACGACTGCGGCGTATGAATCGCAACCGACAGCGGCAATGCCTCGCACAGATGGTTCACGATTCCCTGGGGGCCGGCTTCCACTTGGCGTCCGCGATCGATACGGCCCGACCGGTTGCCTCCGCCCCGAGGACCCCATGCCCTCCCCCCCCATCGTCGAGCGCCCCCTCGAAGACGCCTGGGACGTCGTCGTGGTGGGGGCCGGCCCCGCCGGCCTCGCGGCGGCGACGGCCTGCGCCGAGCGTGGGCTGCGCGTGCTGCTCGGCGACCCCGACCCCGATCGGGCCTGGGTCCCCACCCTCTCGGCGTGGGTCCACGAGGTGCCGCTGCCCGCGTCGTGCTTCCATCGGACGTGGGCGCGCCCCCTGGTCTACACCGACGGGGGCGGTCCGCAGCCGCTCGACCGGGCCTACGGGGAGCTCGACAACCGGGCCGTCCAGGATCACCTCCGGCAGCGGCTCGAGGCCGCGTCCGGCCGGATCGCGCGCTTCACGTGCACCGGGCTCGCGCCCGCCGCGCACTCGCTGCACGTCCAGCGCGCGTCCGGGCCTCCGCTGGCTGCGCGCGTCGTGGTCGACGCCACCGGGAGCGCCCGCCGCCTGCTCACCGAGGCCTCCCCCGCCTCCGGGGCGAGCGTGGCCTGGCAGACCGCGTACGGCATCCGCGCCCGGGTCGCGGGCCACCCCTGGGCCGCGGACGAGATGGCCCTCATGGACTTCCGCTCGGTGCCCGGGACCTCGCCAGGGCCGGCGTCGTTCCTGTACGCGATGCCCCGGGCGGACCACGTGCTGCTCGAGGAGACGGTCCTCGCAGCGGTCCCCGTGGTCCCGGTAGAGGCCCTCGCGCGGCGGCTCGAGCAGCGGCTTCGGGTGCTCGGCGTCGACGTGCTCGAGGTCCTCGAGGTGGAGCGCGTGCGCATCCCGATGAACGCCCCGCTGCCCGCCATGCCCCAGGCGCTGCCGGTGGTCGGGTTCGGCGCCGCCGCGGGGTTCGTCCACCCCGCCACCGGGTACTCGGTGGCGCGCTCCCTTGGCTCCGCGCCCGCGCTGGCCGACGCCCTCGCCCGCGGGCTCGACCGCGGAGGCCCGGCCCGGGCCGCTCGCCTCGCGTGGAAGGCGATCCACCCGCCCGCGCTGCGCCGCGCCCAGCAGCTGGCGCGGGGCGGGCTGCAGGTGCTCCTGGGGCTCGAGGGGCCGGATCTCGGCAGGTTCATGCGGGCCTTCTTCGCCATGCCGACCCGCCACTGGACCGCCTTCCTGTCGGGGATGTCGCCCCCCTGTGCCGTGGGCCACGCCATGATGGCGCTCGGCCGCGAGCTGCCGACCGATCTGCTGTGGCGGGTGAGCCGCCTGGCGCTCACGCCGCGCGGCCGCGCCCCCCTCCTCAAGGGACTGCTCCCTCATGTCGGCTAGACCCGCTAGAGGCGACCTCCGCGGCGCGATCCTCGGGATCGCGCTGCTCCTCGCGTGGGCGGGCTCGCTCGCCGCGCTCCTCGTCGTCGACCTGAGCGGCCCCGCGGGCCCGTGGATCGCCGTCGCCGGCGTGCTCGGGATGACCTGGCAGTTCACGGCCATCTTCATCACCGCCCACGACGCGATGCACGGCTCGGTGGCCCCGGGCCGCGCTCGCCTGAACCACGCGATCGGCGCCGTCGCGGCCGCCGCCTACGCGATGTTCGACTACCGCGCGCTGCGCCGCGCGCACGGCCTGCACCACGCCACGCCCGCCCGCCCCGGCGACCCCGACTGGCACGACGGCACGCTGCCTGCGGCGCACGAGTCCCCGTTCCGCTGGTACCTCACGTTCATGCTCCGCTACCTCACCTGGGGTCAGTGGTGGCGGCTGTTCGTGGTCTTCTGGAGCCTGTTCCTCGTCGTCGACCTGGCGAACCTGCTGCTGTTCTGGGCCCTGCCCTCCGTGTTGTCCACGCTGCAGCTGTTCTGGTTCGGGACCTACCTGCCCCATCGCGCGCCACAACCCGCGGGCCACACCAACGTGCACCATGCCACGAGCGGCCGGTACAGCGACGTGGTGAGCCTGCTCACCTGCTTTCACTTCGGCGGATACCACCTCGAGCACCACGAGCACCCCCACGTGCCCTGGTGGCAGCTGCCGACAGTCAGAGGTCCTGGAGCCCCCGCCGAGGCCCGTCCGGCGGGCCCTCCGCGGACTGCAGGCGCGCCTCGAACGCCCGCAGGGTCTCCGTCGGCGCCTCCGCCGCCGCGATCCGCTCGCCGATCGCCCGCACCAGCGGGCCGGTGAGCGACAGGGAGGGCCCCGGCCCCGGCCCCGGCCCCGGCGGCTGCGGTGGACCGACGAGCACCCAGCGCACCGACGCGGCGGCCAGCACCTGCGCGGTCGACAGCTGTACGACGGGCACGACCTCCCCGAGCCAGGCCCACGCCGCCTGCAGCACGTCGTCGGCGTGATCGAGATCGGTGGGCACGGTGGGCACCCAGGGCCGCGCGAGGATCCGCTCCGCACAGATCCGGTGCGAGGTCGCGACCTCGTCCGGATCGGGGCCATCGGCGAGGGCCGCCCGCGCCGCCTCGTGGCCCGGGCCCCCGCGCGCGGCCGCCGCCGGCCCGCGCGCGGCCTCGGCCGCGAGCCGAACCCGGAGCTTCGCCGCGCTCACCGCGTAGCTCGCCGCCCGTCCCGCCATGCGCTGCACGTGGGCGAGGCTCTGGTGGCCCAGCGCCCAGGCCTCGGCCGCCTCGATCGCCTCGCGCACGTAGGGCTCCCCCTCGGGAATGTGCACGAGCCCGCTACGCGCCACGTCGCAGGCGCACAGGGTGCGGGTGCGCACGTCCGCGCTGGCGTGAGCGAGCGCGATCAGCAGCCAGTCCGCCCGGGGGCAGCGCATCCAGGCGTCCCACGGGTCGTCGGGCTGGCGCTGGGCCCACTCCGCGAGCTTCCACTCGGCCCCGAGCCCCTCGCCGTAGGCACGGAGGTAAGCATCCTCCCCCATCTGCTGGCGGAGGGCCTCCCCCTCTCGGTACGCGTCGGCCGCGGGCGCGAGCGCGCGGCGGATCCATGCCGACCAATCCTGGAGGTGAAACGACAACGACATCTCGGTGACGCTATCGCGCGCGCGCCCCCCTCAGGGCCAGGAGCACGGCCACCCCGACCACGCACGCGAGGAACAGCGTGAAGTCTCCACCGAGCGTCACATCCCCTCCGGGATCTCCCCATCCGTCTCGCGGCGCGCCCCGGTCGCTACACGGCGGATGCGGCTATAGTCCGACCATGCTGACGACCCTGTGGATGACGATGGTGGGCTGCAGCGGAGGCGGCGCCGAGCGCGCGGCGCCGACCGCTCCGGAGCCCGAGACCGAGGCCCCCGCCGAGCCCGCGGCCCCGGAGGCCCCACCGTTCCCCGAGGACGGCGTGGTCGCCGGCGTCATCGATGCGCCCGTGGAGGTCCCTGCCGCGAAGGCGCTGTTCGTGCAGGTCCGGGTGCCCGGCGCGCGCGTGCCGCTGGCCGTGCGGCGGTACCCGCCGGGCCCGTTCCCCATCGCGTTCCTGCTGCGCGAGACGGATCGCCCGCGGATCCCCGGGCCCGAGATCCCCGAGGCGCTCGAGCTGCGGGCCACGCTCGATCTGGACGGCGACGTGGCCACGCCCGACGACCAGAACCTCGAGCTCGTGGTCGACGTGGCGCGCGGGGCCCAGGATCTGGAGCTCTCGCTGCCCGCGCCGCAGGCGGCCGAGTGAGGCCGCTCCTGGTCCTCCTGGGGCTGGCCCCGACCGGGGCCTGGGCTGGGGAGCTCACCTTCGCGCCCGACCGCCCCGGGGTCGGCGACAGCACGATGACCCCGGGGGCGGGCCGCCTGATGATCGAGGCGGGCCTCGCGGGGCAGATCACGCAGGGTGCGGCGTCGGTGGGCACGGGCGGGCTGTACGCCCGCTACGGCGTGGGCGAGGCGCTGGAGGCGCGCCTGCGGCTGCCCGACCTCGGCGTGTCCGGCGGGGACCTCACGGTGGGTCCGGTCGGCGTCGGTGCCAAGGTGGGCGGCGCGGTCTCCGAGCGGTGGTCGGTGTCGCTCGTGCCCGAGGTCTTCCTCGATCTCGACGGGGGCAGCGGCAAGGTGGTCGGCGGCCAGCTGTCGGCGAACGTGGCGCTCGCGCTCGGCGCCTTCGGCGTCTGGGCCCACGGCTTCGCGGTGGGCCTCGAGGGCCCGGTGGAGGCCTTCGCCGGTGGTGGCGCGTCGGTGTTGGTGGGGGAGGTCGGCCTGTTCGTCAACGCGGGGCACACGTTCGGCGGCTCGCCGCTCGTGGGCGGCGGCGCGTGGTGGCAGCTCTCCGAGGGCCTGCAGCTCGATGCCGCGGTCGACGTGCTCACCGCCGACGCGCCCGTGATCGTGCCGATGGCCGGCATGGCCATCGGGCTGTGATCACCGCCAGCTGACCTGGCTTCGGTAGAAGTCCGGGTGCCAGCCCCACTCAGGGGCGCGGATGGAGCGGAGCGCCTCCTCCTGGGTCATGGCGCGCGCGCCGCGCTGCTCGAGCTCCCCCACGAGCTTTCGCCACGCGCGGCGGTGGCGCGCAGGCAGCTTGGGCTGCTCGAACGGCACCTTCTGGCCGACCAGCATGACCAGGTACCCGTTGTTGCCGAACAGATCCTCGGCATCGAGCAGGCGGCCCCCGTGCAGGGTGGGCCCCACCGCCCGGTAGTAGTCCACGAACTCCTCGGCCCCGGCGAGGTCCACGTCCTCGCGGCACGCCCGCCAGAACGGCGTGTCGAGCCGGGTGTTGAACCGGTAGTGCATCGCGAGGAACCGCCGGATCGACTCCCACTGCCGCTCGATGGAGCGGTTGAAGAGCGCCACCTGCGCGGGCCGAACGCTCTGCACGCCGTCGCTGAGCGCGTAGACCAGCTCCACGCAGGTGTGGCAGATCACCATGAGCCCAGTGGCCTCGAGCGGCTCCACGAAGCCGGCCGCGTTCCCGACCCCCACGACGTTCTCGACCCACCCGCGGCGCCGACGGCCCGACGGGAACGACAGGCTGCGCACCTCGCCGACCTTCGGGTTCTTGGCGCGGAACTCCTTCTCCGCTCCCTCCTCGTCGAGGAACGCCGAGCTGTAGACGTAGCCGCGGTTGATGTGGTCCGCGTGCTCGATCTGCCACGACCAGCCCGCGTCCATCGTGTCCGCCGTGGTGTAGGCGAGCAGGGGCTCCCCCTTGCGCTTCCACCCGCCGACGACCGCCCGATCGCACAGCAGCGACGAGGCGTAGCTCTCGAAGGGCTCCTCGAACACGCCGTGCAGCAGGCGGGAGCGGAAGCCCGAGGCATCTACGAAGAGATCTGCGGTGACCCGGGCCCCGGAGGCCAGGCGGAGCGCCTCGACCCCGCGCTCACCTCGCTCCACGTCCGTCAGCGTGTCCTCGATGATCTGCACGCCGCGCTCCCGCGCCACGCTCTCCAGGAACTGGACGAACGGCTTGTTCTCGACGTGGTAGGCGGCGGTCGTGGGGATCAGCGGCGTGCCGTCGGTCTGGCGCTCGAAGGCCCGCTGGTGGGCCATGAGGGCCGCAGAGACGCTCGTGGTGCCGAAGTCCTCGAACGAGAAGAACCCGTTGGGCATCGCCAGGTCGTCGTACTTCCAGTCGAGCTGGGTGTCGAAGGTGTAGAAGAAATGCTCGCGGGGGCCCCAGTTGAACTTGATCCCGAGCTTGTAGGTGGGCTTGACCTGGGCGTGGAAGTCCGCCGGGGGAATGCCGAGGTACCCGTGGAGGAACACGGGCATGTTCCAGATGGTGCCCTCCCCCACCCCGATGATTCCGATGTCGGGGGACCGGATGAGCCGCACCGACAGCCCGGGCACCTTGGTGACCAGGGTGATCGCGGCGAGAAAGCCCGCGCTGCCTCCGCCCAGAACGACGACCTCATCGACCTTCGACACCTTCGTTCCTCTCCTGGATCCGTTCGCGAAGGGAGCAGCGTACCGCAGGTGGCGGCCGATCGCTACGGGAGGGCGCCGGCCCCGGGGCCCGCAGCCTACAGGAGCGCGATCGTGAGCGCGTAGCCCTGCTCGAGATCCCAGTCGTCGCCGCCCACGTCCGCGACACACACCACCACGTCGCCCGCGGCGACCTCCCCCGTCACCTCCACCGACGTCGGCCCGTCGCTGCCGTCGGCGTCTTCCCCCTCCGCCACGGGGCTCGGATCGGTGCCCTCGTAGACCTGCACCCGGTAGTCCACGGGCGACGGTCCGTCGGTCGCCACCGTCGCCGTGAGCGCACCCTCCGCGGCCACCGTGAGGACGTAGCAGTCCTCGTCTCCCTGGCTCGCGAGCCAGGCCTCCGTGGTGCCCGCCGCCACCGGGGTCGCCACGTCGACCCGATCCCCGGCCACCGCGGTCGCGTTGGGCTCGAAGGCGGCATCGGGCACCGACCGCTCGGTCAGCGTGAGCGTGTAGGGCTGGTCGTAGTCCCAGTCGCCCCCGAACCGGTCCCGGACCTCCACCAGCACGTCGCCGGCCGCGGCCGCGTAGACCACGAGCCGCAGCGACGTGGGGGCTGCCGACCCGTCGTCGACCCCGAGCTGCCCGAGGCGCGACTGGGCATCCGCCGCGAACGCCACCACCTCGTAGTCGACGGCCGAGCTCGTGGCGGGGGCATTGTCGAGCGCCACCTGCACGAGGGTCTCTCCCGCCACCGCCAGGCGGTACACGTCGGAGTCGCCGAGCGAGGCCAGGTAGCCCTCCGCGGGCACCCCCGCGGTCACCGGCACCGCCGAGGCCACCACGTCCTTGCCGACGCCGGTGTTCTCGTTGGGCTCCTGCGCGGCGTCCGGCACGGCCCGCTCCGTGACCGTGAGCGTGTACGGCTGGGTGGCGTCCCAGTCGCCCCCGAACCGGTCGAACACGCGCAGGGTGTACGTCGCCGCCTCGGGCACGTACAGGAACGTCGACAGCTCGGTGGTCTCGTTCGCGCCGTTGCTGTCCCACACCTGGCCGATCACCTCGTCGGGGGCCTGCACCTCGACCTCGAAGTCCACCGTCGACGACGTAGCTGGCGCGTTGGTGAGCGCGACCTCGAGGATCGCCTCCCCGCTCGCGTCGAGCGTGTACCGATCGACGTCGTCGAGCCACGCGAGGTACCCCTGCACCGGCTCGCCGGACGACAGGGCCACCGCCTGGGTCGGATCGTCGTTGGGCTCCACGTCGGCGTCTGGCGCGTCCGCGACCGTGAGCTCGAGCGTGTAGGGCGCCGTGTCTACGTCGTCGCCCCCGTCGTCGGCCACGCCGACGATCCACTCCCCCGCCCCCGGCACGTAGACCTGCCCTGCGAGCGCGGTCGGCGCATCGCTCCCGTCGGGGTCGACGAGCTGGAGCACCCGCCGCTGCCCCGGGTCGAAGACCTCCACCGCGTAGTCGACCTCCGACCGGCCCGCGGTGCTCAGCGTGACCGTGAGCATGCCCTCCCCGCAGGTCTCGAGGGTGTACCGATCGAGGTCTCCTCGCTGCTCGATGGTGCCCGCCACCGGCGTTCCGCTGCCGGCCTTCGTCGCCTCGGACACGCGATCGTTCGGCTCCCGCTCCTCGCTCCGGCCGACCCGCGCGCACGGCGCTGCGCTGTCGCCCGTGGGGGTCTGTGCGGAGTCGGGCGGGCCGGTATCCCCGCTGGGGAGCCCCCCGGTCGGCGTGCCGTCGCCGCCGTCGTCGGGTCCATCGTGGTTGCCCGGCGCGCACGCCGTCGCGAGCAAGAAGCAGCACAGCCAGCCGACGCGCATCGACCCTCCCCCGCCGCATCCTACCCGTCGCTTGGCGACGTCGCCCTGTGGTACCTTCGCGCGTCGCGGAGCGCCGACGGAGACGGGCTGCGTGACGGACGACCTCGACGTCAAGTGGAAGACGGGCGCGGGCAGCGGCACCGACCGCAGCCTCCCGCTCGGCCTCAACGAGTTCGAGTGGGGCGAGTTCAGCGGCACGATCACCGACCTCGACGCGCTCGAGAGCGACTTCCAGCTCGAGCTCGCCGGGTTCATGGAGGACTTCGACGTCTTCGTCGACGACTTGACGATCACCTGCGTGCCGTAGCGGGGTATGCTCGGCGCGGCGCTGGAGGCCAGATGAGCAAGTTGTGGCTGGGACTGCTTCCCCTTGGGTTCGTCGCGTGCGAGGACGGTGTCGGCTACGGCACGGGCACCACGGGCGATACCGGCGTCGAGGCATCGGCGATCACGGGTCTCACGACCGAGTGGACCAGTAACGGAGTGACCGTCACGATCAGCGGCGGCACCGCGCCCTTCGAGTTCGGGATGGCCCAGACGGGCACGAACGCGGGCTGGTTCGGCGAGGACTGCCTCGAGGGCCAGGGCACGACCATGGTCTGCCACACGTCCGACAGCCAGAGCTTCACCTTGAAGAGCGTCGCCTCGATCGGGGCGGTCGTCGAGGGCCAGACCACCCTGTTCGACCAGGCCGACGACGGTGGCATCACCTACTACGCGGCGGACGACGAGGGCGGCTGCGTCACCACCGGCGACGACCCCAGCTACTACGCCGACTGCGTGGAGCTGTAGGCTGCGGAGAGGCTGGGGCTGCGGTCCGGACGGCTCGGACCCCGCGTAGGCAAGGGCGCCCCGGGGCCACGATGCCTCACACGGTGGGTCACACGGGCCCCGGCCATCTTCACGGAGCAAGCCACTGGAGGCCTCCGTGAAGACCGAGACCGAGACCATCACCACCGCCTGGGACACCGTCCTCTTCGAGAAGTTCACCCGCTTCCGGCACCTGATCTGCACGGGCCTCGGCGTGCACAGCGACGCCGTGCTCGCCCAGTCGCCCTACGCCGAGGGCCAGCGGGTGCTCGACATCGGCTGCGGGTTCGGCGAGACCTCGCTCGACATCGCGCAGCAGGTCGGCCCCACCGGCCACGTCGTGGGGATCGACTGCGCCGGTCGCTACCTCGAGGTCGCCCGCGCCGAGGCCGCCGGGGCCGGGGTGTCGCACGTCGAGTACCGCACCGAGGACGCCCAGTTCGGTGACCTCGGAGGGCCCTACGACCACGCGTTCTCCCGCTTCGGGACCATGTTCTTCGCCCTGCCGGGGGCCGCGCTGTCCAACATCGCGGGTCGGCTGGCCGAGGGCGGCGAGCTCACCATGATCGTGTGGCGCAAGCGGCAGGACAACGCCTGGCTGTATGACGCCGAGCAGCGCGTGCGCGAGATCGTGCCGGTGGTCGCCCACGAGGAGACGGACCAGGTGCACTGTGGCCCCGGCCCCTTCTCGATGGCCGGCCCCGACATGGTCAGCGACCTGCTGAAGGCGTCGGGCTTCGGCCGCGTGTCGTTCGAGCGCCACGACCACGACATCTGCATCGGTCGGGATCTCGAGGAGGCGGTGGCGTTCGCCGAGGCCCTGGGGCCGGCCGGCGAGATCCTCCGGCTCGCGGGCGACGAGGGGCAGCGCCTGCGCCCGCAGGTGCTCGAGGCGCTGCGCGAGGTGCTGACGCAGCACGACCGAGGGGAGCAGGGCGTCTGGGCGGGGTCGAGCGCCTGGTTCGTGCGCGCCTTGCGCGCGTAGTCCCCGAGCGCATCCGGACCGTCCTACGCGTCGGGCTCCAGCACGTCGGCGACCCACACGGTGTCGAAGCGGGCCTGGGCCTCGCGCTGGACCCGCCGGACCGTCTCGGCATCGGCCGCGTCGTACTCGCACACCATGCGCCGCCGATCCGCGGACCACGTGCTGCGGATCCACTGCACCCCGTAGATCTCGAGGCAGGGCGCCATCCGGCGCTCCGTGGCCTCGAGCTCGTCTTGCTCGAGCGGCGGGTCGAAGGTGCGTTCGACGACGAAACGGGGCACGGCCAGCTCCTCCGGCGGAGCCTTAACGTCGCGGGTCAGCGGGCGGCGTGCCACAGCTCGGCGAGCCCCTGGGCCGTCGGCCGATCGAGGGTGTCCTCCTCGTCGAGGTGGCCGACCACGGGCGCGAGCCACTCCCGCGCTCGGTCGACGGCACCGACGCCCAGCGCCACACGGGCCAGGTGCATCCGGGCGAGCACCCCGTCGCGGACCGCGCTCGTGGCGGCCAGCGCGGCGCGCGCGTGGGCCTCGGCCCGCGCGGGCGCGCCCTCGGCGAGCGACCGCGCGGCGGCGAGGTTGTGCACAAGGGCCACCTGCCCCGGGCTGTCGAGCGTGGACAGCACCGACAGCGCTTCCTCCACGACGTCGGCGCGGCCCGCGGCGAGGCCCCCGAGCGCCCGCGCCAGCGGGCCGGTGGGCCCCTCGCCCAGCCGCTCCGCGTGGGCCGCGAGGGCCGCGGCCCACCGCTGGCAGGCGGCGTCGTCGCCCGCCTCGAGGCTGACGACCGCGAGCGACGTGAGCAGCTGGGCCTCGCTCCAGGCGTCACCCGCGCGCGCCGCGAGGGCCGCCGATCGCTCCAGCAGGGCCGCCGCCGTGGCCGGATCCCCGTCCCAGCGCGCCAGAAGGCCGCGCCCCCACTCGAGCTCCACCTCCACGATGTCGAGATCCTCGACCAGCTGGCGGGCTTCCCCGATCAGGGCGCGCGCCTCGCCCACCTGGGTCTCGAGGGAAAGCAGGCACCGGGCGGTGTTCGACAGCTGGCGGGCAGCCACCAGCGGATCGGTGCGCCGAGCCACCGCCGCGGCCGCGAGCGTGGTGCGCGCGGCGCGTTGGCGCGCCCCCCCGTCGTCGTGGATGACCGAGAGCACCCAGTTGAGCTCGACCGCGGTGCGGTCGTCGCCGATGCGCTCGACCTGGGCGAGGGCCTCCGTGATGCGCGCCTCCATGCCCGGCGGCGGCCGCCGCTTGAGCATGGAGCCCGCCCGCAGCAGCGGATGCCAGAGATCCAGCCACTCCCGCGGGGTGGCGTCGCCGAGGCGCTCGGCGTGCTGGAGCCCCCGTCGGGCGAGCCCGATGGCCTCCGCCGGCGCGATCTGCGCGAGGCTGGCCGACGCCGCCTGGGCGAAGGCGGTGACCGCGAGCCGGTGGTCGCCCCCGAGCGACGCCTGCACGGCGACCTCGTGGGCCGGGGCCCCGCTGCGCACCAGCGCCTGCGCGAGCTGGCGGTGCACCCGCTGGCGCCGGGGGCCCGACAGCTGCCGGTAGGCCGCCTGGCGGAGCAGGTCGTGGGAGAACGCGTAGGCCCCGTCTCGGTCGCGCAGCACGCCGTGCCGCTCGAGAGCCTCGAGGCGCTCGAGCAAGGTCTCGAGGTCCACCTCGAGCGCCTCCTCGAGGCGATCCACGGTGATCCCGGAGCCCAGCGCCGCCGCCCACCCGGCGAGCTGTCGCGCCCCGTCGGGCAGCCGCGCGATGCGCTCTCCGAGGGTGTGCAGCAGCGCGTCGCCCCCTCGGGCGAGCTCGATCAGCACGAGGGGGCTCCCGCCCGCGCGCTCGACGAGGTCGCCCACCTGCTCTCGAGACACCAGGGCCTCGGCGAGTGTGAGCGCGGGCGCTTCGTCGAGCGGGCCGAGCGCGATGCGCCGCAGGCGCCCCGCCCTGCGGAGCGAGTCGAGCATGGGACGGGCCTCGGGGTGCTCCTCGAGCTCGGTAGGCCGGGCCGCGGCCCAGAGCCGGACCCCCGGCCGCTCCGCGCGGCCCACGTAGTGGAGCAGGGCGAGGGAGCTCTCGTCGGCCCAGTGCAGGTCGTCGAGCACCACCAGGACCGGCGCGAGGTGCCGGAGCAGGGCGAGGGTCGCCCGGAACAGGCGGTTCTGGTCGGTGGCCGCCGCGTCCCCGCCCACGAGCGGGCCCAGATCCCGGACCAGCGACGCGGGCACGTCGTCGCCGCGAGCCGCGAGCGCGTCGACCCAGGGACCCCACGGACGGACCTGCTCGGCCTCGAAGCCGGCACCGCGGAGCACCCGCTCGCCGTGCTGTGCAGCCTGGGCCGCGGCCCGACCGAGGAGCGCGGACTTGCCGATCCCCGGCTCGCCGAGCACGAGGCAGAGCGCCTCGGGGACCTCGTGGAGGTCGGCGAGCTCGCGATCCCGCCCCACGAACGGCGGTGGCGCCGCCGCGGCCGGCGCGACCGCGGCGGGCACGGACGCCACCGGGGTCGCCGAGCGCGACGCGGCGAGCTCGCGGCGGGCGACCACCGCAGCGCCGCTGGGGGCCACCCCGAGCTCCTCGCGGAAGAGATCCCGGCATCGCTCGAGCTGGTCGAAGGCCTCCCCGATGCGGCCGAGGGCCGCGAGGCTGCGCGCCACGGCGGCGTGCGGCTCCTCGGACAGCGGGGACCGCTGCACCCACTGGCGGGCGACGGCGAGGGCGACCTCGGGGTCGTCGAGCTGGTGCCACAGCTGCGCCAGCACGCGCTGGTGCAGCCCATAGGCGGCTTCTCGCTCCGCCGTGAGCCAGCTCTGCCAGGTGAGGTGCGACGGCAGGTCGTCGCCCTCGAGGAGCTCCCCGCGGACCAGCCCGAGGACCTCGTCGACGGTCGCGGCGGGGGCGGGGCCGCTCCGCGGGGCGAGCGCGACGAGGCGGTCGAGATCGGTGGGCCCTCCGGCCCACGCCACGTGGGAGCGGTCGGCGTGCAGGGCGTCGGCGCCGAGCGCGCGCCGAAGGCGGCTCAGGCTCCAGCGCAGGGCCCCCCGGGGGTCGTCGGCGTCGTCCCAGAGCAGGTCGCAGAGCTTGCTCCGGGCGTGCGCGCGGCGGGTGATCGCGAGGTAGCCGAGCAGCGCTCGCGTCTTGCGGGAGGTGGGGAGCGCCTGCGGGCGGCCGTCGCGCACCGCCTGCAGCTCCCCCAGGACTCGGACCTCCGCCGCCATCGCTCGCTCAGTATCCGCTCCCTCACGCGTTCCGCTCACGGAGGCTCACACGGTGCCGGGCGACGCTGCAGGTGCACCAAGGAGGACGAGATGAAGCTGTTCGTGGTCATGCGTCGGGCGTCGTGGACTCACCCGAGCGATCTGGAGGCGGCCGCCGCGCGTGCGCGGGCGACCGAGCAAGCCGGCACCCACGACGTGCGGTGGATCCGCACCTACGTCGTCGACGAGGGTGGGGGGAAGATCGGCACGGTGTGCGTGTACCAGGCGCCCAGCGCGGAAGCGGTGTGGGCGCAGGCGAAGGACGCGCAGCTGCCTGTCGACGAGGTCCTGCCGGTGTCGGACACCGTCGTCGTGCGGGCCGACCCGGCCGAGGTCCCGGCGGCGGCTCCCCAGGCCCCCCGAGATCCGCTCTACTACTCGGGCTGAGCGCGGCCAGCGGCCGCTCCGCCGTCAGTCGATGCAGACCTCGGCGGCGTTGCACTCGACCAGGGTCGTGAAGAGATCCCCGACGGACGTGTCGCAGGCCCCCAGCCGGGCGCGGTCGTTGCAGTCGAGGAAGATGTCGCCGTTGATCCGGTCGTCCCCGCACGCCTCCTCGGGCCACAGGTCGCGGACCGCGGACTCGACGGAGTCGTGGCAGTCGTCGACGTTCTCGAACTGCGCATCTTCGCCGATCTCGTCGCAGTCGAGCTTCTCGAGGCAGACGGTGTCGGCGATCTCCTCGACGTAGCGCTCCCGGTCGTCGACGACGACGGCGGCCCGAGGGCCACAGGCAGCGCAGAGGAAGACGAGGGCGGTGGTCGCGGCCAGCGGTCGGAGGTGGTTCACGAGGTCTCCAGTGTGGGTTGCCCCCGGTGCATAGGGAGGCCTCGAGAAAAAAAGCAGCCGGCGCGGCTTGACCCTCCCGCGGCGTGAGGCTGCAAGGAGGGTGCGGGAGGCCCCATGGCACACAAGACCGTGAGTGAGGTCGCGGCGCTGGCGGGCGTGTCGGTCCGCGCGCTGCACCACTACGACGAGATCGGGCTGCTGCGGCCGTCCGAGCGGACCGAGGCCGGCTACCGCCTCGACCCCGCCGACTTCGCGGAGGAGGCAGAGGCGCGGTGGGGGCACACTCCGGCGTGGGAGGAGGCCCGGCGACGCACGCGCCGCTATCGCGAGGCCGAGTGGCGGGCGATCAAGGAGGAACAGCAGGCGGTGAACGCCCGACTCGCGGCGCTCGTGCAGGCGGGCGCGGACCCTTCCGAGCCGGCGGCGCTGGAGGCCGCGAAGGCCCACCGAGAGCACCTCGAGCGGTGGTTCTACACGGTCACCCCGGAGATCCACCAGGGACTCGGAGACCTGTACGTGTCGGACCCGCGCTTTCGGGCGACCTACGAGGCGGTCACCCCGGGGCTGGCGACGTTCCTGCGCGACGCCATCCACGCGCTGTACGCGCCGCGGCAGCGCACGCTGTAGCGCGTCGGTCAGCCCACGCGGGCGCGGAAGCTCTGGCGATCCTCGATGGTGCCGTCCTGCTTCTGCACGGTGAGCGCCACCCCCTGCTGGCGCGCCCGCTCGACACCGGCGTCGACCGCCTCCTTCTTGGTGGCAAAGCGCTCCACCGGCGACGCCCCCTCGGGCTTCACGACCCACCCGTCGCCGTCGGGGGCGACCCACAGGTCGGGCGCGGTCCCGCGACGATCGAGCGCGTCGCGCGCCTGGGACAGCGCGATCGGGATGGCCTGCGCCTTGTCCATGCCGTCTTCGAGCAGCGCGTTGCCGATCTCGATGGCCTTGGAGCGGAGCACCGCGTCGAGGTTCTTCCAGCTCGGCGGATGGTCGTGGGGGGTCCACTCGGCCATGGTCGCTCCTGGGTGCGTGCCGAGGCGTAGCGACGCGGCCCGCGGGCGTGAACCGACCTCGGTCCCACGAGCGGGCGCCGCGGCGTAACCAACCCGCGACATTCACGAGCGCTCGTGTACCGATGAGGGGGAGGACTCCCTGGAGGTGAGATGAGAGCTGTGCAGTGGTTCACTGGAAGCATCCTGGCGGTCCTCGCCGGCATGCTCGCGATGTCGGGCCCGGCGCCCGATCCGTCCACGTCGGACGCGCACGAGCGGACGGACCGCCCTCCGGCCCGAAGGGCCGCCGATCTCGACGCGATGGTGGTGTCCGCGCCTGCGGCGGAGGCTCCCGAGGGAAGCCTCGCTGCGCGCGTAGACGCCAGCACCGCCTCGCGGTCGGCGCCCTCGCCGGCCCTCTTCGTCGAAGGCCAGCGCCTGGTGCGCCTGTCCGACCCGATGGATCTCGGTGGGCTCCTCGAGGCGTACGACCTCGAGCTCGCCGCAGCCCCGGGGAGGTCTGGCTACGCCCTGCTCGAGGGGGACGAGTCCGCACTGCGGGCGGTCAGCGCCGACCCCCGGGTCGCCGCCGTCTCCGCCAACGCCCGCACGTGGGGTTCGGGCAGCACCGGGTCCACCCATGCCCGCAGCGACGGAACACTGCACCACCTGCAGTGGCACCTCGAGCAGGTGGATCCGTTCCTTCCCTCGTCGCCGGCGCGCGACGTCGTGGTGGCCGTGCTGGACACCGGAGTGGCCTACGAGACCGCGGTGCGCGATGGCGTCCAGTACGTGCAGGCGCCGTCCCTGGCGGGCAGCCCCATCGTGGCGCCCTACGACTTCATCCACGGGGATCCCCACGCCAACGACGACCACCAGCACGGCACGCACATCGCCTCGCTGATCGCCTCCGACGGCGCGGTCGACGGGGTGGCCCCGGGCGTCGCGCTGATGCCGATCAAGGTGCTCGACGAGCACAACACCGGCCACGAGCTCGCCCTGGTCGAGGGGATCTGGCACGCGATCGACCACGGCGCCGACATCCTCAACATGAGCCTGTCCTTCGGCGAGGGCTACCGCCCCTCCGCGCCGCTGCTGCAGGCGCTCGCAGCCGCCAAGGAAGCCGGGGTGGTGATGATCTCGGCGTCGGGCAACGACGCCTTCGACTTCGTGACCTGGCCTGCCGCGAGCCCCGACGTCATCGCGGTGGGTTCGTCCCAGCTGACCAAGAAGAACCTGAAGCACCGCGGGATCGCGGCCTACTCCAACGCCAGCGGGGCGATCGACGTGCTGGCGCCGGGTGGCAACGTCCTCCTCGATCACAACCGCGACGGCCTGCCCGACGGCATGCTCGCCGAGACCATCGCGCCTCGCGCCCCCGCGGAGGTCGGCTACTGGCTGATGTCGGGCACGAGCCAGGCCGCCGCGGTGGTCAGCGGGCTGGCCGTCGAGCTCGTCCGCGCCGGCGTGCCGGCCGACGACGTGGCCGCGGTGCTCCAGTCCGCCTCCCGCGCGGATCGCTACCTGAAGACGCCGCTCGAGGAGGGGCGCGGCACCGGCTACATCGGCTTTGGCGGAGCGCTCCCCGACACCTCGGTGCGGGCGGACCGGTTCTACGCGGCGGTGCTGCCCTACCTCGCGCAGAGCGGGGGCGGCCGGATCGTGCCGAGCGCCCGGGTGACGGTCTTCGAGACGGAGGGCACGCCAGCCCGACAGGTCACCGTCCTCGGGAGCCTGTGGGGCAACGAGGACGGCGTGGTCACCTGCAGCACCGACGCGCAGGGGGTGTGCACGCTGACAGGGGCTCCCGTCCCCGGCGACGGCGCCTTCGCATGGTCCTTCGCGGTCGAGGGCATCGTGTCCGACGAGCTCATCTCCCGTCCCCAGGCGGCGCTGACCGCGTCCGACTCGCTGGAGCTGCTGGTTCGGGCCCTCGACCAGGATCCGGCCCTGGAGCACGCCGTGCTCGCCTGGTCGCTGCGGGCCGGCGAGGATCCCGAGCTCGGACCCGTGGCCGAGTCCTACAGCGTAGTCGACACCGGGTCCGGATTTGCGAGCATTCCCCTGGGCGTGGTGATGACTCCGCGCACGGTGACCCAGCTGGGCACGCTCTCGCACACGACGCTCGGCCTCGCGGACCACGAAGTCCCCCTCGCCGTCCTCGAGCTGGACGGCACGGGCTTCGCGAGCATTCCCCTCGGCTTCTCGATGCCCACCCTGTCCGGCGGCCTGAGCTTCGCCTTCGTCGACGGGACCGGCTTCGCGAGCATTCCCCTCGGCTTCTCGACGACGCAGCCGTTCGGCGGAGGCAACCTCCTCGCGCCCCTGAACACGACCCGGTCGCTCGATGGGACGGGCTTCGCGAGCATCCCCCTCGGCTTCTCGACGAGGAACCAGCCGCTGCCGGGCCTGAACCCGCTCACCTCGCAGATGTCGCTCTCCGGCTCCTCTCTGGAGGCCCGCCTCGCCGACGGCGGCTGGCAGGTCGACGGGTACGCGGGGGCCAGCCTGCTCAGCTCAAGCAGCGTGGTCGGGATCGCGCCCGCTCCCGTGCTCGAGCTCGACGGCTCGGGCGCCGGAGTGGCCGCCCTCGACTGACCGCCCGAGCCGGTCGGTCCGCTCACACCCGTCGTCGGCGTCCTCGCTGGCGGCGGGTCCCTGCGTCTGGCGTCAGCCGCCCCAGCCGAAGGCCACCGTCCACGCCTCGTGGACCCGGCCCGCCTCCACCTTGAAGCCCCGCACGCGGGCGACCTGCCGCCGCCCGAGCGAGATCCCGACCACCGCCTCGGGGAACGTGCCCGCGTTCGGCGTGCCCTCCGTCCCGTCGTACAGCGATCCGCGCCACACACTCACGTTGACGCCGAGCCGCGCGCTCACCGCGAAGGTGGGCGTGACCACGTAGCCCCCCTCCACCATCAGCGGCACGATCGCGTTGAGGTCGACGATCGAGTCCGGCCCGCCAGGCTCCGACGGGCCGTAGTAGCCCGTGTCGAAGGCCCCCGGGGCCTGAGCTCCCCCGTCCGCGTCGGGGGACGTCGCATAGACCGAGCGGCCGGTGAAGCTCGCGCCCACCGCCACCCCGAGACCGGTCACCGCGGCCACGCGGATCTGAGGCGTGGGGAGGTAGCCGATCCCCGCCAGCCAGCGCGTGGCGAGCTTGATCTGCCCGTCCGGATCGCCGTGCAGATCGATGTCGGCGCCGCTCGTGAAGCCCCCGCGGGGCTTGCGGCTGGTCAGCCCGAACCCCCGGAACCCCACGACGAGGCCGTCGCGGCCTTCCCCGAGCACCAGACCGGAGAAGGAGTTGAGGTAGCGCGCGTTGTCGTCGAGCGGGACCTGGGCCGCCGCAGTGGCCGCCATCAGGAGGAGCAGAGCCATGTCGCGTTCCTACTTGAAGAAGACCTTGTCGCCGGGGAACAGGTGGCTGCCGCTGTACACGCGAGCCACCGACCGCTCCTCCTCCACCGAGACGACGTAGAGCAGCGCCACGACGGGCCCTTCGGCCAGCGCGCCGCCCTGCCCTGCCGCGACGTTCTGGCCGGTGAAGGCCTGCACGCGATCTCCGATGCCCTCGGTGGGCACCGCCTCCGACGCCGCCACCGCGTAGGCCACCATGCCGCGCTTGACCGCGTGGCGGGCGCCCTTGTCGATCTCCACGAAGTGCCCGACCTGCTCCCCGAACGTGCCCGACTCTGCGCTGACCACGTTCGCGAGCGCGATCTGGGGCAGCGTGCGCGACAGGTTCGACGCGAGGCGCTCGACCACCCGCTCGGACGGGCGGCGGACCTCCTCCCCCTCGAGGCGCGAGCACACCTCGTCGGACCAGAGCAGCTCCTGGGTGTAGGCGCTGTGCAGGTAGGTCACGAAGCAGACCTCGGACGAGTCCGCCCGGGTGATCGCGCCGCTCACGTACCCGTCCACCACGATCTGGACCTGGTCGCCGGTGAGCTCCTCGGTGTTGTCGCGCGAGATCCTCGGATCCCCGCCGGAGTACACGCTGAACCGCGACTCGACGAGGTCTCCGCTCTCGGTGCTCACGTTCTTGAGGTCCTTGAGCGCGGTGGTGAGCATGGCCGGCACGGACTGCCGCAGGCCCCACATCTCCTTCTCGGGGTCGCCCGGGAAGTCGAACACCGCGAGCCGGAACTCCTTGTGGAAGAAGACCTGGCTGCGGACCGAGTCCGGCGCGGGGATCGGCCGCTTGGCGACGTACATCGTGGTGCACGCCGAGGTGACGAGCAGGGGCAGCGCCAGCAGCATCGAAGCGAAGCGTGAGGTGAACATGGCTCAGCGATCCTTCTTCAAGAGCTGGTTGACGGCGAACTGGAGGATCTCGGGCGGCCATCCCTCGTCGATCGCGGCCTGGTAGCTGCGGATCGCGGCGGCCTCGTCGTCCTTCTCCTCGTAGATGTGGGCCATCAGGCCATGAGCTGCGCCGCGGTAGCGCGACATGCCGCCCGGCAGCTCGAGGATCGCGTTGAGGAACGCAAAGGCGGAGTCGTGGTCGTCCTCGACCACCGCGAGCTCGGCGAGGTAGTACAGCACCTCGGCGGATCCCGGCCGCAGCGCGTAGGCGCGCCCGAGCTGCCGCTTCGCCGCGGCGACGAACAGCGCGAGCTCGTCGGTCGGGCGCGTGGAGGAGCTCTTCTCGCCGTAGGCCTGCAGCGTGCGCGCCACGCCGAGCAGGAAGGTCGCCTGGTAGTTGTCGGGCGACAGCCAGCGGGCCCTCGACAGGCAGCGCACCGCCTCCGTGAGCTCGGCGTCGGGGTAGCCGAAGCCCGTGTAGTCCCCGATCTCGTTCACGGCCTTGCCGACGGCGAGCCGCCCGCGCCCGATCAGCGCATCGGAGCGGTTGCTGGTGGCGCACACGTTGACCGCCGCCTTCTCGGCAGGAGTCCGCGAGGCGGGCACGAAGCGGGCCCCGAGCGGAACCCGCCGGGGCTTCTCCTCGGCGGTCTCGCCCGACGCGGCCTCCTGCGCCATCGCCGCGCCCGAGGTCAGCGCTCCCAGGAGGAGTACGAGTGTCATCTGGAACCCTCACGGTGACGCGGCGGAGTCTCACACATCGGCGGCGGCCCCTCTCGAGATCCCACCCGGACTGCCACGAGAGTGGCCGGTCCAGCGACTCAATGCACGCGACGAGATCGGCGCGATCGCAGCTCGAAGGGGCGATCGCCCCTCGGGCCTCGGCCGGCGGAGGGCGTGCTAGAGTCCGGCGGGGGCGCGTCGTGTGGCAGTTCGTGGTGGCGTCGAGCATCGGAGTCCCGCAGGCCGCGGAGGCCGCGGACTGGTCCGGGCCGCTGCCGATCGAGCAGGTGTCGTGGGCGCCCTCCGGGCTCGGCAAGCGAGACGCCGCGGTGGTCGTGGCGATCGAGAAGTACCCGTTCCTCGGCGAGGAGTACGCCGTCCCGGGGGCCGACAAGGCCGGGCGTGCCTGGAAGCGCTGGCTTCAGCAGGGCCGCGGCGTCCGTGACGTCACGCTGCTCACCGGCACCGAGGCGCGGCGGGGCCGCATCGAAGAGGAGATCCGCCGCCTCGCCGGGCGGGTGGCCGCCGAGGGCACCGCCTGGGTGGTGTTCATCGGCCACGGCACCACGCAGGGGGGCGACGGGGTGCTCCTCGGGGCCAAGGCGTCGTTCGAGCAGCAGGGCTTCGCCGATGCGATCGGCCAGTCCGAGCTGCGCACGTGGGTGGCGGGCGACCAAGGCCAGACCGTGCTCGTGCTCGACGCGTGCTTCACCGGGTTCGCGCCCAGCGGGCAGCGGCTCCCCGGCCTCGAGAACACCCAGGCCGTGATGCCCACCGCGATCACGAAGGCGGCGGGGATCACCACGGTCGCGGCCACCGCCCGCGACGAGTACGCGGGGAGCGTGCCCGGCCTCGAGGTGCCCGCCTTCAGCTACTTCATGCTGGGCGCGATGGCCGGCTGGGCCGAGCCCTCGGGCGCCTGGGTCACGCTCGACGATGCGGTGCGCTACTCCACGGGCGCCCTCGGGGAGCTGCGCCGCTGGATCGGCCCGAAGATGACGCCCCAGCTGGTGGGCGAGGCAGCGTCGCTGCCCCTCGGCCGGGGCGAGGCGCGGGGTCGGCCGGATCTGATCGCCTGGCGGGATCAGCTGTCCGGGGCCACCGCGGGGGCCGCCCAGGCAGCGGCCCCCGCCCCCGCGAGCGTGCCCGCGTCGTCTTCAGCCAAGGCCGACGCCTACTCGGGCGTGCGGGCCGAGATCGCGCGGG
>CAYMSU010000029.1:0-22625 GCA_964393165.1 uncultured Enterobacteriaceae bacterium
GACCGCTCACCGTAAAGGGGCCCGTCGGACTCGCCGCCGGCATCGACAAGGACGGAGTCGCGACCGCGTTCTGGCCTCACCTGGGGTTCGGCTTCGTGGAGGTAGGCACGGTCACCGCTCATCCCCAGCCCGGCAACGAGCGCCCCCGAATGTTCCGCTTTCCAGCTCACGGTGCGATCATCAACCGCATGGGGTTCAACAACCGCGGCTCCGCCGCGCTCGCCGACCGGCTCGAGCGCTTGCGGAGGTCGGGTCGCTGGCCTGCTGTGCCCGTCGGTGCCAACGTGGGCAAGAGCAAGGTCACGCCGCTTGAGGAGGCTGCAGGCGACTACGCCACCTCGATCTCTCGCCTCGACGGCCTCGTGGACTGGTTCACGATCAACGTGAGCTCGCCGAACACTCCTGGCCTGCGGTCCCTGCAGACCCGTGAGGCGCTTTCGAGCCTGCTCCCCGCCATCACGACATCCGCGGGGGACACCCCGTGGATGCTCAAGCTGGCTCCCGATCTGGACGACGACGCGCTGCACACGGCGGTGGAGGTCGCGCGGGAGCACGGCGTGAGCGGCATCATTGCGACGAACACCACGCTGGGGCGGGACGGGCTGCCGCTGACGGCCCCCCCTGCCGGCGGCCTGTCGGGTCGACCGCTGTGGCGGGTCGCCCGGGACCGGATCCGGGTCGTGCTGGAGGCAGCACAGGAGCTCCCGGTCATCGGAGTCGGCGGGATCTCTCGCGCCGATCAGGTCCTCGACCTGCTGGACGCCGGATGTGCGGCGATCCAGGTGTACTCGGGCCTCGTCTTCGAGGGGCCCGGGCTGCCGTCGCGCCTCAACCGAGCAGTTCTGGAGCACACCCGATGAGTCGTTCGTTCGCTTGCACGCTCGTCTGCACGATCTCGCTCGCGTGCGCGCGCCCCGTTCCCGCCCACCTGAGGGTGCCGGTCGAGGAAGAGGGCGCGTCGGACGAGGCGCCGGTGACGGACCTGACCTCGGCGATCGCGTCGACGATCGGTCGAGATCCGCTTGCCCGCTCCCCTCGCCTGCTGAGCGACGAGGTGCTCGGGGAGGTGTCGGGAACCGGCCCGCTCATCACCTTCAACCGAGCCATCCGCTCGCTGGAGCGCGGCGAGGGGGCGCAGTCCGACGTGCTTCGCCAGCTGGAGGACGAGTGGCGCGGGACCGTGGTGGTCGCGTTGTCGCGAGGCTACCGACTGGGGCTGGCAGAGAACCTGCTCGGGTCGAGCGCGGCGTCGGACCCGTCGAGGGAAGACCGGCTGCTCTCACTGCTCAGTCCCCTGCGGCTCCAGGAGTCCGACGAGGGCCTCGCGATGTCGGCCATGGCGTGGCTCGGTGAGGACCCATCCGCGGCGCGCATCCGCGACTACGGCGACCGCTGGGTCCTCCTCGGCTGGCTCGCCGACCCGAGCCTGCCGCTCGAGCCGGTGGGCGAGCAGCTCGGGGGACCGCAGTACGAGGCGCTGCGAGAGACACCGGTGGGCGCGCTGGTGCTCGCGCGGGCCCGCGCTGCGGAGGCGAGCCCGGCCGACGACGGTCTGGCCGACCTGCGCCGAGCGACACAGCTGGCGCTCGAGGAGGCCGCGGCAGACCGAGACCGCGAGCAGGCAGACTGGGCCAAGGTCAAGGCCGAGGTCGGGCGCGAGCTGCAGAGTGACGATCCGATCGGCGCGCTCCTGGCCCGCGCACGCCGCTCGCTGACGGCCCAGGCAGGGGAAGAGAGGGCCGCAGGCGGAGCGCTGCTCGCCATCGCGGCGGAGCGCTGGAGAGGAACCTGCGGCAAGGCGCCGTGCACGGGCGTCGACCGCGCTCAGACGATGCAGGCGGCGTCTCGATGGCACGCCGATCTCGCCACGCTCTCCGCGGTATGGCAGGTGGTAGCCCTCAAGCACGCACTCGACACCCTGGAGGTGGGCCGCGAGACGTCCCTGTTCTCGGGAGCAATGGTCGATCTCGTCGACGCGCTGACCGGGACGGGGAGCGGACCACTGCCGGCGCAGCTCCTGCGTCGGCGCAGCGGTGGCCCGGAGGTCTGGCTCGCCGTCTCGCAGGCCGTGGGCGGCGACGACGTGGTCGACTGGGCGGGTGCCCGTGCGTCACTCGGCCAGCACCTGCGCGGCCTCGCCGAGCGGGCCCTCGAGCTCACCGACGACGCCGAGCTAGCGCCCCTCCTCGAGCGCATCGAGCGCCGGGCCATCCCGTAGTCACCTTGACGCACATCGCGGAGCGGTTAGTTTCGGACGCGCTGCGGGTGTAGCTCAGTGGTAGAGCCCCACGTTGCCAACGTGGCTGTCGTGAGTTCGAATCTCATCACCCGCTCTCGCATCGAGCCGTAGTCCATCGGGCCCCCGATGACGACGGCGCTACGTTGTCATCACCAGCGGTCCCGCTGTTCATCCACAGCCGTCGACCGACGACCCCTTGAGAAGCCCGTCTCCACTCACGCGGAGATAGCCGCTTCCGGGCCGGGAACGGCCTCATGGGGGTGCGCAGCGGATGGCTCTTCCGGAGCCTGTCCGCAGAGTTATCCACAGGCAGCCTGCGTCTCAATCAGAAGTCCGCGACAATGGCCCGCGCGGCGCGCAACCCGTCGAGCGCCGACGAGATGATGCCCCCGGCGTAGCCCGCGCCCTCCCCGATGGGGAACAGCTGCGGCAGCGTCGTGCTGCAGAGGTGCTCGTCCCTCAGGAACTGGATCGGCGAGGTTGTTCGCGTCTCGGGGGCGATCAGCACGCCATCCTCGCCGGCGAATCCACGAATCTGTCGATCGAATCCCCGTAGTGCCGCCGCGAGCGTACGGCAGACGCCTGGCGGCAGCACGTCGTGGAGGGACACCGGGACCACGCCCAGCGGATAGCTCGTTCGCGGGAGCTCTCGGGTCGGCGCACGGTGGAGGAAGTCAGCCGCTCGCTGCGCGGGTGCGGCGTAGGTTCCGTCCGCGAGCTCGAAGGCCCGACGCTCGATCCGGTCCTGCCAGCGGAAGCCCGCCATCGGATCCGTGCCCCCGTAGCGCTCGGCGGGAACCTCCACGATCACTGCGGAGTTGGCCCAGAACGCCCTCCGCGCGGCAAAGCTCATGCCGTTCACGACGACGGTTCCCGCATGGTTCATGGCCGGAACGACCATGCCCCCGGGGCACATGCAGAACGTACGCGCGACCGCGCCTCGATCCGGATGATGGGACAGCCGGTAGCTGGCGGGCGGCAGCTGGTCGCGTTCTCGCGCGCCGGCCCCGTACCGCCCCTCGTCGACGAGGGCCTGGGGGTGCTCCACCCGGGCCCCGATCGCGATCCCGCGCGGCCGCGCCGCCGCGCCGCCGCGCAGCATCATCTCGGCGGAGTCGCGGGCCGAGTGGCCGGCCGCGACCAGCACCGGTGCTCCCTCGACCCGCTCCCCCCCCGCCAGCACGACCCCGGCGCAGCGACCGTCTTCCACGATCAGCTCGACGACGTGGCTCCGGAACCGGACCGTCACGCCGAGGTCGCGGAGGGCAGCCCGCAGAGGCGGCAGCAGGCCGCGGATCCGATCGGTCCCGAGGTGCGCCCAGGACTCCTGAAGGACCGCGGGGTCAGCCCCGAAGTCGACCAGCTTCCTGAAGATGTAGCCGAGCTCGCCGTCGCGGCGCCTGGTGTAGATCTTGCCGTCGGAGAAGGTGCCAGCTCCTCCCTCGCCGAACACCAGGTTCGACTCCCCGTCGAGCTCTCGCTGACCACGCCAGAAGCCGTTCACCTCGCCGGTCCGCTGCTCGACGGGGCTTCCTCGCTCGAGCAGCGTGACTGGGGCTCCGGACTCGGCGAGGTAGAGTGCCGCGAACAGCCCCGCGGGACCGGCACCCACCACAATCGGTCGGACGGACGGCGGAAACGCCCGCCGCGGCGGCCGAGCCGCGTCGAGACCGTATCGGCCATCGTCGCGCGGCCGCCAGGCCCGTACGCCGGAGATCTCCTGACGCAACACCTTGCCCTCGTCGGCCAGCTCCACGCGGAAGACGGCGACCCACTTCTTCACCCGCTGGCGTGCGTCGAGGCTCTTTCGGACGAGCTGGGAGCCCACGACTTCCTCCTCGGCAACCCGTAGGTGCCGGGCGAGGAGCGTCGCCGTGGACATGGCGGGATCGAACGGAACGTTCGCGACGAGTAGTGGCATGTCGCTCACCTTAGCCGACTACGATACGCGGCTATGCGCTTGCGGGTCAGCTGGCAGGCGGGGCACGCAGCCAGCAGCACGCGAGCGATCTACCGAGTGAACCCGCCTGACACGAGGTGCTTATGGCTCTCCGGATCGCGATCAACGGATTCGGCCGCATTGGCCGGAACGTCCTCCGTGCCGCGTGGCACCGCAACGACGTCGAGTTCGTGCACATCAACGACCTGACGTCCGACGACATGCTCGCTTATCTGCTTCGGCGGGACTCGGTGCACCGCACGTTCTCGGAAGAGGTCACCGCCGAGGACGGGGGAATTCGCATCGGCGACAAGACGGTGCCGATCACGGCGGAGCGGGACCCTGCGGCGCTGCCCTGGGGCGACCGCGGCGTCGACGTCGTGCTCGAGTGCACGGGCGCGTTCACGACGGGGCCGAAGGCCAGCGCCCACACGCAGGCGGGGGCCAAGCGTGTCATCATCAGCGCACCCGGCAAGGAGGTGGATGCCACCTTCGTGTACGGTGTCAACCATCAAGACTACGATCGCGAGCGCCACAAGATCGTCTCGAACGCGAGCTGCACCACGAACTGTCTCGCGCCGGTGGTCAAGGTCCTTCACGATGCCGTCGGCATCGAGCGAGGGCTCGTCACCACGGTGCACTCCTACACGATGGACCAGAACCTCCTCGATGCACCCCATCGCGGCGGTAAGTTCCGGCGGGCCCGAGCCGCAGCCGTGAACATGGTGCCCACCTCGACCGGCGCTGCGAAGGCGATCGGACTGGTGATGCCCGAGCTCGCCGGGCGGCTGAACGGCATGGCGGTGCGCGTCCCCACGCCCAACGTCTCCCTCATCGACCTCGTGTTCGACGCCGGCCGCCAGACCTCCGTCGAGGAGATCAACGACGCGCTGTCAGCGGCCGCGAGCGGCTCCTTGGCCGGAGTCCTGCAGGCGACCGACGAGCCCCTCGTCTCGGGAGACCTGATCGGCAACCCGCACTCCTCGATCGTCGACCTGGGGCTCACCCAGGTGGTGGAGGGGCGTCTCGTCAAGGTCTTCTCCTGGTACGACAACTAGTGGGGGTTCTCGAACCGGAGGATCGACCTCGCCCTGCATGTGGGGGCGTAGATGGCCGGCATCGCGTCCGTGCCGACCCTCGGCGACCTGGAGGTGGGTGACCGCCGGGTGTTCGTTCGCGTGGACTTCAACGTCCCCCTGGACGGGGACACCGTGGTCGACGACACCCGCATCCGCGCCGCGCTCCCCACCCTCCGGCGCCTCCGAGAGGCCGGCGCGCGACTGGTTCTCGCGTCGCACCTAGGGCGCCCGAAGGGCAAGCCCGACCCGTCGTTGTCGCTCCTCCCGGTCGCCGCGCGCCTCGCCGAGCTCGTCGACGTCGAGGTGGTCTTCGCGCACGAGACTGTCGGAGACGAAGTACAGCGCCTTGCCCGCGATCTCCCCTCGGGGGGGATCCTCGTGCTCGAGAACCTCCGCTTCGATCCGGCCGAGAAGGCCGGCGACGAGGACTTTGCCCGAGCGCTGGCGTCGCTGGCGGATGCCTACGTGAACGACGCCTTCGGCGCGATGCACCGTGCACACGCGTCGATCACCGGCGTGCCCAAGCACCTGGCTTGCGCTGCCGGCGAGCTCGTGGAGCGGGAGGTGGCGGTCCTGGGCAGCCTGCTGGATCCCCACCAGCGGCACGAGCGCTCTCCGTTCGCGGCCATCCTCGGAGGCGCCAAGGTCTCCGACAAGATGGGCGTGATCGAGTCGCTCTCGAAACAGGTCTCGCATCTGTTCGTGGGCGGGGCCATGGCCTACACCTTCCTCGCCGCACAGGACGTAGCCGTAGGGGCGTCGAGGGTCGAGGCAGACAAGGTCGACCTCGCACGTGAGCTCCTCGCCTCCTGCGCGAGCCGCGGAGTCACGGTTCACTTGCCTGCCGACCACGTCGTCGCAGATTCGTTCTCCGCCGACGCGGAGGCGACCACCACCGCCGACCAGTCGATCCCCGACGGGAAGATGGGTCTCGACATCGGCCCGGCCACCCTGCGACGGTGGGCGGAGGTCCTGCGGGACTGCCGGACGGTCTTCTGGAATGGCCCGATGGGCGTCTTCGAGTGGGACTCGTTCGCCGGAGGCACCCGGGGCGTGGCCGAGGCGCTGGCCGGCTCAGAGGCCCGAACGATCGTGGGGGGCGGCGACAGCGCAGCTGCCCTCGCCCGCTTCGGCTTGTCCGACGCGGTCGACCATGTGTCCACCGGTGGTGGTGCGTCACTTGAGTTCCTCGAGCAGGGCGATCTCGTCGGGCTCCAAGCGCTCCGGAGGAGAGGATGAGCCGGCGGCCGTTCATCGCAGGCAACTGGAAGCTCCACCACGGCCCGACCGCGGCAGGAACACTCGCTCGACAGCTCGCATCGTCGTTGGGGAGCGTGCAGGGCGTCACACTGGCCGTCTTCCCGAGTGCGCTTGCCGTGGCGAGCGTGGTCGCAGAGCTGCGCGGGAGCACGCTGGCCGTCGGAGTGCAGGACATCGCCAGGCACGCGACGGGCGCCTACACCGGGGCCAACTCTGCGGTGTTCGCGCGTGAAGCGGGCTGCGAGTACTGCCTCGTCGGCCACTCGGAGCGGCGGCAGCTGTGGGGGGAGACCAACGCAGGATGCGCGCAGAAGCTGCCCGTCGCCCTCGAGGCAGGTCTACTGCCGATTCTCTGCGTCGGCGAGACGCTCGAGGAGCGCCGCGCCGGCACGGCTGAGGCGGTCGTGCGCACGCAACTCGAGGAGGGGCTGGCCCAGCTGAAGACAGATCAGGTGGGGGCCCTCACGCTGGCGTACGAGCCTGTCTGGGCGATCGGCACAGGCGAGACCGCCACGCCGGAGCAAGCTCAGGCCATGCACTACTTCATTCGCTCCTGGCTCCGCGACCGTCACGCGCCGGTGGCCGACGACGTACGCGTGCTCTACGGCGGCTCGGTCAAGCCGGGGAACGCAGCTGAGCTCCTCGCACAAGTCGACATCGACGGAGCCTTGGTCGGCGGCGCGAGCCTGGATGCCGGATCGTTCGCGACCATCGTAGGCGCCGCGCGGTCGTAGCGTCTCCCCCCGCCGTCGCGAACCGGTGACGGCTGCTTGTCACTGGCCAACGGCCAAGAGGCCCACCGGCCGCAAGACTCGACGGCCGAGGAGTACATGCGCGAGGGGGGAATCGAACCCCCACAGCCTTGCGGCCACAAGGCCCTCAACCTTGCGCGTCTACCAATTCCGCCACCCGCGCGGGACTCTGGCGTAATTATCCGGGGTCTTCATCCTCGTCAACGGTCGAGGCATCGTCCTCACTGTCGACCGACGCCTCGCTGGGCGCAGCCGGCGCGCTAAGTGTGGTGGCCTCGTCTGCCGTCGCCTCTTCCTGCTGGAGCCGCTCGAGCGCCTCCTCTACGTTGCCCGCAGACGGTCCCTCGCTCGGGTAGAGGGCCAGCGTGACCGAGGTCGCCATGAACAGCACGGCGACCACTGTGGTGGCGCGCTGGAGCAGGCCCGTAGGGCCTCGCGGCCCGAACACCGTGGATCCGCCGCCGCCGCCGCCGAACGCCGCCCCAACATCGCCTCCCTTGCCTGGCTGGAGGATGATGATCAGGATGAGGAAGACGCACAGCACGACGTGCAGCGCGACTACGAACATGTACCAACCGCCCATCTGATGCTCTCCTCAGCCCGACGTGGGCATCCCCGTAATGTCCTGGTCGGAGATGTCGGTCTCCTGTGGCCGGTCCTTCTCGGGGCAATTCGGCGTGGTGCACGAGCCGTAGATCTCGTGCCGGTGGGAGACGACCTCGAACCCGTGCCGGCGAGCGAGCTCCTCCTGCAAGCGCTCGATCTCGTCGTCTTCGTACTCCACGATCCGCCCGCAGTCGATGCAGATGAGGTGGTCGTGGTGCTCGCCCTCGAAGGAGGGCTCGTAGCGCACGCTCCCCTCGGCGAACTTGTGCTCGGTCGCGAGGCCACTCTCGGCCAGGATCTTCATGGTCCGATAGACCGTGGCGTAGCCCACCGACGGCTGCACCTCCCGCGCGAGGTCGAGCAGATCGAGGAGCGAGAGGTGTGCGCCGGAGCGGAAGAACACCTCGGCGATGGCCTGCCGCTGGCGTGTGAGGCGCAAGCCCTGCGTGGCCAGATACTCCCGGAACCGCTCCAACTGGTCGTCGACTTCCAGCTTGCCTTCCTCCGGTTGCATCGCGGCTACGCTCTCCGCCATCCTACTCCTCGTGGGCCGCCGACTCGACCGCCGGCGCCATCTCTGCCGCCTCCTCCGCTGGGGAGACGACGCGCTCGCGCGACTTGGGCACGTGCTCCTCGCTGACCAAGGCGATTACGGCCATGCGGGCATTGTCCCCTGGACGGGGCCGCCCTACCTTGATCACGCGCGTGTACCCACCTGGCCTGGTGCGGTACCGGTCGGCGTACTCCTGCATGACCCGGCCAACCGCTTCGTCACTCATGACGACCTGGCGGATACGCCGGAATGCCGCCACGCGGCGCGCCTGGGCCCGCTGCAGCTCGTCTCCCTCGAGGCGCTCGAGGTCACTTGGCGAGGGAGCCCGCTTCCCGATGGTGATCAGGCGCTCGGCATGCCGGCGTAGCTCCTTTGCCCGCTCCTCTGTCGTGCGGATCTGTCCGTGGACCATCAAGGAGGTCACCATGTTGCGCAGCATCGCCTTGCGGGCGGAGCTGTCCATCCCAAACTTTCGCCCGCTCTTGCGGTGACGCATCGCTGTCTCCTACCGACCGCCGGTCCAACTAACGGGGCGTGCGCCTCGGCGCCCGAGCCGACGCGCACGCCCGTCCGGGTCAGCCGACCTTGTGCTTGGGGAAGTTGTGTAGCTTCATGCCGAGAGACAACCCGAGGTCACTCAGGATCTCCTTGATCTCGTTGAGAGACTTGCGGCCGAAGTTCTTGGTCTTGAGCATCTCCGCCTCTGTCTTCTCGACGAGCTGGTAGATGTACTCGATGCCCGCATTTTGCAGGCAGTTCTGGGATCGGACGGACAGCTCGAGCTCGTCGACCCGCTTGAACAGGGCCTCGTTGAACTCCTGCTCGGCCTCTTCGACCTCCTCCGGCTCGGGCTCCTCCTCCTCGGCGAAGTTGATGAAGATCTGCAGCTGCTCCTTGAGGATCTTGGCGGAGAACGCCATGGCATCCTCGGGCACGACCGAACCATCGGTCCAGATCTCCATCGTGAGCTTGTCGTAGTCAGTACGCTGTCCCACGCGGGCGTTGGTGACCGTGTAGCGAACCCGCTGGATAGGGCTGAAGATCGCGTCGACCGGAATCGTATCGATTGGCTGCTCCTCACTCTTGTTCTGGGCAGCGGGCACGTAGCCCTTCCCCATCTCCACGGTGACTTCGCAGTCGAACTCCCCTTCCTCGGTCAGCGTCGCGAGCGGATGCTCGGGATTCAGGACCTCACAATCCGCATCGAAGGTCATGTCTCCAGCACGAACGACTACCGTGGCGTTGGGCTCACCCTTCCGATGGATGCGGCCATGCACCGTCTCGCGCGTGCTCGCGCGGATCAGCACCCCCTTGAAGTTGAGGATGATGTCGGTCACGTCCTCGACGATGCCCGGAATGAAGGAGAACTCGTGGAGCACTCCCTCGATCCGCACCGACGTGATCGAGGCCCCCTGGAGGGAGGACAGCAGGATGCGGCGAAGGGAGTTGCCGAGCGTGGTACCGAACCCTCGCTCGAGTGGCCGAATCACGAACTTGCCGTAGCGCTCGGTCGACTTCCCGTCGCGCTCGACGCGGCGCGGCTTGATGAGCGTCCGCCAATTCGAGTAGATGGTCTCTTCCATGGTCATCAGCACGTCCTCCTCGCTTCTGCGCCCGCGATTCCGCCCGGGGCTCACGCGATGAGTGTTGGAACGGGACACGACGGCAGAGGAATCGAGAAGGCCACCTGCCGCCAGAGCAGATGCTCGAGCCCCTCAACACGTGGGGATCGAGCCTGCTAGGAGGTGTAACGGAGGGTGGACCGGAAGCCACCCTTCCGGTCTGGACAATCAGACGCGGCGACGCTTCGGCGGCCGGCACCCGTTGTGCGGGATGGGCGTCACGTCCTTGATGTGCGTGATCTTCAGCCCGGTGTTGGCGATCGCGCGCAACGCGGACTCCCGACCCGTTCCCGGCCCCTTCACGAAGACGCCGACCTGCTTCATGCCGTGCTCCATTGCCTTCCGAGCTGCATCCTCAGCCACGAGCTGGGCGGCGAAGGGAGTGCTCTTTCGGGACCCCTTGAAGCGCATGACGCCAGCCGAGCTCCACGCCACTGCGTTGCCGGCCAAGTCCGTGATGGTCACGATCGTGTTGTTGAAGGTGGCCTGAATGTGCGCGATTCCGGCCGGGATATTCTTCTTGACCTTGCGCTTCTGCGAACGGCGCGATGCTGGCATGGCAAATCTCGGAGAGCGGCGCGAGGCCGACGGTTGGAGTGCGGGTGCGGCTCGTGGTTGTCGCTACTTGCGCTTGGCGGCGGTGCGCCGCGGGCCCTTGCGGGTACGCGCATTGGTATGCGTGCGCTGCCCACGCACAGGGAGGCTCTTGCGATGCCGGATGCCACGGTAGGCGCCGAGATCGACGAGCCGCTTGATGTTCATCGCGATCTCCTTGCGGAGCTCGCCCTCGACGACGTAGCTCGACTGGATCGTCTCGCGGATGCGCGCGACCTCGTGGTCAGACAGCTGGAACACCCGGGTCATCGGATCGAGCTGCGCCTCGGCCACGATCTTCACCGCGGTCGTGCGGCCGATTCCGTAGATGTAGGTCAAGGCAATCCAGATCGGCTTGTTCCGAGGAAGGTCGACGCCTTCGATGCGAGCCACGGTCTATCCGGGAGAGGGGGTGGTGGAGTTCGCGAGTGACAAGGCCCGGTGGGCCGCTTGGGAGTCGAGTACGGTCAGGATCTCTGGGCCCCGGGGGGTCACCGCCACGGTGTGCTCGAAGTGAGCTGCCAAGCTCCCGTCAGCCGTCACCACCGTCCACCCGTCGTCCAACATCCTCGTGCGATGGTCGCCCATGGTGATCATGGGCTCAATCGCGATGCAGACGCCGGGCCGAAGTCGATGTCCC
Source organism: uncultured Enterobacteriaceae bacterium (assembly GCA_964393165.1). Taxonomy (GTDB): domain Bacteria; phylum Myxococcota_A; class UBA796; order UBA796; genus DRPG01. The sequence goes on from CAYMSU010000029.1 coordinate 11,285, forward strand.
CGACCTGGGGCGCCATAGTTCGGCACAGAGGGGGTTTCGTGGAGCAGCCGACCTATCCCGTGCCCGACGAAGTCGCGGACGACCCCGTACCCCTTGGGCTCGATGTAGGACTGAATGGCGTGCCCGATGTCTCCGATGCGGTTCCCAGGCACAGCCTGAGCAATGCCCCTGTATAGGCTTTGCTCCGTCTCGTCAAGGAGCTGGCGAACTTCCTGCGACACTTCACCAATGGCCATCGTGAATGCGCAGTCGGCGTGGTACCCGCCGTAGATGAGCCCGACATCGACGCTCACGATGTCGCCAGCCTGCAGGGGCACATGGTCGGGGAACCCGTGCACCACCCGGTCGTTGGGCGACGCGCAGATGGTGGCAGGAAACGGGATCGTGCCCCCTGCCTTGTACCCCTTGAACGACGGACGCCCCCCGCGCTTGGCGATCTCTTCCTCAGCGAGGGCATCGATCTCTGCGGTCGTGATGCCCGGGCCGACCTTCTCACGCAGCAGCTCCACCACCTCAGCGAGGCGCTTGCCGCTCTGACGCATGAGTGCCAGCTCCCACGGATCCTTGACCTTGGCCATCGATCAGAGCCACGGCCCTTGGCCACCCAGCTGCTGACGCCGCCCCTTGATGCGCCCACCCTGGGTGGCGACGGAGCCGTCGTAGTGCTTGGTGGCGAGCTGGGCCTCAATCTGCGCGACGGTGTCGAGCGTGACGCCCACGATGATCAGCAGCCCGGTCCCCCCGAAGTAGAAGGGCACGTTGAACGTGGCGATCAGGACCGTCGGAAGAATGCAGATGGCAGACAGGTAGACCGCCCCTCCGGATGTGAGCCGCGTCAGCAACCAGTCGAGGTACGAGGCCGTCTCCTTGCCAGGGCGAACCTTGGGGATGTATCCACCCTGCTTCTTCAGGTTCTCTGCCACGTCCTCCGGGTTGAACGTGATCGCGGTGTAGAAGAACGCGAAGAAGATGATCAACACCGCGTAGACCACGTTGTACAGCCAACGACCAGGGAAGAACGCACCCGAGAGCCACTGGAGCATCGCGCTGTCGTAGAACTGTCCGATGGTGCTCGGGAACATCAGCAGCGACGAGGCGAAGATCGGCGGAATGACCCCCGCGATGTTGACCTTGAGGGGGAGGTAGGTCGTCTGCCCCTCGTACACCCTTCGACCAAGCACCCGCTTCGCGTATTGCAGCGGGATTCTGCGCTGCCCCCGCTCGATGAACACGATGGCATAGACCACGAGGAACATGAACACGATCAGCAGGGTGGCCTGCAGCAGGTTCATCTCCCCGAGGTTGACGAGCGAGAAGAGCTGCATGATGCCGGAGGGAACCGCAGCGATGATGCCGCACGTGATGATGATGGACGCGCCGTTGCCGATTCCGCGCTCCGTCATCTGCTCGCCGAGCCACATCACGAAGCAAGCGCCACCGGTCATCGTGATCATCGTGAGCAAGCGGAAGCCCCACCCCGGATCGCTCACGATGTTCACCGCTCCGACCTTCAGCTGCTCCATGCCCACGGACAGCCCGTAGCTCTGGAACAAGGCGATCCCGATGGTCATGTATCGGGTGTATTGGGTGATCCGGTTGCGACCGGACTGACCCTCATCCTTGATTCGCTTGAGGGCAGGAACCATCTCGGCCATGAGCTGCATGATGATGCTGGCCGTGATGTAGGGCATGATCCCGAGCACGAAGACGCTGAACTGCTCGAAGGCGCCCCCCGAGAACATGTTGTAGAGCCCGAACATCGTGTTCGACTGCTGGGAGAAGAAGTCCGAGAGCGCGGCTCGGTTGATCCCAGGCGCCGGGATGAAGATGCCCAGGCGGTAGATCGCCAGCATCCCCAGCGTGAAGAGGACCCGCTTGCGCAGGTCCTCCATCGCCCAGATCTCGGAGATGATGTTCGCCACAGGCCTTCCAGGTCGCGAGAGCGAGGTGGGATGGTGCTGCGCCTGCTTGTATCAGGCGGGCACGTCTCCTTCAGTGGTTCCGCCCGCAGCGACGATCTTCTCGGCCGCGGCGCGGGACAACTTGGACACGCGCACGTGCAGGGCAACCCCGAGCTCACCCCGGCCGAGGACCTTCACTCCATCCTTACCGATGCGGCTGACGAGTCCCCGGGACTTCAGCAGCTCCTCGGTGACCACCGTGCCAGCCGGCAGGCGCCCGAGACGCTCGACGTTGATCTCGGTGAACTCCTTGGAGAACGGGTTCTTGAACCCGAACTTCGGAAGCCGCCGGTGCAGCGGCATCTGGCCGCCCTCGAAGCCCGCACGACGGCGGTACCCGGAGCGCGCCTGCGCACCCTTGGTGCCTCGACCCGCGGTCTTGCCCTTGCCAGCGCCCTCGCCGCGACCCACTCGGGTGCGGTCGCGGCGTTCACCGGCAGCGGGCCGCAGATTGGAAAGTTCGTTTGCCATCGAATCTCCCGAGCCGGTTGCCCTAGCTCTCGACCTCTTCGACCTCGAGGAGGTGAAGCACCTTCTTGACCATCCCCCGGACAGCGGGGGTGTTCTCCAGCAGCCGGGACTGCCCGACACGACGCAGCCCCAGGCCCTTGAGGTTCTCCACCTGGTTCGGGTTCGCCCCGATGGGACTCCCCCTCAACGTGACCTTGAGACGCTGCATCAGGCCTCCTGCACCGGCGCAGCGGAGGCCGCCGTCGGCCGCACCGTGTGGTTGTGGTAGACCTCCTCGAGGTCCTTGCCCGTCCGATTGGCGTACTGCTCCGCGCTCTCGAGATTGAGGAGTGCATCCATCACGGCCCGCACGACATTGTGGGGGTTGGAGCTGCGAAGCGACTTGGTGAGCACGTTGCGGACTCCCAGGCACTCCATGATCGCACGCACCGTGGGACCCGCGATGACGCCCGTACCGGGCGCAGCTGGCCGGAGGAGCACGTGACCCGCACCGAAGCGCCCCTCGATGAGGTGGGGAATGGTGCCGGTGACCAGCGGGATCTGGTGCATCGTGCGGCGAGCACGCTCGGTGCCCTTACGAATGGCCTCGGGCACCTCGTTCGCCTTGCCAAAGCCAACCCCGACCTGGCCATCGCCGTCGCCCACCACGACAATCGCGGAGAAGCTGAAGCGGCGGCCACCCTTGACCACCTTCGCCACGCGATTGATGTAGATGACCTTCTCGATGAGGTTGCTTTCTTCCTCGTCGCGACGGCGCCGATTGGCCATGCGCGCCTCCTTAGAACTGCAGGCCAGCTTCGCGCGCCGCATCTGCGAGCGCCGCGACGCGACCGTGGTAGAGGTACCCGTTTCTGTCGAACACGACTTGCTTCACATCCTGGGCGAGGGCCGCCTCGGCCATCGCCTTGCCCACCGCGGCAGCGCCGGCACGATTCCCGCCGGACGCGCCGTCGTCGAACTCCATCTTCAGGCTGCTTGCCGCGCAGATGGTCTTGCCCTCGAGGTCATCGATGAGCTGGGCGTAGATGTGCTTGGCCGAGCGGTACACCGTGAGGCGAGGACGCTCCGGTGTTCCACGGACCACCTTGCGGATGTGGGCCTTCCGCCGCAGCCGAGACGCAAATTTTGAATTGGTCTTGCCCATGCCGTCCTCGCTACTTCGCGCTCTTGCCAGCCTTGAGGCTGATGTGCTCGCCGACGTACCGAACGCCCTTGCCCTTGTAGGCGTCGGGCTTGCGGAAGGCGCGGATCTCCGCGGCCACCTGCCCAACCTGCTGGCGATCGATGCCGGAGACGGTGATCACGTTTTCCTTGTCCGCCTCGATGGTGATACCGTCGGGGATCGCATAGTTCACGGGGTGCGAGTATCCGACGTTCAGCACCAGCTGCTTGCCCTTGATGTCGGCGCGGTAGCCGACGCCGATGACCTGCAGCTTCTTCGCGAAACCCGTACTCACTCCGGTGACCATGTTCGCGAGCAAGGCCCTCATGAGCCCGTGATTGGCCCGCGTCTGCCGGGCATCGTTCTCGCGGTGGACGACGACGTGACCATCCTCGATCTCGACTCGGACGTCGGAGACGAGAGCCTGGGAGAGCTTCCCCTTCGGCCCCTGCACCGACACCTCCTGCTCGCCGACCTGGACGGTGACGCCCGAAGGCATCGCGATTGGCAGCTTTCCGATCCGAGACATGACTACCTCACCAGACCCGACAGAGGACTTCACCGCCCACGCCGGCCTTACGGGCCTGGGCATCGGTGAGGACACCCCGCGGAGTGGTCAAGATGACGACGCCCAGGCCGTTGCGAACGCGCGGGATGTCGTCTTTGCCTACGTAGACCCGACGACTGGGCTTGCTGACCCGCTGAAGGCCCCGAATGATGCCTCGATTGCCGGTGTCGTACTTCAAGAAGATCTTGATGCCACCCTGCGGGCCCTTCTGCTCCTCCACGAAGCCCTCGACGAACCCTTCGTTCTTCAAGATCCTGGCGATGGCCAGCTTGAGGTTCGAGCGGGGCAGAACCAGCGAGCGGTGTCCCGCCAGCTGCGCATTGCGAATGCGCGAGAGCATGTCGGCAATCGGGTCAGTCATCGACATGGACCGAACTCCATGGCTGGGAGTTCCTCGGCAATACTCGGGCCGACGCGAACTGGCGCCGCCTCGAGCTGGAGGGAAGTGTGCGTGTGATCAGTTAGCAAAGGGCATCCCGAGGTTCCGGAGCAGGGAGCGCCCCTCTTCATCCGTATTCGCCGTGGTCACGAAGGCGATGTTCATCCCGCTGATGCGACTGACCTTGTCGTAGTCGATCTCCGGGAAGATGATCTGCTCAGTGATTCCGAGCGAGTAGTTTCCGCGGCCATCGAACGCGCGCGGGTTCACGCCCCGGAAGTCCCGGATCCGCGGCATCGCGACGGTGATGAGGCGGTCGAGGAACTCCCACATGCGGGTTCCTCGCAGCGTGACCCGGGCGCCGATCGGCATACCCTCTCGGAGCTTGAAGTTCGCGATCGACTTCCGAGCCCTCGCGATGACGGCACGCTGCCCGGCGATGAGGGTCAGTTCCTCCGCCGCCGTCTCCAAGAGCTTCACGTTCTGAATCGCGTCCTTCATGGAGAGGTTGAGCACGACCTTGGTGAGCCGCGGGACCTCCATGACGTTCGAGTACGAGAACTCCTCACGGAGCTGGCCCTTGACCTGGTCGTCGTACTTTCGGCGGAGACGGGGGACGTAGCTGCTTTCCATGTCGGCCTCAGTCCTGATCCAGCACGGCGCCGGAGCGCCGGTCGATTCGCACCTTGCGGCCATCGTCGAGAACCTTGACACCCACCTTCACGCGCCGGCCCTCCTCCGCATTCCAGAGGGCGACGTTGGAGATGTCGATGGGCATCTCCTTCTCGACGATTCCGCCGGGCATGCCACCGGCCGGGCGACGATGCCTCCGCACGACGCGCACACCCTCGACCACCACCTGCCGGGAGGCCGGCAGCACGCGCACCACGCGGCCCACCTTGCCCTTGTCCTTCCCCGCGACAACGATCACCTGGTCGTTGCTGCGGATACGACACTTGTTTCGGGTGCCTGACATCGAACCACTCCATCCCATCGGAGCTAGAGAACCTCGGGAGCCAGGACCACGATGCGCATGAAGCGCTTGGCCCGGAGCTCACGCGCAATCGGACCGAAGATCCGGGTGCCGACAGGCTCGTTTTCCTTGTTGATCAAGACCGCGCTGTTGCTGTCGAAGCGGATGTAGCTGCCGTCGACCCGGCGCACTTCCTTGCGCGTGCGTACCACCACGGCCCGAGCGATCTGGCCCTTCTTGACCTTTCCATTGGGCGCCGCGTCCTTGACAGACACCACGATGATGTCGCCGACGCGCGCATACTTTCGCTTGGAGCCGCCGAGCACCTTGATGCACTTCACTCGCTTCGCGCCGCTGTTGTCGGCGACCTCGAGCACACTCTCGGTCTGAATCACGGGAACCTCCGACTCGCCGCCTGCGCCTAGCGGCGCTCGACGACGACCCAGCGCTTGTGGCGCGACAAGGGGCGACTCTCTCTGATCACAACCGTGTCGTGGACCCGACACTCGTTGTTCTCGTCGTGGGCCATGTACTTCTTCCGCCGCGTGACGAACTTGTGGTACCGCCGATGACGAACGGTCCGGGTCACCTCGACGGTGACCGTCTTGTCCATCTTGTCAGACACGACCTTGCCAATCAGGACCCGCCGGGTGCCGGTGGGGTTCTCGGTGCTCATCGGTACCTCTGACGCTCGCGAAGCGAGCCTTGTCTCACTGCGAGCCGAGCCCGAAGGACGGGTTCGGCTTCTTCAGCTGGGGTCTCCCGTCTCCGGGACGCTCAGCTGTGGTGGCCGTAGCCAGCACCCCCGCAGAGGTGCCCAGGCGCGCACGAGCGCGCAGCGCATCTTAGTCCTTGCCCGTCAGCCTGTCAACGATTCCAGAGAGGAAGCCGCCCTTCTCGCCTGCCTCCGCAGGCTCGCCCGACGCTGCCGACTCCCCCTGGAAGCTGCCCCGGAAACGGTGTAGCAGGGAGTCCTTAGGTAGTTCCTGCTCTCTCTCGCGGCGGCGCATCTCCGTCCGAAGGCGTGCGATCTCCCTGCGGAGCCCGCGCAGAGACGCCGTGTTCTCGAGCTGGTTCAGGCTGTGCCTGAAGCGAGCTGCGACCAAGTCGCGCTCGAGCGTGAGCACCTTGTGGACCACAGCCTCGTCGCCCATCTCTCCGAGCCCCGCCATCACAGCACCTCGTCGTCGCGCTTGACGAACCGTGTGCCGATTCCAAGCTTGTGCCCCGCCAACCGAAACGCCTCTCGGGCGATGTCCTCGGAGACGCCATCGAGCTCGTACATGATGCGCCCTGGCTTCACCACCGCAACCCAACGGTCCGGCGCGCCTTTCCCCTTCCCCATGCGGGTCTCGAGCGGCTTCTTGGACAGCGGCTTATCAGGGAAGATCCGGATCCAGACCTTCCCGCCGCGCTTGATGTGCCGGGTCATCGCGATCCGCGCAGCCTCGATCTGGCGAGCAGTCACGAATCCCCGACCGGTGGCCTGCAGCCCGAAGTCTCCGAACGAGATCTCGGACCCGCGGTACGCGAAGCCACCCATCTTGCCTTTCTGTACGCGACGGCGGCGCACACGTTTGGGCGCAAGCATGTCATCTCCCGCTCTGCCTACGAGCGCTAGGCAGGAACAGCATCCTCACCGAGGAGCTCACCCTTGAAAATCCAGACCTTGACGCCGATCACTCCGTAGGAGGTCTTCGCCTCGGCCAAGCCGTAGTCCACGTCAGCCCGCAATGTGTGGAGAGGCACACGCCCCTCGCGGTACCACTCTGTACGCGACATCTCGGAGCCCCCGAGACGTCCGGCGCACATCACCTTGATGCCCTTCGCGCCTGCGCGGCGCGCCTGCGTGATGGCCTTCTTCATCGCTCGCCGAAAGCTGACTCGCTTGACGAGCTGTGCCCCGATGTTCTCCGCAACGAGCACGGCCTCTGTCTCGACTTTGCGAACCTCCATGATGTGGACGTACACGTCGGTCGAGGTCAGCGTCTGGAGCTCGGCACGCAGCGCGTCGAGGCCGGTCGCCCGCTTACCCAAGATGATTCCCGGCTTGGCCGCATGAATGAACACCTTCGCCTTGTTCGCGGCGCGCTCGATCAGAATCCGAGAGATGCCAGCCGAGTTCAGCTTCTTCTTCACGTGGGCACGGATGGCCAGGTCCTCGGCCACGTACCGGCCGTAGTCCTTGTCGGCGAACCACTTGGAGTCCCAGCCGCGCGTGATCCCCACACGAAAGCCGACCGGATGTACCTTCTGACCCATGCTCAGTCCTCGGAGTCTTCGGAGTCTCGAACGTCGAGCTGCACGGTGATGTGGCTCGTCTTCTTCTGGATTCGGGTCGCGCGACCCTGTGCCCGCGGGCGAAAGCGCCGAAGCGAAGGCCCCTGGTCGACGAAGATCGTGCGGACGAACAGCCGGTCGATGTCCAGGTCGACGTCCTGCTGCTCCGCCGTCTGCTCCGCACTCGCAACCGCCGCCTCGAGCAGCTTGCGGATGATGGGAGCCGACTTCTTCTGCACGTAGGTCAGCATCTCGATCGCCTCCGGCACGTCTCGGCCTCGGACGAGATTCGCGACCAGGCGGGCTTTCTGCGGCGACACGCGGGCATACCGGAGCTTGGCGCTACTCTGCATGTTCCTACCTGACCTTGCCCTTCCGGTCGGCCGCGTGGCCCCGGAAGGTGCGCGTAGCGGAGAACTCGCCGAGCTTGTGTCCGATCATCTGCTCGGTCACGTACACCGGCACGAACTGCTTTCCGTTGTGGACGGCAAGCGTGAGCCCGATCATCTCGGGCGTGATCGTCGACCGTCGCGACCAGGTCTTGATCACGCGGTTGCTCGACGACTCTCGAGCCTCGCGAACCTTCCGCAGCAGGTGGCCGTCGATGAACGGACCCTTCTTGATGGAGCGTGCCATGACCTACCTCGAGTTGCGACGCTTGAGAATGAATCGGGTCGACGGCTTCTTCCGTCGCCTCGTGCGGGCACCCTTGGTGGGCTTGCCCCACGGAGTGACGGGGTGACGCCCCTTCGCCCGACCCTCACCGCCCCCATGGGGGTGGTCGACCGGGTTCATCGCCGTTCCTCGAACGGTGGGCCGCACCCCGAGCCAGCGCTTTCGGCCCGCCTTCCCGACCACCATGTTCTCGTGCTCGGTGTTGCCCACCTGCCCGATCGTGGCCCGGTTCTTCCCCCAGACGTTGCGCAGCTCTCCAGAAGGCAGGCGAAGCAGCACATAGCCAGCCTCCTTCGCCATCACCTGAGCCGAGGTGCCGGCAGACCTGCACATCTGGCCCCCACGACCGAGCGACATCTCGATGTTGTGCACGGCAGTTCCGAGCGGGATGCTCTCGAGCTCCAAGCAGTTGCCGGGTCGAATGTCCGCCGTGTTGGAGGCCAGCACCTCGTCGCCGACACGAAGCCCCACCGGATGGAGGATGTACCGCTTTTCACCATCTACGTAGTGGATCAGGGCGATCCGGGCAGACCGGTTGGGATCGTACTCGATCTCGGCGACACGACCGGGCACACCCCACTTGTCACGGCGAAAGTCGATCAGCCGGTACTTGCGCTTGTGCCCCCCGCCCTGGTGCCGCACCGTGATTCGCCCACGGTTGTTGCGCCCCGCCTTCTTGGGAAGGGGTGCCAACAGCGACTTCTCCGGCTGCGACCTCGTGACCTCGGCGAAGTCCGGACCGGTCATCCCGCGGCGCCCCGCGCTCGTCGGCTTGTGCTTCTTGACACCCATCGTGGTCGTCCTACTCGAACAGATTCAACTCGTGGCCCTCGGAGAGGGTCACGTAGGCCTTCTTCCAGTTCTTACGCTTCCCGAACCGACGGCCAAAGCGCTTGACCTTGCCCCGCACGACCAGGGTGCGAACGCGCTCTACGGCCACGCCGTAGAAGCCCTCCACCGCGCGCCGGATCTGAGGCTTGGAGGCGTCGATTGACACCTCGAACGCGTAGGTCCGGTCGCTTCCGAGAGCCGTCGTAGACTTCTCGGTGACCAAGGGCCGAACCAGCGTGTCCTTAATCTGCATCGTCGCCATGACGACCCTCCAGACGCGCGGTGATGGCGTCGACGGCGGCCCGCGTGAGCACGAGATTGCGCCGCCGAAGCACGTCGTAGACGTTCAGTCCTTCCGGAGGAAGGAACGAGACGTTGGGGAGATTGCGAGCGGAGCGTTCCAGCCGCTCGTCCCGGGCGGCCACGAGAAGCATGTCGGAGAGCTCGAAGCGGCTCATGAACTCCGCCACGGTCTTGGTGCGGAAGTCGGCGAGCTGCCAGTCGTCGAGCACGACAATGGCGGACTCCTGCACGCGGCGCGACAGCGCGCTCACCAAGGCGGCGCGCCGAGCCCGCTTGTTCAGCTTGTGCGCGTGGCTACGCACGCGTGGGCCATGCACGATCCCCCCCCCACGCCACTGTGGCGAGCGGATGGAGCCCTGGCGGGCACGGCCCGTTCCCTTCTGGCGCCAGGGCTTCCTGCCGCCACCGCGCACCTCCGCGCGCTCCTTGACCTTGTGGGTGCCAGCTCGCGCCTTCGCACGCTGGTACCGCACCGCGGCGTAGAGCAGGTGCTCACGGACCTCCGCCCCGAACACGGAGTCGGCGAGGTCGAGCTTACCGACTTTGTCACGCTGGGGGTTGTGGACATCGATGGTCGCCATGACAGAAACTCGGTCGTAAAGTGTAGTCTAGTCGGGAGGCCGCGAGCGGAGCCGAGCCTACGAGAGCTTGATCTCGACGTGCACACCCGCAGACAGGTCCAGCTTCATGAGTGCATCGACGGTCTGCTGGGTGGGCTCGAGAATGTCGAGCAGCCGGTGGTGAGTCCGGCGCTCGAACTGCTCACGAGACTTCTTGTCGATGTGAGGCCCACGAAGGACGGTCCACCGATTCACGGTCGTGGGAAGCGGAAACGGCCCACGAATGTCCACGCCCGTCCGCTTCGCGGTCTCCACGATCTCTCGCGCAGACTTGTCGAGCAGCTTGTGGTCGTACGCCTTGAGACGGATGCGGATCTTGTTGCCGGTGGCCATCTTGCTACCCCTAGTCGCTGATCTTGGAGACGACGCCGGCGCCGACGGTCCGGCCACCCTCGCGGATCGCGAACCGCAGCTGCTCCGCCATCGCGATCGGCGTGATCAGCTCCACCGCCAGCGTCACACGATCGCCCGGCATCACCATCTCCACACCCTCCGGCAGCGTGATCGAGCCCGTCACGTCTGTCGTCCGGAAGTAGAACTGCGGTCGGTACCCGGCGAAGAACGGCTTGTGGCGACCGCCCTCCTCCTTCTTCAGGATGTACACCTCACCCTCGAACTTCGTGTGAGGGGTGATCGACCCAGGCTTCGCGAGCACCTGACCGCGCTCGATGTCCGTCCGCTTGATGCCTCGAAGCAGGGCGCCGATGTTGTCCCCCGCCTGCCCTTCGTCCAGCAGCTTCCGGAACATCTCCACCCCCGTCACCGTCGTCGCGGACGTGTCCCGGATGCCCACGATCTCCACCGTCTCGCCCACGCGGACGATCCCGCTCTCCACGCGGCCCGTCGCCACCGTTCCGCGACCCGAGATCGTGAACACGTCCTCCACCGGCATCAGGAAAGGTAGGTCCACCGCCCGCTCTGGCGTCGGCACGTACTCGTCTACCGCCGCCATCAGCTCCTTGATCGCAGGGACCCCGATGTCCGACGTGTCCCCTTCCAGCGCCTTGAGCGCGCTGCCCTTGATCACCGGCGTCTCGTCGCCAGGGAACTCGTACTCCTCGAGGAGCTCCCGGACCTCCATCTCCACCAGCTCCAGCAGCTCCGGATCGTCGACCTGG